>NZ_JASIUF010000012.1:0-312419 GCF_030363895.1 Paenibacillus sp. S-12
TCCCTCCACCCGCATAGCGGGTGGTTTTTTGTTTCGTGCGGTTCACGCACTCAACGGGCTAAAGCCCATAATAAAAAGAAAGTCCAGCATAGCGCTGGACTTTCCAAGAACATAAGCATGTTCGATTATTGAATGTGAATAGTAGGAAGAGAGTACGTGAAATCGCGGTAAGGCGACATATCGAAGCCTTGCAGGCGAGCGTTCGTTGCGAACATATCACGACGTTGGTACATGAAGATGTAAGGAAGATCTTCGTTCAGCTCTTTATAGATTTGATGGAAGAATCCTTTCCGTTTCTCAACATCGAGAGTCGAATTAGCCTGCTTGAACAAATCATCGATCTTCGAATTGCTGTATCCGATATCGTTTTGGAAGCCTTTCGTTGAGAATACACCTTCAGAAGATTGCGGATCTGGCGTCAAGCTCCATGCCATGAACAGCATGTCGAAATCGCCCTTCTTACGCTTGTCGACAACTGCGTTGAATTCCATTTGGTCAGCGATGAACTCGATGCCAAGATCGCCGAAGTTCTTCTGTGCAACTGGAATAATTGCATCATTGACTGGGTTCGGTGTTGAAGCTGTGAAGTGAATTACGAACTTCTCGCCATTCTTCTCACGCTTACCGTCAGCGCCGACTTTCCAGCCTGCTTCATCAAGCAATTGCTTCGCCTTCTCCAGATCGAAGTTGTATTTCGTTACGTCATCTGTGTAAGACCAGGATTGCTTGGATTGCGGAATGTCGATAACGTCTGCATAGCCTTGGTATACGGCATCAACAATCTCTTGACGGTTCAAGCCGTATGTCAGTGCTTGACGAACACGCTTGTCCTTGAACTTATCCAGCTTGTGGTTGAATGCGATGTAGCCGTAGCCATTCGTACGGTACAATGTGGAATCCAGGAAGCCCATTTCCTTCAATTGTTCAACTTGGTCTTTGGATACTGCTGGAGCATCCATATCCGTTTCACCCGTTTGCAGCAATTGAACGTTGGTTTCGTCAGTTGTGAATTTGAAGATCAGCTTTTCAACCTTAGGCTTGCCCAAGAAGTAGTTCTCATTTGCAGTAAACTGCGCTTCTTGTCCTGCTACGAACTTATCCAGCTTGTATGGGCCAGCTCCGATTGGCTTCGTGAACAAGTCATGCATATAACCGAGGTTGCCTTGTTTGTAATCTTTGCCGTAGTATGCCTTAGGCATGATTTCCAAACCACCGATAGCAGCAAGTGCTGTCGCACTAACTTCTGTTGTCGTGAATTCGATCGTTAATGGATCGATAACCTTGATTCCTTCGATGGAAGATACTTTACCTTCGCGGTATTCTTGTCCACCCTTGATATGTGCGTCCTTGACGATATCAGACGGACCATCGTAGGATTTGTCATGCAGTGCAGTAAATGTAAACGCTACGTCTTCTGCAGTAAGATCCGTGCCGTCGCTAAATTTCAAGCCTTTCTTCAGCTTGAACGTATATTTAAGATTGTCAGGAGACACTTGATAGTCTTCCGCCAATGCTTTCTTCAATGTACCATCTTTATCATACTCCAGCATGCCCTTGAATAAAGCGCGCATTACATAAGTATCATAGGCTGTCTCCGAATAAATCGGGTTGAAAATACCTTTTGGAGCTGTCATACCGATAATAGCCATATCTTTACGGTTGTTTGCCAATTCTGGAGATTTAGAAGGATCTGTTGCTTTTATTACACCCTCAGAAACAATTTCGCCTTCCCCAGCAGCATCGTCCTTTTTCTCTTCTTGGCCAGAACCCTGCTCATTTGATTGTGCATTCTTCTCTGATTCCTTCGCCTTGTCGCTGCCGCACGCGGACAACGCGATCGATACAACAAGAAGCGTACTCAGGAACAAACTCCACTTCTTCTTCATACTTTCGCCCCCTAAATCTGGAATAAATCCAATGATGTGATGTTTTTTTATGCACTATTTTAAACATGGCAGCAGCGGAAAAAAATACGAGAATTTCGTTCGTTTTCCATTAAATTCTTTGCACATAAAACCGTCTACCATAAATAGGCACCTCAATATTTCTCACTATACTACTTTATCTTCATAGTTTTGTAAAGTAGTTTCTTATATTTTCTTACAGGAGTAGTCGTGGAGAGGATTTTTACTCAAATTGATATTTCCATAGTAGACATTATGAATAATTAACCACATGTCTGAAAACAAAATACATTATGACATAAAAAGGGACCCTGATAATCAGGATCCATTATATACATTAATTGTAAGATGATAATTTTTCGTTTTTTACGATTCCATCTCGATGGACACCGCATGGGCAATACATGGAATGCTCTCCCCTTGCTGGTACGAAAGTGGAGACAGCAATGAGCCTGTAGCCACGACTAACAAGCGTTTTAGTTGCCCTCGAATCATTCGCTTCATCAAATGCCCATAAGTGACAACAGCTGAGCAGCCGCAGCCACTGCCTCCAGCTTGAACAGCTTGCTTGTTGCGGTCAAATACCATGAGTCCGCAATCGTCGAATACTGTACCCTCCATTGATACTCCAGACTGTTTCAACAAGTCTGACGCGATTGGATGACCGACTGCAGCCAAATCCCCAGTTACGATAAGATCGTAATCTTTTGCCTCCCGCCCGGTGTCTCTGAAATGTGCCCGCAGTGTATCTACAGCTGCGGGAGCCATTGCCGCCCCCATATTGAATGGATCCGTAACCCCTAGATCAATGACCTTGCCTATCGTAGCGGTAGTAACCCTTGGCCCGCTACCTCGGCTGCACAGAACGGCTGCCCCTGCTCCGGTCACAGTAAACTGAGCCGTTGGCGGCTTCTGTGAACCATATTCCGTAGGGTAACGAAACTGCTTCTCTGCTGTACAGTTATGACTGCACGTGCCTGCCAGCGCATAATTGGCATTGCCAGAATCGATAATCATCGCCGCTAACGCCAACGATTCCATGGAAGTCGAGCACGCGCCAAATACACCAATATAAGGAACTGACAAAGTACGTGCAGCGAAGCTGTTGCTTGTTATCTGATTCATTAAGTCTCCGCCGATGAAGTACTCGATATGGCTTGTATTTACATTTGCCTTCGTAATGGCGAGACTCGTCGCTTGTTCAAGAAGCTTGCGCTCGGCCTTTTCCCAGCTCTTCTCATACAAATCAAGCTGCTCATGAATCAAATCATAATCAGCCGCCAGCGGCCCCTGCCCTTCCTCAGGGCCAACAATAGCTGACGTGCCGATAATATATGGAGCTCGCTCAAATTTCCAAGATTGCTTGCCTATTAGCATAAAGCCACCTCGCTTCATCCCATTCCTTTGCAATTATTGAATGAGTAATGGTCGTACCTTTTCAATAATGTGCTTCATCGTACGAGAACATTGCCAATACATTTGCTTAGCCTTTTCATCTTCTGTTGCCAGGCAGAACAGTTCCAGATCAGCTTCGCATTTTTTCATCGTTGCCAGCGTATTCGCTCGCTTCTGCGGAACCGTGATTTTAATTTGGTCATTGAGGAGATCAACATATAATTCTCCGAAGCTGTCTACTTGAGCTAAATATACATCCTGAACGGCCTTCACCCCCAGTGCGGTTAACTGTTCGCTCAGCCATTTTTTATCACGTCCAATGGTGGCCAGTGGTTTTTCCAAAACCTGACCGTCCATAATGACTGCTTGCGGCTCGTATTCAGGTGCAACCTTGATGCCCAAATGCTTCGGGGTAAAGGGCATATTCTCATTTTTTAACAGCACACTAACATCGCCGCTTGATTCCATCATGGCAAATTCCACATCAGCGACTTTAAATACATCCTTTTTGCGAAGAAGCAGCAGCAATTCATCAGTGGTTAGACGTTCCTTTTTTAAATTATCCTCTAAAATTTTTCCGTTCTTGATAAGGACTGTTGACTTGCCATCAATCCAATCTCGCATCGTTTTACTTTTTAATTGCAATATTTCGATTCCGAATGATACAGCAACCCACACCCCAAGCGACACAAGCCCTAAATACCAATTGCTCTCCAAATCCAAAGAGACATAGGCTGCTAGGCTTCCGATCGTGATGCCGGTTATGTATTCAAATACGGATAATTGCGTTACCTGACGCTTACCGAGCATCTTCGTAAGCAAGAACAAGGCAACAACCGCAACCAAAGTCCGAAGTGTGATTTCCAGCCATTGTGGCATAATACATCCTCCTTGAGAAGAAAAGTTCCATTTGTTCCACTACGTCATTATTTGTAGGTGCTCCTGTTTTTATGAAAGTGGTTTTATTTGCTCCTGGGAGGTATGGTACAGCCGTATTCGGGACAAATTATGCTCTGTAGATCGAACGAGGAAGGGAGGTGTTGCAGCATGACAGTAGGATCACAAGTAAAAACATGCTTAGCTTCATTAAAGGGTGTACAGGCTGATTTAGAGTCATTCGCACTAGCTACTCAAAACCAAGAAGCCAAGCAATTATATACCAATGCAGCGCAACAAACGCAGCAGATCTTGGATCAAGTGGAAAGCCGCGTTCAGCAGTTGGAAGCGGAAGAGCCGCAATATAAAGGCTTCTAAACCTAGCAGAACGTACAAGCCATGCAACAATTGCATGGCTTTTTCATATGAATGACGCGCTGAAATCCGTCAAACGTCCAATCACCCCCGCAGTTTCCTACATACAATTATACGGTAATACATCATTCTCCAGCGAAAGGGGTTAAGAACATGTCTGATGTAAGAAACTGTGGTGTTGGCGGATTTTGCGGTGGCTTCACAAGCACAGGTGTTATCTTGGTACTTTTCATTTTGCTTGTAATCGTAAGCCGCTCATTCTTGTTCTAATAATCGAATCCAGGCAACCACCCAAGCATCGCTTGGGTGGTTTATTATTTTTTACTTCTCTTGTCTATTTCCCAAGCTCATTCCAATATAGATAGGACGATTGATAATATTCTTCCAAGGTGATGTCACGTTCGGTCAAAAGCCAAGATAGATTTTTCCCAACATACCGAATGTGCCAAGGCTCATATTGATACCCTGTAATGTGTTCTTTGCCTTTGGGATATCGCACAATATATCCATATTCATAGGCATGATCCTTCAGCCATTTCGCTTCCTTCGTCACTGCGAAGCAAGCTTCAACCGCACATTTCCCGTCACTGCGAGTCAGATCAACAGCCAGCCCTGTCTTATGCTCACTATGTCCAGGTTCTGCGCAGTACAATTCAGCCATTTTCTTGCCATAACGCCGAACATTGTTCTGGTATATTTCCGTTTGAGCAGCTTGAGAGCGGTAAGCAGATACGCCAGCTAAATAAATGCCGTCTTGTCTAGCGCCGGCAATAAGTTGTTCCAAAGCACGGGCCGCTTCTTTACGCAATTTACGCTTATCCACCTGCTCATCAAAAATAAATGGAGCATTCGGATAAACAAGATCACTAGGACGGTAATCATTAGGGAGCTTATTGAATTTGTTCACAAGCACCCCATTACTTCTAACCTCATTTTCTGACAACTTATGAACAAGCTGTGTCGGCATTTGCTGCATCTTCCATACTGCGTGATTGAATGAACGCAAGGTTTGCAGGTGCAGCTCAACGGTATCCCCTGCATGAACCGTATAGGATAAGTGAGCAGCAGGCTTTGTCTCAATATGCAGCATGGTTCGCTCATTTCCCTGTATCATGCAACCACTGTACAAGGTCAGACTCAACACCAAAATGCTTATCACATATATATTCCGCAATCCATCACCCCCATCACTACTTGTTAGTATGAGTCGATGAGACATGATTCATGTGAATCGAAATAACAGTTATTAATAATTAAAAAGAGCCTGCCTGTGCTTAATGCGCACCTCAGCAGACTCTTAACGCTATATATTATTAATTATATTACTTATTATTTCGCTATGCCTCAATTGCTGCTGGCGCCTCCGCTAGCGACTCTTCCTCACCCTCCGCTTCTTCCATTCCTCGCTGCGTAACAATGGATACCAACAGTTCGTTCTTATGGGATATGAGATGTATATGTTCTGGAACTTGAACATCTTCTACCAATAATTTGCCGCCTATCCTCAAAGTAGAGATATCGACTTGAATAACGGAAGGAAGATGTGCAGGCAGCCCCTCAATCTCCAGATTCGTTTCTTGTGTTTGCAAAATACCGCCTTTTTTCACACCTACAGGTGTGCCCACATACTCAATTGGCACATGAATGCGAATCGGATGATTGGCCGATACCTGTTGGAAGTCAATATGCGCATAAGCACCGTCGCCTTTGACAACGTCCTTGATTAAAGCTTGTACAGGCTTCATACCCTCAATCTGCAGATGGAACACCTCTGTGCGTCCAACACGGGCGAGCTTAGCGAACTCCCTTGAATCGACATGAAGTGCTGTACTTTCCATATCTGCACCGTACACAACACCCGGAATCCGACCTTTCTGACGTAATTCACGAAGGGAAGAGCGAGTAAAGTCCGTTCTTCTCTCTGCTTTCAGTTGATAAGTTTTGCCTTGTGCGTTCATGATGAAACTGCCTCCTTATAGCAATCCTTTCACTTCACCAGAGTGATGTCCTGCGATGAGTGTAGCAGGACATGTGTATCTTTACCCTAATTCATCTAATGCGAAACTCATTTTTCGAAAATTTTCATTATTTTCAGAAATAAATCAAATATCGCAATAATGACGGATATGTTGCCATCGCGTATAAGAAAAGCCAGCATTCGGTTTGAATGCTGGCTTTGGCGTTTGCATGCGCTGTTTTATAGGGTGGGATCAACAAATAGGAAGCTCACTGCTTCATTTCATTAACACGTGGATTTGCAGCGTTCCCTGCAAAAATCTTCCGTATTTAACAGTTATGGTCGCAGTACCGGGTTGTTTTGCATTTACCCGGCCATCCTCCCCAACAGACATTATCGAAGATGAACTGCTGGTAAATCGGAGATCGCTGGTCATCTCGAACCGATCACCGTTCTTCGCAATGCCATATACTTTTATTTGCTGCTGCTGTCCAACAACCATTCTCGCATCAGCCTTTATTTCGATTGACACAAGCGTTTGATTCCATATCGTTTTAGATTGACTTATGTTACTTTCGTTGTGGAGCCGATCAGCAGCGGTTACCGCATACGAATACTGCTTTCCAGGATTGCTTGTCGTGTCTAGGTAAAACTGATACATCCCATTTATTTTCCGAATCGTTGTCAATATGTTCTTCGGATCGTTAATGTCAATTGCTGTATTGCCTTCGGCCCGATATATCACGTAATAAGCTGCTGAGCTGTTCTTTGCATCCTCCCAGGACAGGTGCACACCCTGACCTGTTACATGCGCAGCCGTAAGCTTGGGTACAGGCGGGGTATTGGCTGGCAGCCATGGCATCTCGGGAACAAGCGCCTTAAAGCGATAGCTCTCTCCACTTAGCCGATCCTTCAAACCAAGGGGATTGTTAAGGATATCCGTCGTGCTAAAATGCATGCTGCCCTTCACCACGTCGAAATTAAGCAGGTACTTCAGTTGATTAGGAAGCTCATCTGGATTGAGCCATGCTGGCGTATTGGGATCGTTTACCTTATAATCGGCATGACCAATATAGAGCTGAGTGTGCGTACCTTCAGTTTCCTTCACCCACCAGTCCACAAGCTTCTCAAAAGCCGCTGGAGTAAAGCCAAAATACCAATAAATTTGCGGAGTAATATAATCAATCCAGCCCTTTTGAATCCATAAGCGGGTATCTGCATAAAGGTCATCATAGTTCTCTACACCAGCTGTCGTGTCCGATCCAGTCGGATCTGTCGCTTTATTGCGCCATACTCCAAATGGGCTAATGCCGAACTTCATGTAAGGCTTCACTTGCTTCATTTCCTTCGACAATTCCTCAATGAAGGCATTCACATTGTTGCGTCTCCAATCCGTAATGTCGGGAAACCCAGCCCCATAGTTCTGATAAGTCTCCCGATCCGGAAAGTCTACCCCATCTACCTTGTACGGATAGAAGTAATCATCGAAGTGAACCGCATCGATATCATAATTGTTGACAACCTCCATAACGCTATCTATGACAAAGCGCTTCGCCTCAGGCACGCCTGGATTGAAATAAAGCTTCCCTCCGTAGGTGATAACCCAATCAGGATGCAGTCTCGCAGGATGATCGGCAACCAATTTTGTAACGTCTGACTGCATGCTGACACGATAGGGATTGAACCAAGCGTGGAATTCCATATTGCGCTTATGTGCTTCCTCAATCATGAACTGAAGCGGATTGTATCCCGGATCCTTACCCTGTACGCCAGTCAGCCATTCTGACCATGGCGCGTACTTCGAAGGGTAGAATGCATCAGCAGTCGGCTTGATTTGCATCACAACCGCATTCATTCCTGCCGCTTCCAGTTCATTTAACAGCTGAATAAAATCACGCTTCTGTTCTTTCTCCGTTACAACACCCTCTCGCGGCCAGTCGATATTGACGACTGAAGCAATCCAAGCCGCTCGCAATTGGCGCTTGGGAGGTGATGAATTCTTATTAACGACAAGCGTGAAATCCGCTGTCTTTCCTCCGTAAGTAGCTGAAATGGAGCTAATTCCAACTTGAAGCGCAGCTATGACACCAGTTGCATCTACCGTCGCTGTCTTCGGCTGACTTGTCTTGAACATCACACTGCTTGTCACCTCTTGCGATGTGCCATTTGAGTAGTAAGCTGTCACTTTCCCTTGCAAGGACTCGCCAATAGTCATTGCGCGAAGTCCAGACAGTTCAATTTTCTCCAGCTTCGGCTGCGCCGCAACAACCGTTAGCTCATAAGAGGAAGTCAGCTCGCCATATACCGCCTTCATCACGCTCGTACCACTCTCCAAGGCAGTGACCATGCCAGCTGCATCAATGGAAGCCACCTTCGGATTGCTGCTGTAATATGTGATTCCATCAAGCATAGCAACAGGCTTCGGTGTACTTTCGTAGCGCGCAAATGCATTGGTTTTTACACGTTGACCGATCTCCATGAGCGGATTTCCATACAGGCTCAATTGCTGCATGGCTGGTGCGCTGCTGGTGACAGCAACTTCATATACCGAGTCTGGAGCCTGCAAATATTGAATGGTTAACTTTGCACGTCCTTCACCTACTCCTGTTATGGTATGATCAGCATTCACTCGTACAATCGAAACATCACTGCTTACAAGTACTGCATCCTTGGTTACATCTGCTTGCTCTGCTGCTCCAGCATATGTTGCCAATACCTGAACCCGCTTGGTTTCCCCCGTGTGCAAGGGCGGTAAACCGGCAACAGTAACTTCATAGACAGTAGTCGCTCCATAGAAAGCCCGCAAACTATCGAAAGAAATAGCTCCGCTATTTTTGTTCCGATCATTCGTTTCTACCACATACAACTGGTTCAGTTTAATAGGCTGGACTAGATTCGTAGGCATGTTTGCCGTAACATACCTCCATCCCTCCCAACTCAGCCCGTTGCTGGTTGTAAAGTCTATTGTAGGCCTTGCTCCTGTTCCGTCCTGCAATTGAGCTCGCAGCCAATGTTTATTTCCATCTCCATATACCCAAACACCGATTGTAGAAGGATAGCCGATTAATTCCCGACCTGCTCCACCAGAAGCATTTAAGAAATTCAGATAGGCTGCGGATGTTCCTGATGTATCAGTGAAATCATAGGTGAGCTTGACGGCATGCTCATCATGCTGCACAGCATCCGGCCTAGAGGTTAAGATTGCCTTAACAGAGCCCGGCACTGCTCGAGCGGATGATGCCGTTAATTGTTGAAGCTGCTCGAAGTCATCAATTAACAGGGAGGAAGCAGCGCTTTCAAGATTAGGCAACATAGCCTGTTCATCGGCCGCTTCAGAAGATGGTGTCGGTGACGCTTCTGAGGAATTTATCGCGTAAGCGTTTACAATTGTGCTGAACATAAACATGACCGACAGCATTACCATGAGCATAATGCGAGCCCGTTTCCTTGCATGATGCAACGTTAATTCCCTCCTTCTTGATTAAGAAATGAGAATATCATCAGACAGCTCTAGATGGATGAAATATAATTTCACAATTTTTAACAACTTAAGTTTAAAAGATTTCAACACTCGTGTATATAGCGACAAAAGTTTTCTTTTGTCTAATTATGTAGGCCCACGGAAGCAATCCTTTGCACCCGCCATTTATATCCATAAAGACAAAAAGCCGAAGCCTTTAATCAAGAGACTTACAGGAAGACGAACTTCCTGTAAGCCTCCAATCAGCTTCGGTTACATCGTTACATATGAACTTGTCATTTACAAAATCGTAGATGAAGCATTGTTTAATCATTGCAGAAGAAGGACGATCATTTTGTAATTTTCTCCGAATGATACCACCGCTGTCCCGTGCTGGGATTGTAATACACAGTTACCTTCCTCCCCGTTGATGGATCCACGCTAATTTCCGATGTCTCGATATATCCTTCCGGCACCTTGTCCTCCGCATTAGCCTCATGCCTGCGATCTCGAAAAGCAGATACAATGAGTATGACGATGAAAAAGGCAATCTGTATGGAAAAATAAACGATTAAGAACGTTGTCATTTCACATCACGCTTGGGGCGAATCGTAACTGCCGTGCCATAGGCGACAATCTCACTCATATTGCGGCCGACCTCTCCAGAGTCGAAGCGCATCATTATGATTGCATCTGCTCCCATAGCTTGCGCATTCGCAACTAAGCGATCTATCGCTTGCCTACGCGCATCCTCCAGCATCTCGGTGTACTGCTTAATCTCGCCGCCTACAAGGCCCTTCAATCCAGCCGCAATGTCCTTCCCCAATCCTCTCGCCCGAACGGTCAAGCCAAATACCGTTCCGAGAACTTCCTTCACCTCATAATCTGGCACATGTTCTGTTGTTACAATAATCATCGATTAGCCCCTCCTCAACCGCACCTTATACTGACAGTATCTCTTAATGATAAGTTGACCATAATACGGTTGAGGATTCATTTTCGTTCAAACCTAGTTAAAAAAACAATTAAGTTAACATAATAATTATTATGTATATAAAATTCACTAGAATGATGTACCCAAATATAAGTCCTAGTTGCAAGCACTACATTGTTCTTCGTTTAAAATAAACTCTTGTCCACAAAAATATCGCATTCCCAATTAACAGAATCGTAAACTGCAACCCGCTGTTCCCCTTGTTCATGAGATCGTACAGCGCCCATACGAGCAAGGCTATCGTATAGAACACGTAGCCATTTTTTGCTGATTTGTCATTATGATAGCGTTCCATTTCATCTTGTTTTCTCATTTCAGTTCCTCCTCGTAAGTGAACAGCATGTCGACCGTGACCCCTAATGTGCGTGACAGCTTGAAGGCAAGTGCTAATGTTGGATCGTATTTGTCATTTTCGATCGCATTAATCGTCTGCCGGGTCACTTCACACCGCAGCGCCAGCTCTTGTTGTGACAAGCCCATACGCTTCCGCAGCTCTGTAATCTTGTTTTTCATAACGAGACCTACCCTCTCAAATGTAAAAAACATTTTACATTATTTATTATAAGCAACTACGAAATAATGTCAAATATATTTTACATCGTTTTATTTTTTACGCCGATTTTATTCACTTCTTTCCCCCTTGTGCACGCTGTTGAAATGCCCACCCATCTCGCTTGTGAAAGCTTATAACAAAAAGAACCCCTGCTCCTTAGGAGTGCAGGGGTTCAGGAATTCTTCTCGTCGTATTATATCGTGAACTTGAGCATTTCTGCTTGTAAGTCCTTCATTTTCCCATTCAATAGAGTGGCTGTATCTGATATTTCCTCTACGATAGCCAATTGTTCCTCGGACGCAGCGGCTACACTTTGCGTGTTCCCCGATGATTCCTTAGCAATTGAAGCCAAGTTATCAAGCGTGGCAGCTACCTCTTCAGTGCCGGCCGACATTTCCTCCGCTGCTGCGGATACTTCTTGAATCTGTTCCGTGACATGCTGCACAGCCTTCCAGATTTCTTGGAAATGCGCACCAGCCTCTTGAACGACAAGCGTTCCTTGCTCTGCCTGTTCCGCGCTTTCTCCCATCGCTTCAGCGAGTTCCTTCGTATGCATGACAACGGAGTTCAGCAGTTCGCCAATCTGTTCCGTGGAGACCTTTGTCTGCTCCGCCAGCTTGCGCACCTCCTGTGCCACAACCCCGAAGCCGCGTCCATGCTCTCCTGCCCGCGCCGCTTCAATTGAAGCATTAAGCGCCAGCAAATTCGTCTGCACGGCTACATTGCCGATAATGCTCACGATATGCTCAATCTTCTCCGATTGATCCGCCAATGATTGCGTAATGGCTACGGAACGGTTAACCGAGCTGCGAATCTGATCCATCTGCTGCATAGTCAACTGTACAACCTGATTACCTTGATCGACCGATACTGCAGCGTCATGACTAAGTTCAGATACAGTCGAGGAGGATTCCGCTATTCGCTGTATGCCAATTGCAATCTCTTCCATGGCCGCTTTACTTTCTTCCGCACCTTGCATCTGCGTTTCGGAACCGGTAGCCACTTCCTGGATCGATCCGGATATTTCATAGCTTGACTGCGCTGTTTGCTCCGCGATCATGGTCAAATGATGAGAAGATTCGGCAACATGATTAGCAGTTGTCTTCGCATTCGTTATTAAGTGCTTAATTTGAGCGATCATGACATTGAAGCTGTCTGCCAGCACTCCAATCTCATCCTTGGAATGAACGGGAATAGACACGGTCAAATCCCCGCCTGCCACTTGCTTCGACAATTTCGACAGTTGCTTGAGCGGACTTATTAATCGGCGGATCAAAAAGGCAATAATGATGATGAACACTGCTCCTACCCCTGTGCCGATGCCTATCGCTTTCCACAGCATCCCATTCAGATCGGCCTTAACCTTATTGTTATTGAAATCTACTGCAAAAACGGCCACCGTCTCACCTTTATCGTTGTGAATCGGCTTAACGACCGTGATCCATTCTCCGCCAAGATCTTCATACGCATCACTGAACCCGATTCCGGATTTCTCCATGGTACGTACCGCTTCAAACAGGGCCGGCTTCAATTCATAATCGCTGCCAGGCTTGTTGCCTAATTGTTCAAAATCATGGCTTCCCTGCAGCACCTTCATGTACGATTTCCCGTCTTTTTCCGTTACTTCCGGAAACAGCAAATAGACATAGTTAATAAAATTGTCCCGAACCATTACGTTCAAATTGTCACGTATCCACTCAATGTTTTCGTCATTGGAATATTGCGATGCTCCCATTGACTTCAGCTTGCCTGCAGCGCTCGCAATACCATCGTTTTCAATTTCAATTTGCCTTGTCAGCGTAGTGTGAAGGGATAACATCTCATCATTATAAATTCCCCGCTCCATCCAATAAGAAGTCGTCGTAAATACAACGCACATGAGAGCAAGCAAAATTGTCATCCCGATGACTGACTTCATGACTAAACTTTTGTGCTTCATCCAAATAAGCCCCCTTTTGACTGGTACGCAGGTTACATACGGGAGTCATTCGTATTACGAATACAAATTCATATGCACCACTTACGTATTAGCTGACCGAACAAAGTATGCCAACGAGCTATATATCGTCATATTTCGACAAAAATGAATAGATATGCTCTAAATTTAGGGGAATAATTATAGATTGCACAACATTTTTTTCCAAACATGCAAAGAACCTTACCGTTAATCCAGTAAGGTTCTTTCCTTCCACTACAATTCACGTGTTCAACCAACCATATGACCGTAACGTCAACAGCCGATTTACGGTCACGCTCCCTCGCCACTCCATCTCGCCAGCGGTACTCACGGCAGGCCAGCTGATCGGCCAACCTCCATCTTCCTGCTGTTCACCAACTAATGCCATCAAATGTTCTTCAATTTCGTTATCTGCGATAAATTGAGCGCAATAGCTCTCGCGCATAGGTGCCCAATCCAGCACTTTATGTACATACCCCTCTGCCTTCGTATTACGTTCAATAACGCCGGGCTGCCGCAGCCAATCGTTAACCTTCTGTAAAGCCTCCCCCGCTCTTTCCCTATCCGGATGAGCTGCCAAAAAGGAAATATACTGAATATTGCTGTGATAGTCAGCGCATTCTGCCGTCTTCAGTTGACTCCACATAAACTGCTCAGCTTGCTTAAACCAGCCTTTTTGCATAATTTCGGGAGCTGCCTGCTGCTTCATCAGATAGCCGAGAATATGTCCCGTGGGGTTCACGGAAGCGCAACCGTCATCGGATACAGTCCACCATGGCGCATGGGGATAATCGTTCGCCGACATCAGAATTAAAGGGAATCCTCCCGTACTTGTTACCGAAATCGATTCCAAATATCGGCCTATTCCTGCTAAAATATCAGCATCATATTCATCGATTTCACCCATGATCGAAAGTGCCATTTCAGTGGGTACAGGCTGGCTGTGCGGACAACGAATATCTGGCTCTAAGGCTTGACCGAATCCGCCATCTTCATTTTGGAAGCCCTTGAGTGCAAGGATTACCGCCTCCTTACTCCCCTTGTTAAAATGATATTCAAACCGTCTTCGATCCAAAAGTCTCGCATTCTTGTGAACAAATCGCTGCGCACGAATGAAACTATCAACATCCAACATTTTATCAACTCCATTTATATTTAATGTGATTAATATATTTCATTTTCCGGTCTTTATTGACCTCTTTCTTTCACACGAATTGCCGTTCAAGGTTTCGCTGATGGACGAAACGCTTTATTTAATTACGTTAATATTCATGGCTGCAATAACTTAGTGAAGTACGCAAGCGCGTCGGAAGTCACCGAACTAGCAAGCCTTTCCTGAAGCTGCTGCCTCGCCTCATGAGCATTTATCGTTAATGCTTCGATTCCTAATTGCTCCATCCAATGATCGATCGTTTCATATGACGTGCTATTCCAGCCGTTAACTTCGCCTGCATCATTGCGTCGTTCCGTCACTCCTGAAATGACGATGTCCATTTTGCCCTGCAGCTCGTTCAACGCGTTATCGAATACCTTTTTCTGGTCTGGAGATTTCATATCTGCCTTCATCCGGAGCACCCTAGTATCAATCCCTGGATGTTCGGCGATGATGGCGTACAATAGCTTCGCTTCGGGCGACATTAATCCCGCCTCATATCGCTCCCTCACCGTACGTAGGCTCCCAACAATCGCGTTCCTGACAAGTGGCACTAAATCAATGGATATGAATACTCCTTTCTTTTTGAAAAACTTTCCATAAGCGGCAACACCATCCCCAGGAAATCGAACTCGCCAGCGCCACGGATCTGCCTCCGTATCACTGTGCCATTGCTTCTTCTCCGTCACACTGACTAGCGAGGGATGATTCGGCGCGAGGTTGGCCAGCGGCAATATGCCTACATGGCGAATAAGTTCAACTGCCTCTTCATAACTTTGAATCTGGTTCGCATTCATACTCTATTCCTTCCCTTCTTATACATGCTCAACACGCATCAACAACATCCGTTCACCCGTTATACCATTTCGTATTATATGGTACGGGCATACCGTTCGCTGACCTGACTTGCATGCTGATGAATGGCTGCGCGCAATTCGTCAGGCTCCAGCACCTCTGCATCCAGTCCCAGTCCATAAAAGAAACGCTGAGCCCACTCCCATTCAGATCGGGGACAGCTAAAATCAACCTCCCCCATATCTTCGCCTATATCATGGACATACTCCCCGATATGCTCATCCTGCTCCGCAAGCAGCATGCCGCGATATGTTAGTTTCGCCCTTACCCTTATAGAGCCTGTATCCTTCTCCCCATCGGAGATAGTCTGCTTATTGGAAATACTTTGACCTTCCAGTTCCCTGAACACCTCATCATCCACAACCGCTATCTGCGACATCCGGTCTACTCGAAATGCTCGATCCTCTCCATGCGTTGGGGAGTACGCGTCACAGTACCAGAAGCCGTGCGCAGAATAAATGCGATTCGGCTGCAAATATAACCAGCGCTCATGCTTCTGCGATCGATAGTACACATGAAGCCACACTGGCTTCGGCTGTGCAATATGCTCCAGTAGCTGCTTTAATTGAGGAGCACGATAATTCCTCGCTGGAACCGACAGCTCGATTCTCTCCAATATCGGTTCCACTTCTGTCAGCACCTCACTGGACACAATCTGCTTCAGCTTGTCCATTACAGTCCAGCGCTCTTGATTGAAAGGCGAGTCGGGAAGCTGAGTCATCCCTTGCAGGGCAAAGAGCACCGTTAATGCCTCTGTTGTCGTTAATTGAAGCGGCTGTAACGTGTACCCCTCCATCAACCGATAGCCGCCGGTTGAACCCGCAGTCGCATACAACGGTACACCCATTTCTCCTAATGCCTGCATGTCGCGGATTATGGTGCGGCGGGATACCTCAAACTTTTCCGCAAGCGACTGAGACGTTTCGGGACGCTGCTGAAGGGCGATAATGATAGCGGTTAATCGATCAATTTTTCTCAAGAGATTCACCTTATCTGGATTATTTTAACTGTATTGTTTTGATTATATCACGCGAATGGTGACAGCTTGTGTGTCACCATTCATGATCGGAGCATGATTTTTTTCGTACCCGAAACAGGCGAAATTGTTACATCTCATCGACATCGTCCTAAACGATGCATACCAATCCGCCGGAATCTGATATAGTTAATCCGATACATAACGGCAAGAGCCGCAAGGAAGGACATCGGAAGATGAATGTACAAGCGAAGCAAGGGCTTCTCGAAGAAGCTGCGAAATTTATTAGGCAATGCTACCAAGAGCTCGGTAAATCTCCTGCAGACATTAATGAGCGCCTATCACGGATAGAGTCCGACATTCTGCATACGGGCACTTACTCGCATACGGCAGAGGAGCTATCACATGGAGCTAAGATGGCTTGGCGCAACAGTAACCGCTGTATTGGACGCCTGTTCTGGTCATCCTTGCACGTGGTTGACGCGCGGCATTTAACGGAAGGGAAGCAGGTAGCTGATGCGCTCATCCATCATATCGAGTCGGCGACGAATGAAGGGCGAATACGTCCCACCATCACAATCTTCGCGCCGGCGCATCCAGACGGAACCCATCATGTTCGCATATGGAATCACCAGCTCATCCGCTATGCCGGCTATGAAACGGAGCAAGGGATGATTGGGGATCCGCACTCGCTTACGTTTACTCAGATATGCCAATCGCTTGGGTGGCAAGGAAAGAGAACGCCCTTCGACGTACTGCCGCTCATCATCCAGACAGGAGCAAATCCGCCGCAGCTCTTCGATATCCCGCGAGCTTGCATAATGGAGGTTCCTCTTGTCCATTCGGAGTTCGATTGGTTCGCCGAGCTGCAGCTGCGTTGGTACGCCGTCCCGATTATCTCGGACATGCGTCTCGATATCGGCGGCATATCTTATCCTGCGGCGCCATTTAACGGCTGGTACATGGGCACTGAGATCGGCGCACGCAATCTGGCCGACGAAGCACGATATAATCTGCTTCCCGTGATTGCGGAGCACATGGGACTCTCTACTGCTTCCAATACAACTCTATGGAAAGACAGGGCACTTGTTGAGCTCAATGCAGCGGTACTTCACTCCTTCAAAGAAGCGGGAGTAAGCATCGTAGACCATCATACTGCCGCGCAGCAATTCGTCAGGTTCCAGGAGCAGGAACTGAGCTGCGAACGGGCTTATACGGGTGACTGGACTTGGTTGATTCCGCCGATGTCGCCTGCGTCAACGCCTATTTTTCACCAAAGCTACGATAATTCGATCGTGAATCCAAACTTTTACTATCAATCTGCTCCGTATTCCGTAAGGCAATAAATGAAGATCAATCAAGGTCAGAGCTTGCTCGCTTATGCAGCCGAGCAGGCTTCTTCTTTTTTCTTCCCCTCTCATATACGATCTATCGGCACAGCAACTTCATCTCATATCCTGCCGTTGCCGCTATTTGACATTGGGTTCGAACAGGACTATAGTAGTTTCTGCACACAATAGTTTCCCAATTCAACTATTTCCTGATTCCATTTATTAAGGAGTGAAATCAACATGACTGCATCATCACCCGATTGGATCGTCATCCAAGGAGCCCGGGAACATAACTTGAAGGATGTCACGGTTCGCTTTCCACGGAATCAATTGTCTGTTGTATCGGGCGTATCCGGCTCAGGTAAATCCACCCTTTTGTTCAACATCCTCGTCCAAGAAGGGGAACGCAAGTTTGTCAGTGCTTCCGGACATGCCGCGGACGATGTACAGCGTCCGGATTATGACAACATCTATGGCTTGTCACCAATCATCAGCGTTAGTCAACATCATCACAACTTCAGCCGACGCTCCACTGTCGGAACGTATAGTGAAATTTATACATACCTTCGCCTTCTATACACCGCTATTGGTGAACGAGCTTGCCCGCACTGCCATACGATATTCAACTATGCAGATATACGAACATCCCCTGTTCGCATGTCCGAAGAGAATCACATGCATCAAGAACAATATGCTTGCCCTTCCTGCGGACAACCAGTAGAAAATATAACGATGGCGCACTTCTCCTTTAATTCGCAGTTGGGTGCGTGCCCAACGTGTACCGGTCTTGGCGAACAAGTAGAGCCCATTCTCGATGCAATTGTACGTCCCGACTTGTCGATTCAAGATGGCGGCATTCAAGTATGGAAAAAGGGCTTCCTGTGGCACTTTGCCCCGCTTCTCCTGCGTGCAGCCAAATATTATCGTCTTCCCTTGCTCGAAGAGGATCTTCAGCGGCCGATCGGCGAATTGCCGGACATCGTGCGTCACATGCTGCTGTACGGAACGGACGACCAACACATTCGCGAACTTCGCCCTGACGCCCCTGCCCCATCCAATATGAAGCAGGGTAAATATGAGGGTGCCGTGAACAGCCTGCTGCGCCGCTATTACGAGGGTGACGATGACGAAGAATCACAGCAGGAATTCACACGCTTCCTACGAACGGTTCCATGCGGATCATGTCACGGATCGCGGTTGAATCCCGCCAGTCTTCACGTCCTGGTGCACAACACGCCGATCCACCATCTTATGTCCATGTCTCTAACGCAACTGCTAAATTGGCTGGAAGACTTGCCTTCTACTCTGCCTGAGCGATACATCGAAGCGGCTCATCCTATCTGGATAGAATTGCTGGAACGTACGCAAAGTCTCATGAATACGGGACTGGATTATCTAACACTGGATCGAAGCTTTTCTAGCCTGTCTGGCGGCGAAGCGCAACGTATGCGGCTGTCCTCCTTGCTGAATTCGAGCTTGAGCGGCATGATCTGTATACTTGATGAACCTACGGCAGGATTGCACCCGCAGGATACCGACAAGCTGATGCGTTCGATACGCAAGCTAACTGATCTAGGCAATACGGTAATCGTCATCGAACATGATATTGATGTGATCCGACAAGCGGACTATGTCGTAGACATTGGGCCAGGTGCTGGAGAGCTTGGGGGAAATTTGATGTTCCAAGGCAAGGTCAATGAGTTGATGCTGAATCCAGAATCGATGACGGCACGAAGCTTGCGGGGTTCTTTGGAGACGAACCGGTCAACTGCTCGCAGTTGGCATCGCGTATTAACGATCCGTGATGCGCATTCGAACAATTTGCAGCATATTACGGTAGATATTCCTCTAGGAGTCCTTACCGTCATAGCAGGCGTATCGGGCTCAGGTAAATCCACTCTCGTATTAGAAGAGCTGCTCCCGCGAATTCAATCTTGCCGTTTAACATCGACTAAATCAGATCGAATAAGCGGACATGAGCATATCCAGCATCTCGTTGTTGTAGATCAGCAAGTAATGGGCAAAATATCCCGTTCCAATGCAGCGACGTATACAAAAGTTTTTGACGATATTCGGGAATGGTTCAAGGAGCTTGCATCTCGACAAGGCTTACGATTAAAAGCCTCAGATTTCTCCTTCAATGTAGCCGGAGGAAGATGTGAATCATGCAAAGGCACAGGCAGCATTAAAGTTCAAATGCACTTCATGGCCGATCGTTTCATTGCCTGCCCGACTTGCCAAGGCAAACGTTATCATGAGAAAATACTATCTGTGCAATGGCGCGGACACTCTATCGCTGATGTGCTTCAGTTAAGTATCGAGCAGGCGAGGGAACTATTCCGCGATAATCTGAAAATCGTAGCTAAGCTGAATTGCTTATGCGACATTGGCTTAGGGTATTTGCGGATGGGCCAGCCATCCAGTACTTTTTCCGGCGGTGAGGCTCAACGTGTCAAGCTGGCTGCTGAGCTGTCCAATGCCAGAAGCGGTCATACGCTGTACATATTGGATGAACCATCAGTAGGATTGCACAATCAAGATACGAGTAAGCTGCTGGCAGTATTGAATCGCCTTGTCGATCGAGGGGACTCGGTTCTGCTCATCGAGCACCATACCCAACTTATCGCAAATGCTGATTGGGTGATCGAGCTCGGACACGGAGGTGGACAGGCTGGAGGATCCGTTATCGCATTTGGAACTCCGGATGAGCTCCGCACCTGCAAAGAGTCGATTATTGGAGCATACTTATAAGCTCAACGCTTCTCCCGATGGGTCTGATGATGTCCACGAGACTACAAGATGCAGATAAATGCATCATCGGGGCTGACAATAGATATGACCATAGAAGATATGCACATAGAAAGGAAGGTTCTCCTTGTCAGAAAGACAATTATATGACTTCGAAACCGAATTTACGATGCTCCAATGCAAACTGGCAGCCGAGCATAATCGATTTAACGTGGAAGGAATCACGTCCGCCCAATACAATATACTTGATCTGCTTAATACCAGCGGCCCAAGGACAACTCGAGAGCTTGCCGATGCGTTCCATGCATCGCTGTCAGCGATCTCAAAGCTGACAAAGAAGCTGATTGAGAAAAAGATGATTACCCAGACTCGAGACAAAAGCGATAGAAGGTACATGTATCATGATATCACCGTGGCGGGGCTGGACTTTCTTAAAAAAGCAGCAGAATCCCGGCATAGCATCATGGACGATATTCGGATTGCACTAAGCGAGGATGAGCTGACCCAGTTTGCTCGCCTATGTGGAAAAATAAATCAAACTATCCAAAAGTAACATTTGAAAGGTGCACCATGTAGTTCACTCATATTGTGCACCTTTTACACTTGGAATTCCGCTATTTCCCTAATGCAGTCTTATCTTTCAATATCCCTTGGATGCACGGAACCACGAACCAGCCCCCTAATTTTGACCCATCTTCGATTTCGTTCACAATAGCATCTTCAAATCATTTTTTAATAAGTACAAGATGGTTTCGTTTCATCCTGCTCTGCTTCTTCGTGACCTCGGCCACGGAGCGAACAATAGCGTTACAGGCAGCAGTAGCAAGCCAACGATAAGCAGTGTCCAAATAACACTGTTCTGCATATTCAGCTCATGTTCAATAATCGCCTCCAATGACGATCCAACAACATACCCGCTTTCAATCCGTTCAGGCATGTCCTTCGGCGCATATGGAGCCAGACCTGCATACAGGACGGAATCAGTACCTTCAGGAAAAGCCATCGGCTTTAGTTGCCCGTCCACTGCCTCACCAATAACGGTAACCTCCTCGCCATTTCGCACGCCTGCATAGCTCCGTGCCGTTTCCTTCTGGCTCACAACGAGTATGTTACCATTCTCCACTGTTTGGTCTGAATCACGAAGCGAACCTTCTAGCAGCGGCACTTCCAGACCTGTCAGTCGGAATACAGAAGGTTGAAGCGAGATACCGTTTACCGACAGTCCGTTGACATCACCAATCGTTGACGTCATAACAGCCACATACCTGCATTTGCGAGAATTACATGACCAATTGCGATCTTCCTTCACGAGAATCGCATAAGAGTCTGTCAAATCATCATCTCGAGCAGGGGCGCTTGATTTCAGTGCCCCCTTTATAGCAACTATGCCGCTCGTATCTGCAGTTATCGTTTGAACCGCAACCGCATGTTTTATATCCCTTTCCCACCCTTTTGACTCGCTGTAGATGATAGCGAAACCACTGAAAATGAGAATATCTGCAAGCAGAAAAAAAAGAAACCACCCGCGTATCTTTCGAGTTTTGGTGCCCTTTCGTTGTGTACCTTGATGACGCTGGTTCGTCACGCTCGCTCTCACTCCCCACTTCCTTTTTTTCTTATGATCGAGAAAAATGAACAATTGCAGTTATATATGGCTGCAAATTACAACACAAACACAAAAACGCCCACTAGCTGCACATAAGGACGTTAGAATCTACTTGTGTTTAACTGGTAGCTCCCCATTTAAAGGAATATCACAACTGTCATGATTACATTGCCCGGCGGGAACAATGGTGCGCCTTGAAGCGATGTATGTATACAACTTTTCTCCTACTCCCAGCTTCATACTAATCCAAACAAACGGACTAATAAGCATGAGTATGGGCACTCGCATACAGAGAGCATGCACCGCCTCAACGCCAGAGCGAATGCGTCCGCTGCCCGTCTCCCGGACATGCATGCTGGATATCAAGTGATCGACGGATACCGATATCCGTTCTGTTACCTCGGGCTCGCGTATGGAGTAAAATTGCAGCACATGCAGCCAATCCCAGCGCTCCAGCCGCTTGCGTATTCCTGTGCATAACGGGCACCACCCGTCATAATATACTTCCAGCAACCAACGTGATTGTGGGTGCATCATCTCCACCTACCTTTCCAGTCTTCTCCTATATGAATAACAGCATGTTACGAGTAAAATACCGTAAATTGCACGACCGCCTCTTCATCCCCTACATTGGCATACATATGCGTTTCGGTAGCTGAAAATTGAATCGAGTCAAATTGATGAAGTGTATACGTATCCTCCCCGATCGTCAATCGGATCGTGCCTGACATAACCGTCGCAATTTCCACAGTCCATGGGTGATTCGGTTCTGGCTCGTATACACAATTCGGCTTCAACCGTGCACGCAGCATTTCCATCTTTTCGCGCAAGTCCGTAAATACAGGCTCCAATATCCACTGCCCTGACTCGCTTTCATAGGTAGGGCCGTGGCCTGCGCGCGAAATCCGCACCGACTTATCGGGCATGAGCAGCGTCATGAGCGGGACGGACAAGTGCCGGGATATTTTCCACATCATTCCGATTGTCGGATTCGTATCCCCACGCTCGATATTCCCAAGAGTAAGCTTGCTTACCCCTGATAGAACGGCTAATTCTTCTAAGCTGAGCTGCTTATCTTTTCTTAACTTCCGCAAATTCGCTCCTACCGATTGCATCAATTGCTTCGTTTCGTGTTCATTCATCGAATGTTTCCCCCAATTCAAACGAATAGTGTACAATCATCACGAAAATATTTATTACAATATACTTTACTTAAAATATAATATAGTATATTATACTTTACTGGATACACAATTGAAAATGATTTTCAAGTAGAGGTAAGGTGAGCATCATGAGAGCCATATTTGTTGGCATTTTAGCATCCATGTTTTTTTCATCCACATTCATTATTAATCGCGCGATGAACCTATCTGGGACAAGCTGGGCTTGGACCGCATCGCTGCGCTTTTTACTTGCCATCCCAATCCTGCTGGCAATTGTTGCATTTCGCAAAAACCTTACACCGCTTTTCCGAGAAATGCGCAAGCATCCTTTGCACTGGCTAACTTGGGGTTCCATGTGCGGCGTCGCGTTCTATTCTCTGCTTAGCTTCGCGGCAGTCTATGCACCATCTTGGCTCACATCAGGAACGTGGCAAATTACGATCTTAATTGGCGCATGCTTGTCTCCTCTGTTCTATGAGACTCGCCAGACACCGAATGGCCCGGTAAAAGTGCGACAATCTATTCCATTCAAAAGCATGCGTATTTCCGTCATTATACTTATCGGTGTAGCATTCATGCAAGTGTCTGAAGCGAGCAATGTTACACTGTCTGAATTGCTGCTTGGTTTCATACCTGTTATTATCGGCGCCACCTTCTATCCGCTTGGCAACCGTAAAATGATGGAGCTGTGCGGCAGTAAGCTGGATTCCTTCCAGCGCACACTCGGCATGGCGCTTGGCAGCATGCCTATTGCCATTCTGCTTGGCATTTATGGAACCGCTACGGTTGGATTGCCATCCGCTTCCCAGTTAGGTCAAGCTTTGCTGCTTGCCATTAGCTCTGGCGTAATCGCCAGCCTGCTGTTCTTCTTGGCAACCGATATGGCGAAGCACAACACAGTGCTGCTTGCCGGGGTCGAATCTACCCAAGCAGGTATTCTTATCTTCACCGTGCTTGGCGAGGTACTGCTGCTCAACGGTTCATTCCCTCAAGGGTGGTCGCTCGTCGGAATGTTCATCATTATTGCCGGGATGATCGCCACAAGCTTGGCAAATCGCAATATTGCGCCGGTCAAGCCTAAGCCTGCACCCACACTATCCAAGAGTGCTAGCTAATATACGGATACAGCGAAAGAGCGCCGCATACAGCCAATGTGTATGCGGCGCTCTTTCTATTATATAAGGTGGAGGGAAAACTAACCATGGTAAGTTATTATTTTCACAAAGTAATCAAAATGAAAGTCATTGATGGTTATGCGTAGTACGCATTCAGTAATTCACGTGTTTCTTCATTTTCTTGTTCAGGTGCAAGTCCTTTGTCTGCCCAGCATTGTCTGCACTCTTCTTCTGTCGTGCAGCGGTCGTTATCATCACACATATAGCAAAGTTGAAGGAAGTTGCGAGTTACTTGATCCGTTGTGTCAAATGTTTTGAATGTTCTCATCATTATCACTCCCTGTTCTTTATGGTTATACTATATCATGGAATTTAATGATAGTATGTGAATTAAATCACAACTTAACGTGAACATATATATGTAAGCTGCAGTTCTCCCACAATCGTTTGGTTACGGTAGAACTGCAGCTATTTACTGGAGTTCTTATTTCTTGTCCTTCATTTCTAGATGAATTTTGCTGCTGCATCGGATACGGCTGCTTCCGCAACATAATCTGTCGGGTTCATCGTTACATAACGGATAGCCCTTCATCCTATTATTATTTTGCGTTATCTTTTCGGGAGCAGCTGAATATATTCGTCTGAAAGCTTCATCAAAGAGAGAATATAGTCGTAATCCTTTCGATACGCTTCTTGAACCGGGACAGGCTGTAGGGTTTTCAGCGAAATGGCCGTACCATCCTCAAAGCCCTCGCCTGGGACGAACATCACCTCATTATTGAAAAATGAGCCCGTAGGCAAATAATAACGCATACCAACCACGTTATTATCGGTGTTCAGCATATCGCGTCCAAAAGCGATAAATTGCTTCTCCTGTAGCGATATACCGAGTAGGTTGGCGATCGTCGGCATAATATCAATCTGACCGCCTATATGTTCAATGACTTTCCCCCCGGCTTGTTTCGGCACATGGATAATAAGCGGAATATTAAAGCGGCTCACTTCATTCGAGTAAGGAACACCCAATCTTTTAGATATATCTGCGTCGCTTCCTTCATTCGGATTCACGCCAAAATGATCGCCATACACGACCAGCATTGTTTGATCCCAGACTCCTTGCTTCTTTAACTCTTCGATAAACTGACCCAACGCATAATCGGTATAGTTAATTGCCGTTAGATAGTTCCCTATATACGAGCCCTCCATATCTGCTGGGAGCTTCAACTTCCGCAGCTTGTCCGGAACAAGAAATGGAGCATGACTGGATGTTGTAACGAATTGAGCATAGAAGGGCTTATCCTTTTTCGTCATGTCCCGAATCTGTTTTGCTCCGATCCGATACAATTCTTCATCCGAAGCACCAAAATCATTGAAGAAATCGTTCGTATAGTATGGCTTATCGTAGTAATGATCGAATGCTAAACCAGGATAAAGCAAATGTCGGTTCCAGAATGTTACGTCATTGACATGGAACGTCGCCGATTGATAATTCAAGTCATGAAGGAGCCGAGGCAGGCTTGGCAGCTCTCTTATCCCAAAGCCCGTAGACATCGCAACCGTTCCTGTCGGGTAAATGGACGTATTGGACAGGAATTCTGCATCCGATGTATTCCCCTGGCCGATTTGCTGATATATATTCGAGAAATAGTAGCTATTCTTCAAAAGCTCATTCAGCACAGGTGTGATCTCCTGTCCTTCCAGCTTGGCTTGGATCGGGAAATTTTGAAAGGCTTCTAGCTGAACCACAACTACATTGGCGCCACGAGCAGTACCGAAATAATGCGGCTGACCAAGCGGCTGGCTGTATTTGCGATAAGGATAAGTTGCTTGAAGCTCATTAATTTTCGATCTTGTTTGATCCAGGTTTCCGTTCGCAATGATTTCATTCTCACGTATAATTTTCAACGCTGTTGCTGCTTGATAGTTGAGATAGCCAATCTTCTCTGACTTTACTTTCTCATTGCTGATCGATTCGGCCTTGTCTATTACGAACCAGGAGTAGCTCATGCAGACGACCATAAGCAGAGCCGCTGCTACTCTCCACTTCCAACCTATGTACCGCTGCAAAGGAGCCGAATCCATCCAGAATCTCTGTTTCGAGTAGTTTCTGCGGAGCAACCATCGCGTTGCTACGATAATCAATGCCACTGCAATATCTACAAAAAACAAAAAATGTGAGGTCTTGATGAGCGGCCCGATGCTGCCGCTGATTTGGGGAACTTGCCCCATTTCATTAAACGCTGTAAATGTCGGAACTGAATTAAAGTGAATATGGTACAGCGTCGCTGCGAACATAATAATAGAGAAAATGCCATTAAAAACCCAATAAATAGATCCCTTCACTAGTCGAGGCAATACTGCTTCAAAGAAACTGACAAGAACAAGTATTGAAATCATATCTGTCAGCAAGCCTGATGCGGTTACCGAATCATAGACGAAGTGACGAAGCAGCATTAATTTCCCCACTAGAAGAAATGTCAACAGCCCGCCTTGCGAAAGCTGAACCCTCTGGCGTTCCACCTTAGCCAGTGAAATATTAGTCATGATCGCTCATCCTTTGCAATGATGTTCATTCGTGATGATGATGCTTTTTTTACATACCGACCTATTATAATACAGAACCAAATGAATGAATATGGTTATTATGGATCACGAGGAAGCGATTGCTACCCTCATATCCCGCTTCCTAATCGTGCTCCTGATCCGATGTAGAGAAAAAATGATAGGAGCCCTGCCATGAAGCAGTCCCTCCTTTTTTCAACACCGCTGATTTATTATAGACTTGCAGGAAGTATGACTTGCCATAATCCTGGGTAAATACAATCGGCTGATCTTCAGCAAGATAATGCAACTGTCCGAACCCATAATTGCGATCAAGCGTTACAAGCAATTGATGCTGACTTCCATCCTGCACTGCTGAGCTAACCAAGTATTTATCAACGTCAGGATGCTGAGACTTCGTACCAGAGTCGCTGTACTTGGATCCTGCACTTCTTGCTACTTCTGTTGTCCCCGCATAGTAGCGCACCTCATTGTTCCATGCCCCATTGACAGATTGCAAACCATAATACCGATAAAGCGTGATATCCTCGAGCGGCAAAATATCCAAATGTACTTGTACCTTTCCACCTTCTACCTCATACGTTACGGTTTCCTGCAAAATTTCACGGCCGCTGCCATCCTGCTCCTTCGTATTAAAGCCTTGAATTCGATTAACAACTTCGATTTTGATCTTGTTTCCGGTTGCAACGATCCCATCTTGCAGCTCTTTCCCATCTACCCAAACTTTGTACCGAACGGTTCTTCCTGTTGTAGAGCTATTCTCACCGCCATCATAATTATGATTGCCGCCAGTGAAATCCTGACCCTTTCCATTGCCATTCTGGTTGGCACCAACGATGTACGGTCCAATCCAGTCCGATATATCAGGCCATAGAATCACTGAAGGACGAGCCAAATCCGCATTGGTATCCTTGTTCGCATTCGGACTAAGCCTCCACTCCTTCATCCCGTACAAGTGATTCGCACCGGCATGGTCGAACATAATCCACATATCGTTGCCGCTATTGTACTTATGCGCAATCTTCAGGCTGCTTCCATTTTTCAAGACATATTGAGTGGTGCCAAGCAGCGGGTTGGTCAGTATTGGATTTGAAAATGCGTAATTCATTTTTAATGGGTATTCACTCCCCTTCATCTGAGCAACGGTCGAACAAAACGATGCCATGAGCACCGAAGCAAGAAGGAAGGTAGCCGTCAGTATACGTACATATTTCATTGCCTTCATTAGTTCACTCCCTTTAATCTTTTAATAAAGCGTTTACATAAAATCGGATCATAACGCCATCAATTCTCTAGCATCCTCTCTCTTCTAAGTGAACTCTCTTTTATGGATATTTCATCCTATCTTATCATAGCAAATTGATTAAATAATTCAATTAATACGTTTGTTTGAAGTTTTTAAAACACGAATTTGATTATAATCCAAACTTGTCGACTTTTTGACTCGGAGAAATACTCATTTGCAGTATACAGTTGCGCATAGAGTGGCATTCCGGGATATGAACATAAGCAAGCACGAATACGATAAGGAGTTTGATCCCATGGTAATGACACCACATGTGATAACTCTCCCCTTTGTATTGCACCATGACATCAAGTATTTTGATAATTATGTCCATTGCCGAATGAGGATGAATATTTCCAATTGTCACCTTGTGAGAACGCATTTAGGGTCTGGTTAAGATAGGTTCACTGGGGAATTGGGCTAGAGGATTTTTCACGACATGTTACTTGGATTCCTGTCATGGCCTGTTTGTTCTGCGCACATTTTGACTGAGAGTTTTTTGCCTGCCCTTTTTGACGAAACAGCCAGGTTATCGTTCATAAAAAAACCGGTAAGTAACGGTTTTGGGAATAATTTTATGTTTAACGGGCAGTAATAGAAAAAGCAAATTCCTATCTATGAGGATGCCCACGAAACCGGTGCATTGCCACACGTCTTAGTTACCGTAAGCAATAGAACACCGACAGAGGAGTGCAGCAAAATGACGCTCGAACTAGGCGACCATGTTTGGTACTGGAATGGCAACATCTCACTTGACCAGAACATCCCGAGGGCCCTTTGGTTCCCAGGTTCGAATCCCCACGATCCAAACGATTACCAGGGCCACGGAAAGGAAATCTACAATTACGTGATCCACGCCGATGAAATCGCGCGTGGACGCCCGCATATGCGAAACTACGAAGGCAGTTTCGCGTGGCTCAACAACAACCCCGGTAACATCACAGGCCGACCCGGCGGGCTCGACTTCGGGCAGTATCCCGGTAAGTTCAACTGGCACAACTTCTTGATCTTCCCAACGTGGAGTGATGGATTCAACGCAATCGCCTTGCTGCTCCGCAGCCCGGCTTACGTGGATCTGTCAATCCTGGACGGATTCAAGAAATACGCCCCCGCGTCAGATGGAAACAACCCGGTTGCATACGCCAACGCGGTGGCTGCGGCTTTGTCGCACGAGGGCATTACGGTGAATACTCGGATCGGCGACCTGACCGACGACCAGATGTTGGTCATGCAAAATAAGATCCAAGAAGTCGAGGGCGCCATTCCCGGCAATAGTCTTGCGTGGGACTCGGAGGACATACCAACAGAGATCGCGAACCAATTGCCGCCTTCTGTCCGCTGAGTCGTCCCCGGGCGCTTCATCGCCGCACAACCCGAAACTGGACAACAGTCCGGTGTACGGGCGCATATTTTTATGTGCGCCCCGAACAACATGATAGGCGGCTTCTATACGCCTCTCACGGACGTGCTGGCTGGAATAGTCGCCAGCACTACGGTTTGCTGCGGCGACCTGCTCGGCCGATACATCGATCCGGCGGAATTCCGCCTTACTTACATCTGGCGCTGGTCGAGATCATCCGCGGGGCGCCGGGCGGCAGTACGTCGGCGTGGATCTCTACCAGTTCTTCCTCGACTTGGAATCGGCCAGATCCGTACAGTTGTTCCAGTCACTACCAGTATTCTCCCCATACAGGCACAAAAACAGGGCCTGCATGTGCATGCCCTATTGGCCAAAACATTATGCTATTATTCTTATGGCTCTGGATCATAAGCAACGTTAACGGAGCGATACCCGAGCTGTTTGATTTGCTCTGTTGTCATATATAAGATACCTTCCTCCAGAACACTATTTGCGGGATTCAATTCGATTAAGCGACTTCCATGCTCAAGTTTAAATCGGAAGGCAGCGGCCTTCTTATCCAGCTTGCTTAGCTTCCAACCATACACTTCCGCAAGCGGCTTAACCGGAATTTTCGCAGTCTGCTTCTCTTCAAATATAAACGGCACGCGCGCGGTCGTACCATCAATCGTCACTTTGTAATCGCACTGCGTCTTCATTTTCATTTTTTCCTCGGGCAGCGCGTCCAGATCGAAATCCGACGGCAAATCAATCGTTGAATCCTTCGCGTTCTCGGAGTGCGGCAAATAAGCTTCAGCCGCTGCCCAATCCTTCAAGGGCTTGGATACGCGCTTCTTCAAATCCAAAACATACAAAGGGCGATCTGGCTTGTTCAATGTATACACCACGTATCCCTTGTCTGGTTGAACGCCGCGGAGGTTACCAAAAGCGACACGATCCAGCTTATCCGCAGCAGGATCGTAGATCACAATTTCCTCCTGGTTTGACTTTTCATTCAAGCGACTATAGATGATTCGATTATCTGAAATCCACGTAGCTCCAATGGAATAATCCATGCGAAGCCACTCCTTCGTTTTCCCGGTTTGATTATTACGCAATACATAACTATGAACCTTGCCCGTATTTCCTTTACCAGTCGGTTCAAAATATAACCGTTCATGTATGCCCCATTTGCCGTCAGGCGAGGAACGGAACAATTTCCCCTTCACAACTTCTTGATCCTCAGGATCATAAATATACTGCATCCCGCCTTCCACACTATCGGCAAAATTAGTATCGAGCACAGGTAGTTGCTGACCTTCTTCTACCCGCATGCTCCTAATATTCGGGTTCCATTTCTTCCACTGGCCGTCAGCCATCTTTACAACAACACGCTTCTCGCGCGTCTCCAAGTCGATCCGTTCAACATTATAATAGACCGCCCCGCTCTGCGGATCGGTAAATATCTTCTCGGCAGAATATGTACCTGCTGCACCTGCGAGTGATGGCAGGCTCAAGCCTAAGAGGATACCCCATGCCCAAATTGTCGCCTTCAAGGGATCATCTCCTTCACGTATAATATCATTCATCAGCACAGCCCGATATGTTGGCTGCATATTTGATTTTTCGCCTACTAATAACAACGTGCTGCAATCGAAAATGTTTCAACTCTTTTTATAAGCCTTGTCATATAGACGAATAGGGTGAAGTTGTTCCCTTCAATGCTTTGGTTCTACTAATATAATCAGTTCCAACAAAAAAACGCCTACCGCACGTGCGATAGACGTCTCCTACTTGTTAGCCTGTGATGTGCATAACAAGCATTACATAAAGAACATATAAATGGGTGTAAATAAAATGGATGTAATTAGTCCAGCTAACCCCATTGCCAAACCACTAAACGTACCTTGCTTCTCTGAATCCGCCAAACTCTTTGCTGTCCCGAATCCATGTGCAGCTGTTCCCATTGCAATGCCGAGGGGCACTTCGCCGCGAATACCGGTCATGCGCAGGAAGCTCGTTCCGAACAATGCACCTACAACACCGGTAAATACCGTAAATACAGCGGACAATTCAGGCATTGCGCCTAGCGACTTCGAAATTTCAACCGCGATTGGTGAGCTGACTGATTTCGGCAGCATGCTCAGCATCACCTCTCTCGCACCATCCAAGCTCATCATGATCGCCGCGACACTAACTATCCCTACAAGCGATCCGCATGTAATCGACAAGCAGATGGCAGCGAACTGTTTCTTAACCAGCTCACGATATTTATAAATCGGTACACCGAGTGCAATTGTAGCTGGCCCAAGGATGAGAGCCAAAATATCTGCCCCATTTTTATAATCTTGAAGCGGAATGTTTCCGATGACGAGGAAGCCGATTAGCACTACCGAGCAAAATACGATCGGATGCATCCATTTGAAGCGAACGTGCAGAACGCGAGACAATGCATACACAACGATCGTTGCCGCTATTCCAAACAAAGGCTGCTGTGTCCACGATAATACGTTCATGTAGCATCCCCCTTTCTCACTGTTACCGTATCAGCTTCTGACGAGGGCTTCTCCATCTTCGATGCCACGAAGCCGGTCATCCATAGTACGACAAGCGTACTGCCAATAATGCCTACCGAAATACTCACCCAATGCGCACTTAGTATGGGCAAGAACGCCATAATGCCGACAACATACGGGATGAAGAATAACAGCATATGATCAAGCAGGAATTGAGCGGAATTCTCTACCCACTCCAGCTTCACCCACTTCATGCCGAGTGCAATCAGGAACAGCACCAAGCCAAGCACGTTGCCGGGCAGCGGGAGATGAAGCAAATTGTGCAGCCACACACCTGCAATGTTGAACCCTAATAGAATTGCAAATCCAAGCATAAGGAACCACCTTCTGATGATAAGACTTTGTTGAAATCCGTTCCTATTCTGAAACACCACTATTTTAGCAGAACTGGACTTCACGTCCCACAGACGGATATGGTCGAAAAGCTGAGCTGTAAGCGGTTTTTTACAATAAAAAAGGCCTGGAGCAGCCTCCAAGCCTTTTCACCTTTTTTCTGCAATTTTCATAAATTCTAATCATTTTCGCATGATTCGTGTCACACTATTGCCGCAATCGGCGAATAATCCGTGTTACGCGCCACACTGTCCAATTCATATGACGCTGCTTGCGGAATGCAATATACTGCGGCTCCCACGTAACATCAAATAAAGACAACCATACTCTTCTATAGTTATTCATCGGATACAGCTCACGAATCCTGCGGAAGATTGCTACCGCTGTCCGTTCAGACCATAAATATGGCGCACGATCCGATTCAACATGCGAAAGCGGCAATAATCCACTCGCAAGTTGCTTGCAATCATGATGTTGTCCTAACCAAACGATAATGTCGCGCAGCTGCTTCAGCACCTCATCCTGTTCCGGCTGACATAAGCCGTGGCAGGAACGAATATCGCCAATCATTATCATCTCCGCTGTGTAATCAATCCGAAGGACGATGTAGCCGAGCAGTCGATCCCCATCTGCTTCATCCAATAAGCGTACTAACTGCAGCGTAGGATCAGGGACGATTAACATTTGATGAATCGTATCAAGATATCCCGGAGTCACTTCTTCCCACATTTTAGCTGACTCCATAACTTGCTGAACCAATGGTTCTGGCAAAGGGAATGGAATCAGCTCATAGCGATGAAGAGGCGGGCCAGTTACAGGTTCAGCCAGCTCATAACGGGCAATTTCTCCTACCTTGAAAAAGTCATTCCCATAATCATGGAGCAGCGGCATACCCTCAATCCCTGCTTGATAGAACACAATATCAAGCCCAAAACGATCAGCGTGCTCATATAAAGAGTGCAAGGCGTCATGCTCCTTAGCCTTCATTCGTTCTAATCGAGGCATTCCAAGCATAATGACCCGGCGGCCCTTAATAATGAATGGGAAGCGGATTTTGCCGCCATTGACAGAGAAGACACGCTTGTCCGCTACATTGTGATACATCCAGCCATTAATGCCAGTTAAGATGGCTTGATCATCTGCGCGCCAATCTCTTCCAAGCGGCTTCTTTAAATGCCGCTCGAACATCAGTACTCCAATTGCATACATAACTCCCGCTACGAGAAGCCCCGTAATTAATGTCGTCGTAAATTGAACGTAGCCCAAAGTATATGTCGCTGCATCTGCTGACTTTTCATGGTACTCAGCCAACATGTATCCCATCATCATGTACAGAAGCATGAGAAGCGTCCCGAATAAGCTGGTGAAGAAAATGGTGCTCTTCGTTAATGGGAACCGATATCGCGTGAACTGTGAGCGAATTAGAAATAAGAACAGCAGCATTCCGCAAAGCCACAGCGTATGGCGAATCGTTGTCCCTAACAGGAATGTAAGCAGCGTACAAATGGCGAGAGAGGCTAAAGTCATCACATACGCCCGAATCGTTCTTTCAAATAGCCCCTTCAATTGCAGCAGCATCAAAAGGCTTGCACCTAATAAGATACCGTTCACTATTGGAAATATGGAACCATGGAACAAGGGCAGAACGAACATGGATGATTCCCAGGATGGCTCTGTAAACGTGTATGTAAATAAAAACAAAGAGGTCATGAACAGCAGAATCACAACTGACCATGCAGACAAAGAGCTCCATATCGACCTCTGTACGAACCATAGAATGCTTCCTGACTCTATATACGATCCTAACGTAGGATGATCCTCGAACTTCTTGACGGCAACACCGCCGAACTCGAAGGCCGCAAAGATTAACCCCAGCGTAAAGGGAATAAAGTAGTATACGATCCGATAGAGAAGCAATGCGGTAAATACCGTGCTGTCTGCAACCCCTAGCGCCTGCAGGCCAATTAAGTATGTGATGTCGAAAGTCCCGAATCCCCCTGGGACCATACTGATCAGACCGGCGATGGCGCTCACTGTAAATACACCGATTACTTCAGCATAGGAGACATCTGCCTTCAGCATAAATAAGATTACATAGGCCACCGAACCTGCAGCGAGCCATTCAATAAATGACACAACCGTATAGCCAAATGTCAGCTTGGCGTTCGCGTTCGCTCTTCCCTTCCAGCGCGAGAAAAGTAAATACGCAGGAAAGAATAAGGCCACCCCGACAAGAACGATCCATAGCCATCCCTTGGCTGCAAGCAGCTCACCTGCAGGGAACACGTGCAGCAGCACTAAGATACCTAGCAATGATAATCCGCTAATCATGGAAGGCGCCATCCAAGCGATCGCCAGCAGCAATTTACCCGCATCCCCTGTAAATGGACGGTATAGAACGGTACGAATTCCTACCCCAGCAATACCTCCGAATCCAACAATGCCGTTAAAGGTATTTGCAATCCAAGAAACTCGAAATGTTTTGCCAATAGGAACAGGTGCCTTAATCGAACGTAGCAGCAGGCGGTCATAGAAAAACATAGTTGCAACCGCCAGTCCTCCTAATACAATGAGTCCCGTAAAATACTCACTCGATATTAAACGGATGGCATGCAGCGATTCCCGTAGTGAAAACCTGGATAATTCCTTCTTTCCTTGAATAAAGACAAAGATAATGACGGCTAAAGGAAAGGCTATCTTGAGCGTCTGAACAAGCCGCTTATTGCGCAATAAGGCTTGCAGCTTCGTCTTGATTGCATTCATTCAACCCCTCCTCTTTTCCCTGATACCATATAGTTTGTAGTGGGGGCAGGTTCGTTATACGTTTCCCTTCCTAATTGTATACGTTCTTGCATCATTTTTCGACTCATGATAAAAATGCCTGCAAGCGAGTCACAGCTTCTTCTTTTTGTCGATCGGTTACATGGGTGTATACCGTTGTCGTTTGAATGGAAGCATGTCCAAGCATTTCCTGCACGGTTCGTATATCAGTACCGCTCTGCAGCAGCATGGTAGCGAAGGAGTGGCGCAGCTTATGGCAGGAATACGATCGCCCTCTTCCTCCATGCGGTCTCCGTTCCTGATCCGATTGCAGCTTACAAAAAGCCTGCTCTGCAATGTATTGAATATTGCGAATTGACAGACGCTGACCCTTCTGGGAAATGAAGAAGGCATCCTCACCTTCCCTCCAAGGCGTGAGTCGCTCCGCAAGCGCAATGTCCAGCTGAGCAGCAACCACCGCAGGCAGGGGAATCGTTCTCCACTTTCTCCCTTTGCCCAATACTTCAATGGAATGCCGTTCCGGATAATAATCCGATACATTCAGACGATGAACCTCGCCAACACGAAGACCCGCATATCCCATCAGCATGAGAATCGCCAGATTACGATCACGATACTTTCCTTCTGTTCGAACGAGAAGCTGGCGGAGCTGCTCTGGGTTCATAAATACAGGTGCACGGTTCATTTCTGTCTTTGATTTTTTCACCCCGGCAGCCGGGTTCACATCTGCCAGCTCAAACTCATTTAGCGCTTTATAAAAGCTTGTTACTGCACAATGCTTGCGATTACGCGTCGCATCACTCACACCGGACGCCTTCACCTTCGCAAGAAATGAAAGCACTTGGAACTTCGTCGCTTCTTCGGCAGGCTTGCCGTCCAAAGTGAGCAAAAATTGACGAACATCTCCCATATAATTTTTCTTCGTATAATACGTATACCCCGCATTGTCCATCCACAATCGAAAGGCTTCAAGCGGCTGCTCGTACATGGCCTGCAAATCATCTCGTGTCCAGTTCATTACGCATTTCTCCCTTGATTATGCTGCCTAAATAGCTACAAAAAAACTGCGTATAATTGATATTATACGCAGTTTTAGATCTGAGAGGCAAATAAATTAGCCCGTATCCATTGGATCGTAACAATCATCGATTGTTTTCGAAATTTTGACTATCGATAATCGCGGTGATATCCACTGATCAACATGATCTGGAAAAAGTGAAGCCGATTCATCCTTAGAGTAGGAGAAACCGGCTTTTTCATGAACACGATTCGCTTAGCTTTTTTTCGTTAAAATGTTGACGTTCCTGTCGGATGACAAGAACTTGATATCATGGTCGTCAGCTATACTAATCTCTTTCATCATACACGGGCCCCAGTCCGTCCGCTACGGCCCTATTTGACGTTCATATTTTTCACGTATGACTTTCTCTCCCTAACTAGGTATATGTTAAACTAGGGGTACCGCCAGCATTTCGGAAAAACCACGCTAAGCACATTTTAATACAAAAAAAGCCGCCCATCGCTACTTCATTCAAGCGACGACAGGCTGCTTAACCGTGTTTTCTACTTTTATTCTAAAACAACTAAACTTCCACTCCTTCTCAATCCTTCGCAATATACCAATAAGCATTTCCTACAAACAAAATGCCGCCAACCATGTTGCCAAGCGTGACCGGAATCAAATTTGCGGCCAGTCCTGCCCATGAAACCGTCTCTGGATGCGGGATGAACAGCGAGACCGACAGTAGCGTCATATTCGCCACGCTGTGCTCAAACCCGGAGGTGATAAAGGCGAACAGGCACCAAAAAATCATGACCAGCTTCGCGACCTCTTCCTTCAGCTTCATCGAACACCAAACCGCGAGACAGACAAGCGTATTACATAAAATTCCACGCACGAACAGCTCCATAAACGGCGCATTCATCTTCGCGCTCGCAGCGTTGTTGATGAAGTCAGCCGTGCCGCCCTGTGCAAGCCCGGTAACAACGAAAAGCGCCGGGAGACGGAAAATCGATCTGAAGAAGATTAGCTGAAAGGCAGAGATAAATCAGGCTGTTGAGGAAGCCATATAAATGATCTCTAACGAAACGTGATATCGCTATTTGCGGCTAAATTGAGCCGCTAAGATTCTAGTATCGTTATTGTGCTAAACAAGTGCCTTTGTGACTGTTTTACCCCCAATATCGACTTGTAGTTACGTTAAATCTGATTTCCTTTTGTTTTTGAGACGTAACGCCGCCGATTACGTTCGCAAAAAAAGCTCCCTTAACAGCAGCAGGCCCAAAAACATGAGCCTGTTCGCCGAAAAGAGAGCATAATAAACGAATCGTCATCCAAGTATTTTCCGTATCTTATTCTTTGATCACCAACTTCAGCGGAGCAGGAATCGTTTTGTCCACTGTCTTGCCCTGCAGCACATCATATGCAGCTTGCACCGCAAGCTGTCCGATCAGCTCAGGCTGTTGCGCCACAGTAGCCGTCAGCTTGCCTTCCTGAATCGATTTTAATGCATCATCATTACCGTCAAATCCGACAACCGGAATATTTTTGCCGGTGCTCTTAATAGCTTCAATCGCACCTAGCGCCATTTCGTCATTGTGCGCGAACACAGCTTGTACATCAGGGTTTGCTTGCAGCAGGTTCTCCATCACATTGAGGCCTTTTGTACGGTCAAAGTCTGCCGTTTGCTTTGCAATAACTTTCAAAGTTTGGTCGGCCACTTCGTGGAAGCCTTTGCCGCGTTCACGGGTTGCCGATGCGCCCGCTACACCTTCAAGCTCAATGACTTTCGCATTTTTGCCGACGAGTTTCTCGATAAATTCAGCCGCCATGCGCCCGCCCTTGACATTATCTGAAGCTACTAGTGCTTTAACGTCGCCTTGATCCGCCGAGCGGTCGAGCGTAATGACAGGAATACCAAGGTTGTTCGCCGATTGCACGGCGGTTGAGATGGCTGAAGAATCAGTCGGATTAATGAGCAATACATTAACGCCTTTTTGCATTAAGTCATCCACGTCATTGCTTTGTTTAGCCGAATCGTTTTGCGCATCGACGACAATTGTTTCTATGCCGTGTTTTTTGGCTTCGGCAACCACGCCGTCTTTCAAGGAAACGAAAAACGGGTTATTCAGCGTTGAGACGGACAAACCGATTTTCATATTTTTCAAGTCGCCGTCTGACTTTGGTTTCGCCCAACTTGGAGGCTCTAGGGAACATCCGGTCGTTACAATGAGCAGAAACGCTGCCAGTATAAACGTTAGCTTTTTCAATGTGATTCTCTCCTCTCGCTTATGCAGATTTCTTCCGGTCGATGAGCACCGCAATTAGAATAACGATACCCTTGACCACCATTTGATAGAAAGAAGATACGCCAAGCAGGTTTAGACCGTTGTTCAGGGTGCCGATAATCAGTGCACCAATCAGCGTGCCGACAATTCGTCCCCGGCCTCCGGAAAGGCTTGTACCGCCCAATACAACCGCAGCGATTGCGTCCAGCTCATAGGATGTACCTGCAGTCGGCTGTGCCGAATTCAAACGTGAAGTCAAGATAGCCCCGGCCAAAGCGGAAAGCATACCTGCCAAAGAATAAATCATGATTTTAACGCGTGATACTTTAATGCCGGAAACGATAGCCGCTTTTTCGTTGCCACCGATTGCATAGGTTTTGCGTCCAAATGCCGTTTTGTGCAATATCACCCACAGCACGGCAAAGGCAATAATCATCGTAATAGCAGGAACCGGAATACCGAACTGATAACCGCGACCGAACAATTGGAATGTCATGCTGTCACCAAGCCCGGTAATCGGGTTACCATCCGTATAAACAAGCGTCAGTCCTCGGAAAATCGTCATTGTTGCAAGTGTCGCAATAAACGGAGCCATTTTGCCCTGTGTCACCAGAAGACCGTTAATCATGCCCATAACGCCACCAAGCAAACATCCGGCGAGGATAGATAGAATCGGATCATAGCCGGCTACGAGCATATTGGCTACAAACGCACTTGATAATGCCAGGGTTGAACCGACGGACAAGTCGATCCCGCCCGTAAGAATGACGAAGGTCATCCCAAACGCAATCAGTGCGTTGATAGATACCTGCCGCAGCAAGTTTAAAATGTTAAGCGGTTCCAAAAAACTTGGGTTTAGAATGGATACGATGACAATCAGAATGAATAGACCAAGAAGCGGTCCGAGCTTTTGCGTCATTTGCGAAAGTTGAAAGCCTTTGCTTGTTTTTGCATCATTGATGGTAGTCATATCACTGTCCCCCTGTCGCCAGCGTCATTATTTTCTCCTGTGTCGCTTCTGCTTTGTTTAATTCTCCTGTAATTCTCCCTTCATGAACAACAACGATGCGGTCGCTCATGCCGAGCACTTCAGGCAATTCGGAAGATACCATAATGATGGCAACGCCATGGCCTGTAAGCTCGTTCATGAGCTGGTAGATTTCGCGCTTAGCGCCAACGTCTACGCCCCGGGTCGGTTCATCAAGGATTAACAGCTTCGGCCCGATACCTATCCACTTGGCAATAACCACCTTCTGCTGATTACCGCCGGACAAATTGCCCGCTGCGGTTTCCGCTGAATGCGTTTTGATCTGCAGTCGCTTAATCAAGGCATCCACGAACAACTTTTCACTTTGCGTCGAGATGAGGCCTTTTTTTGTAAATCCACTGATGCTTGGGAGCACCATGTTTTCCCGAACGGAAAAGTCCAGAACCAATCCTTCGTCTTTGCGGTCTTCCGTGATGAAACCGATTCCATGATTTACGGCATCGACCGGCTTTCTAATCACGACCTTCTTGCCGAACATGCGAACCTCGCCTTGATCCAGCCGATCCAATCCGAAAAGCGCTCTCATGATTTCGGTGCGTCCCGAACCCATCAGACCGGAGAAACCAACGATTTCGCCTTGACGTACCTTGAAGCTTACATCTTCAAACCATCCTTTGCGAGTTGCATGCTCAACTTCCAATACAACCTCGGCCGGTGAAGGACTGCGAGCAGGGAAGCGTTCGGTCAGCTCTCTGCCGACCATTTTCTTTACGACTTCGTCGAAATTCGTTTCCGGAATCGCCTTCGTGTCTACCGTCCGGCCGTCACGCATAACCGTAATCCGGTCGCAAATTTCGAAGATCTCCTCCATTCGATGCGAAATATAAACAATCGATACTCCTTCTTGTTTCAAGGAACGAATGACTTCAAATAGTTTCTGAATTTCTCTTTCCGTCAGCGCTGAGGTTGGTTCGTCCATGATAATGACCTTGGTGTCCGTCAACAGTGCCTTGGCGATTTCAATCATCTGCTGCTGTCCCACCGAGCATTGTCCTGCTTCCATATTCAACGGAATGTCAACGGAGAGTCTTTTGAACTGCTCCTTTGCAAGCGCCTTCATTTCCTTTGATTTAAGAAGTCCCCAAGACGAGGACATTTCCTTCCCGATGAACAGGTTATCCACCACAGTCATATCAGGCCATATATTCAGCTCCTGGTGGATAAAAGCGATGCCTTGACGCTCCGCTTCTTTCGGATTGGCAAAATACGTTTCCTTGCCGTCGATAAGAATAGTTCCCTTATCTCTTTGATGCAGGCCCGTCAGGATGTTCATCAAGGTAGACTTGCCTGCACCGTTTTCACCCATGAGGGCGTGAACCTCGCCTTCGCGCAAGTCAAAATCGACGCCAGATAATACCTGGTTGCTGCCGAAGGCCTTGTGGATTCCTTTCATTTGAATCTGCATAATGGCTCCTCCTTAAAAGTTTTGCGAACGTTGCTTCTATGGATGTTCTTTACAGCAAAACTTACTTCGTTAGCAGATGCTTAGTTTTGTGTGTGTTGCTTCTCTGATTGCCTTCATAGCAAAACTAGCTTCGTAAGCAAATGCTTCGTTTAGCGGAGCAAGACTCCTCTAACTGTTTATCACAGAAAACTGCTTTGGCAAGCACACGCTTGCTAACCGAAATAGACGCCTGCCTGTAAAATGATATTGGCGAACGGCTTGGCCTCGCCCGTGCGAATCACAGCTTTGGCCTTGCGGGTCAATTGTTTGAATTCTTCGTGAGGACAATCCTCGATTTCGCAATCTGCAAATTTATGCTGAATATAAGCATTTGCTTCACTATTTTGCGTTTTGATTTCTTCCGCAATCACCACTTTTTCGATTTGCATATCGGCAGCAATGGCATTTACGGTTTCTTCGAAACTTGGCGTACCTAGCGTCAGCGCCAGATCAATTTTCTTTACCCCTTCCGGGATGGGAAGACCGACGTCGGCGACAACGATCGAATCCGTATGGCCCAAATCAGCTAGAATTTTCGAAATATGACTGTTCAATATGCCTTGTTTTTTCATTACATCTGCGCCTCCACTTCTTGACGATATGGCATGCCGCCCTGCGCACCAAACTTCGTTACAGACAAGGAAGCTGCACGATTGGCAAAACGGACGCTATCGTAAATCGCTGTTCCCTCTGCCAGAGCAACCACAAAAGCGGCATTAAAAGTATCTCCCGCACCAGTTGTATCCACCACTTCTACTTTGTAAGAGGGTACAAGCACTTCATTTGAGCCATCAAAATAACGTACTCCCTTGCTGCCTTCGGTTATAAACAGCTTGTTCGGATACTTGCGCAGCGCCTCTGAAATGCTCAGGCTTGAAAACAGTATTTTCGCTTCATGCTCATTTGGCGTAATATACGCAGCATTTTCGATTACTTCATTATCAAGCGGACGTGCAGGCGCCGGATTGAGCAGCAGCGGAATCCCCAGCTTCTTGCAGATTCGGCTAACATAAGTTACGGTTTCTACCGGAATTTCTTGCTGGATCATCACCATATCCGCGTCTTTAAAAGCTCTCATCGAATGGTCGATGTAATCCGGCGTTACTTCATTGTTGGCCGCTTTTACGACAACAATACTGTTATCGCCTTCCGCTAAAACGATATGCGCCGTTCCGCTTTCCATATGTGTAACCGGTTCCACATAGTCGATACAAACTTTGTTTTGCTTAAAGTTGTTCAAAATTTGTTCAGCGAATGCATCGTCTCCCACGCGCCCGATCATGGTTACGTCGGCTCCGAGCCGCGCTGCGGCTACGGCCTGGTTAGCTCCTTTGCCTCCAGGAACGGTTTTGAAGCTTTCTCCGAGTACCGTTTCACCGGCCCCCGGGCGTTTGGACGATGTAACGACTAAATCAATCGATGAGCTTCCTACTACAATAATTTTTGCCATGTTGCCCCACCTTCCTCATTGTTTCCCGCTCTGTAAATGTTACGGGCATCTGTATGATTTTCTGATCTACGTTTTCATTCTCTAATAATTGTATCAAAAGGTCTGCCGAGGCTCTGCCCATATCATAAGCAGGCTGCCTGATCGTCGTCAGCGCCGGTGTTAAGAGACTGCTGAGCGGAATATCGTCAAATCCGATAATTTGCACGTCATCGGGTACATTCTTGCCAAGTCGAAGCGCTTCATGAAGCACCGCCGTAGCAACAATGTCGTTGCTGGCAATGATGCCATCGGTGTCCGGATAACGTTCGAACAATTCCTTCGCCCACTTTCCTGCTTCCGTGAACGAAAATGATGTAGTCTGGATCACATTGTAATCCATCCCATGACGATTCAGCACATCAATCGCGCCCTGATAACGATCCTGCGCCGGCCGAATGGAAGCCGGACCCTGCATGACCGTAATCCGTCGACTGCCGCGGGCAATCATTTCACGGGCAGCTATCTTTCCGCCTTCGTATCCGTCCGCATATACCGATGGGCGATTATCCACCGTCCGGTCGAGGAATACTACCGGAATCCTCAGCTTTCGATAGATATCGGCATCCGGATGATTCGTGGAAGCAATCACGCCAACCACATTATTTTGTACGAAGGTTTGGATATATTCCTTTTCTTTTCTGAGGTCTTCATCGCTGTTGCCAAAAATGATCCGAAAATCATTTTCCTGCATCTTATCCTCGACCCCTCGCGCCAACTCAGGAAAAAAAGGGTTAGTGATATCCGGGAGAAGGAAACCGATGAGTCTGGATTTTCGCTTGTATAAGGATCTTGCTACTTCATTCGGCGTATAATGGAGTTCTTTGATAGCGTTTTCAATCTTTCTGCGGGTATCATCATGCACATATCCAGTGTCATTGATTACCCGCGATACGGTTGCCGCCGATACGCCCGCATGTTTCGCTACGTCTCTAATTGTTGCCATAATTGTTACTCACCTCTAAATGTGAAACCGGTTACACATATAAAATAACACAATCATTTATCTTTGACAAGGTTTATGCCTGTTCCATTATCTAGGTTGGATGACTGCTGCATCTTTTGATGGTTGTGACAGGCTGCGGTTCTGATCAAGTAGAATCTGAGGACATTTGTACTAAAAAAATACGACACAAACATTAATCCTTGACCTTTGATTTCCACCCATTTAGTAGAAATTCCTTGAACCAATGTTTGTGTCGTTCTATAATCTCCTGTAATGCGGCAAATGGAGATCGAAACGCCTTCCTTCGAAATGAAGGAAATTTTGCTTATTAGAAAACCTATCTCATGAAATCTTCAAGGCTGATTTTTTGGATCAACTCATACCCATTCCCCATCCCTTTGGGCTTAATGACGACTGTACCCATATAAGGAATCACACCGATGGAAACGCTAGCAGGAAATGCATGCCCGATTACGTCTTTGTTCGTTCCAGACGAAGGCCTCACTTCAGAGCATTTTCTCTCCCTGCGTCACGATACTTTGTTTCTCTTAAGCTGAAATAGAGCTACCGCCTGTTTGTAGGGCGTGAACCACAGAGTCCAATTCATTTTCCGTTAGCTCCAATCGGACATGAGTTCCGTTTTGAAAACCAGACATGAACATCAGAATAGCCATACATTTAGCAGGAGTACATGCCTTTTCATTCTCATATTGTCGGACATCCTCTCATGCACGAATGTACTCCTATCATTCGCTAAATTCAGCTAATTATGATTAGATTGTTCCAAATGCTTTTTTCTGTTGATCCACAATTGGTATTCCTTATCTAGTGCCGCATACTTCTTATCTCCCGGCTTACACAGTGATAGCTCAGCTAACACTTGGGACAATTTATGCTCTACCATTAATCGATCGTACACAACAGTTGAGGAAGGCATCTGTTCCGATCTCCTTGCATCAACGCTTCCAATTTGCACTACCTGACTTAATGGGCGCTGTGATAGAGTCACTTTACCGTCATGAAAGACCAACCATTTGTGACATACTCGTTCGAGGAAATACCGATCATGAGAAGCAATCAGCATCGTTCCAGAATATGAGGTTAGCGTTTCCTCCAGTTGGGTCCTGCTCTGTAAATCTAAATGATTCGTTGGTTCATCTAGTACAAGTACGTCTGAATGATTGACGATCAAGTTCGCAATTTTAAGACGCATCCGTTCCCCCAAGCTTAGGCGCTTCATCGGTTTCATCAACATTGCTGACTCGATCCCCATCTGAGCGAGTACCGTACGTACCTCGGCAAGACTTTCGGAGTCGTACCATTCTAATGCACATTGCTCCGTATCCAGCTCGTCCAGCTCCTGAGATAAGTAGACGGGCTTGATACTTGGGCTTAGCCAGATCTCCCCCTTATCAGGTTGAAGCTGCCCAATCAGCATCCGGATAAGGGTTGATTTGCCGCATCCATTCGGCCCCAGAAGTCCGATTCTGTCACCACGCTGAACGGTAAATGAACTATCTTGAAATAAGAGCTTATTCCCTACAGATTTACGAATCCGATTGGCTTCCAGCATTCGCCTCCCCCGTTTCTCGGGATGATCGAATTCAAAATAGATTTGCTGCTCTTCTCGCGGCTTCTGAATTCCTTCATATTCCAATCGACGAAGCCTTTTTATCCTCGATTTCACCTGTCGATCCATTTTCTTGGCCTTGGTACGATAGAACTCCTTGATCCCAGTACGCATCTCGATCATTTTGCCAACTTTGCCTGCTTCTCGGTGCGCCTTGGAAGACCACTGTTCCAAGCGGAGGATTTCCGCTTCTATTTTTGCTTTATCCTTTTGCTCTGTCTCATATTGATGCAGCTGATTCTGATATCTTCGAGCTTTTTCATTGCGATAAGCACTGTAGTTCCCCATGTATTCATGAGCAACCCCATCCTCGAGCTCAATGATGCGCTGAACCGTCCGATCGAGAAAATATCGATCATGCGAGATGACAATCATCGAACCATCATATGCATTCAGTTCTCGAATCAACCATTCTACGCCATCCAAATCTAAATGATTCGTTGGTTCATCTAATAGTAATAAATGAGGGCGAGTAGACCAGATATGAGCTAGCGCCATCTTCGTGCGCTCCCCTCCGCTCATATGACGAACTCTCTCCATTTCCCAGGACTGTACCTGACTTACGCCCATCATGCTTGTTGCAGTCATGAATGAGGAAGCTCCCTCCTTCTCCAGCATACATTCCGACATCTCACGGAACATTTGAACAGAATACGAAGTCGATTGCCGTAAATATCCGATATCAATCGAATCTCCGTAACAAGTGATCACGCCTGCGTCCGGCTTTTCTGTTCCATATAGTAACTGAGCGAGTGTCGTTTTGCCTGCACCATTGCATCCGACCAGTCCAATGCGATCCCCCTTGGCAATATCGAGCTGAACATTTCGCAGAACCTGCAAATCTCCAAAGGCTTTCGCTAATTTTCTGCAGCTTAACAACAACGTCATACGTTAACCTCCTTTATCTGCGCAACTAAGCGCAACAAAAAAACCCACCGGCCTCTGCCGATGAGTCACGATTAGATTGTGCGATAAAGAAACCTAACGTCAACAATTCGCATACCCTCCATAAGCACTCTAAAGAGCTTACGCATAGGTACAAGTCACGACAAAACAAAACAGGAGCATGGCTTATTCAGCCTGCACTGCTTCCTCTGTACGAACTATTACGATAAGAGTATCTGTATATAGGCACACGTGTTTTCTAACCGTTCCACCATTGCGGCAGAGCACCTGGATCGTTGTATCCAATTTCATAACGAAATCCAATTAGTTAGTCCACATGACCTAAAAATAGATACCTCCTCTACTATATTCGCTATAACCTTAACATAATGTGATGAAAAAGTACACTAATAATGAACATCATTTCATGAATCCAATATTTGCAGTAATATTTTAGTTAACATAATATTTTTTATGTAAAGACAATATAAAACGTAAATCATTTACTCCTAACAAAATATTGTAGAACGACAGAATACTGATTATTTTAGTGACAGAAACACATTTTCCATTCGCGATTCTCAGGCCAAAGGTACATCGATAGTTTGGAAAGTACAAGCACTTTTTGCAATTTGCCTCAAGCGGTTTAAAGTGTTTCCTCTCCTTTCTAATTCCACAACACGATTCATGCTCATTCCAGTCTTTGCTTCATTCGATCTACTCCAAATAAATTCACCTCATTATAGCTTATCTTTATCCTTCATTCGGAAGTTGTTTAAGAGGCCTCATCCCTGTGCAATAAAGAAATTCCAATATGGCATACAACGACAAGAGAGACAGGAAATTTATGTCCATGTATTTTAACGGTATTTTGGGTCAATCTATATGTGTTTCCAACATCAATAAAATGAAAAATCAAAGGAGCTATTCAGACAATCCGAAATTGAGGACATACAAGCAGGAATGACATTAACTTTAAGACTTCACAGAGGGTCGATCCGATCAAAATCCGGCTATGCCGGGTTCCGACCTTGCCACTGGTTTTGGTCTGGTCGATGCGTCCCGCGCGATCGATGAAGCAAAACGTATGGGTTAGCAGACTGTTAAAGCTCGAAACTATCGAAAAACGAAGGAGTATCAACAAATGGCAGTACCTCAATTACCGAATGAAATTATCTTAATGATGGCTAGCCGCGATATGCGAATGCACCACTATATTTGGCATACAGTGCGAAACAATTGGCTCCGCCTGTCTAGCTCAGCACAGCAGAGTTTGAGAAACTTGGGGTGGGAACCCCCCCGCCCCGCCCTGAATCAAAACAGAACTCCAATCTTTAACAATGCTTCAGGTGAAGATTTTTTGTTTATGCATCGGCAAATGATCGCATCCGTCAACAAGGAACTGGAAAGAATCGGCCAACCCGATTACCTTAAAGTCGAAGGGTGGACGAATGTTCCTGCGCCTGGTGATCAGGATTATCCGGTTCCTCCGGCTTGGAATTCCGATTTGAATCAAGTAAAATCAGATTCCTATTATTCAACGGTTCTGTTGCCTTTAGAAAATCAGTTTAAAGATCCGGAACAATTAAGGAATATGAGCTTGGGTGAGATGGGAGCGCGCATCGAGTTTACGATTCATAATAATCTTCATATGCGGTTTGCGTCGAATCCTGGTCAACAAAGACCTCCTGTGGCTGCCGAGAATCCTGAAGTTATAGACTCAAGATGGGATAATCCTCAGTATGACTATTTAGGGGATACTTATTCAAGTCATGTAAACCCAATATTTTGGAAGCTGCATGGTTGGGTAGATAACAGAATTGAAGATTGGAAAAACGCAAATGAGGTTTTAGATATACAATGGATCGGAACATGGGAAGGGCCCACTCATCATCATCATTTTGCAGATTCGCAGGATCATCTGAACCGGGCAGTAAGTGTGCTGGGAGAGAATGATCTGCTTCCGGAATTCCCGACAGGAGAACCGACGCTAAGATGACTGCGAGAATCATTCTTTTTGCCATGCCAATTGAAACTATGGATGAAGAAGAACAGATCAATTTTCTGTCGCTACTCAGAAAAGTATTCACTTTTCTTGCCGCAAATCAACGTCCAGAAAAATAATTGCTTTTTTTGCATATAATCCATGGTTAAATAATTTCAAAGTAAACCTTATTCTGTCGTTGGACAAAAATACCGAGGAGATCACTGAATTCAATGAAACAAAACAAAAAACAAGAGAGCAGATGCCCTCTTGTTTCGAGTAATTTACTGAATGCGTTTATTTAATCAATCTAATTTTTAGTTCCATTAATTAATTTGTTTGTACGTTCTTTATTACTCTGCGTTCTACAATTGCAAGTCTCGTAAACAGAGCAACCGCGCCTGCTGCAAGCCCGCTAATAAGCCCGATCCAATACCCATAGGCTTGCAAGTCTGTCCAGTTGGCCAATACATAGCCTAATGGCAAACCAATAATCCAATACGAGGCAAATGCAATAATGAACACTGCATTAACATCTTTATAACCGCGAAGTGTACCTTGTACGGGTGCCGCAACCGCATCAGACAGTTGGAAGAATATAGCGTATATAAGGAACGACGATGTAATCTCGCGTACCCCCGCTTCCTTCGTGTACATGCCTGCCACTTCATTATGGAATAAGAACAGGAATACCGCACATAGCAAGGATAAACCCACCGCTGTAAATATACCAAGTCTCGCATAGGTCTTCGCATCCTTGAATCGCTTGGCGCCTACTTCGAAACCAACGAGAATCGTTAATGACATCGCGATGCTCATCGGAAGCATGTATAATAATGAAGCGAAATTGAGTGCCGATTGATGTGCTGCAATTGTTGCCGTGTCATATTCACTCATGAATATGGTTACCATGGAGAATATACTTACTTCAAAGAAAATGGATAGTCCAATTGGCAACCCGATGAGCAGCACTTCTTTCCAATGCGTAAGCGATATCCCCTTCCAAGAACGAAACATGCCCATTTCCCGCATACGATCGTTACGGCGCAAAAATGCAAATGCGACGCATGTAATAATGAAATACGTAATTGCTGTTGCGATTCCAGCTCCTGCGCCGCCGAACTGAGGCAGCCCCATTTTTCCGAAAATGAACAAGTAATTCAACAGCACATTAACTGGGAAGGACAGCAGTGTAATAATCATCGTAACCCGAGTTAAGCCAAGCCCATCAATGCTAGCGCGCATTACGGTGTAAAGGAAAGATGGAATGACTCCAAAGCCAATTGCAGTCAAATATTCCCGAGCAACTCGATGGACATCTGTATCCAGCTTCATGAAAGTCAGTATCGGATCAACCGCAAAAATACCAATTCCGATGACAGCCGCTCCGAAAATGACAGCTAAATATGCTGCTTGGGTCACACTTGGGGCAATTAACTGCCTGCGTCCTGCTCCCATATGCTGTGCTACGATCGGCGTCACCGCGAGAAATATTCCGCTAAGCCCCGTATATACGGGAACCCAAATACTCGTTGCAATCGCTACTCCCGCTAAATCAGAGGTTCGGTAGTTGCCTGACATTACCGTATCAAAGAACGTCATCAACTGCATCGCTACTTGCGTTACGAATATGGGCAGTAAAATATGAAGCATTTGAATCATTTTTTGCTTTAACGAGTAAGTTTGTTTCATGTCCTCTTATCTCCTTGTCTGCACAACTTTAACCATTGTAGCATCTCTACCCATTAGTTTGAACATATATTTGACTACCGACTTGTTTCTTTACGCAAGAACGCTAGTTCGGTTACAATAGAAGGAGTATGGAAGGAGGTCTCTGCCAAAAATGACGATTCAGAAGACGAGAGACCGTGCTGTGCTTCAGCACAAGCTGCCGTCCCTGCCCTGGTACGTGCAACAATTTATTGAATATAAGATGCCAGATTTATCTCCATCCTCCTTGTTGGAATATGTGCGGGACTACGAAATATTTTTAGGTTGGCTCGTTTCAGAACGACTTACTGATGCTCATGACCTGAAAGATGTTACGCTGCTGGATTTGGAGTCACTGCGAATGGAGCATATTACTTCGTTCCGCATTTATTTGACGACATACAAGGAAGCGACGAATGCTCGTGTAACCGTGTCCCGCAAGCTGTCCTCTCTGCGCTCTCTATTTCACTACTTGAGCCAAATTGCAGAGGATGAGAATTTCTATCCGTTATTAAAACGGAATGTAATGGCCAAAATCGAAATCAAACGTATACATAAACCGAAGGACAGTGCTTCCAAACTCAAGGGAAAACTGCTTGAAGACAATGAAATCAGCGGCTTTATCCACTATGTGCGGGAAGGATATGCTCAAGATGTCATTAATAATAAGCAAGCCGCTTACGCCCATGCACAAAATGCGGTTCGAGATGCTGCTATCGTCAGTCTGATTCTGAACTCAGGACTGCGGGTCAGCGAAGTCGTCAACCTGAACTTGGACGATGTCGATATGAACAACAAGCTTGTCTACGTGTACCGCAAGGGACATAATGATGAAACGTTCAAGACTCCTGTTTATTACCGCGATAGTGCCAAACAAGATCTGGTCGATTACTTAGCAACCCGTTCTACTCGATACGCAGCGCCTAAAAAAGAAAAAGCCTTCTTTCTCGCAATCAAAAATGGAGAAAAGGAAGGCAATCGGATGACAAAGCGCGCCATCCAGCAGATGATCATTAAATATGCGAAGAGATATGGCAAACCTGCCCTAACCGTGCATAAGCTTCGTCACTCCTTTGCCACGGACTATTATTTGCAAAATGATATCTATAAAACAAAAGAACAGCTTGGCCACGCCTCAACTGAAACAACGGAAATTTATGCCCATCTAACCGATAAGACAATGTCTGAGGCCATTGAGCGGCGTCCAAGTGCTGATGAATAACGTATTCAACTATCAAGTTTGTATAAGCTTATAAATGGAACAGACACAAATAGAACCGCTCTGGATTAGAAGAGCGGTTCATTCTTTATTAGCTGCCCTATCGTTTTCGTCGGAAGATGCTTCCCGAACCTGAACGAGTCTTCGGCGGCTTATTCTTCTTTACTTTCGGCGGATTATAACTGCCTCCACTATCCCCTCGTGATATAGAGCCACGCTTGCTATTATCCTTAGGCTGTCTGGAGAAGAACCCTCCACCAGTGTTCGTTGACGTATCTGACGAAGAGCCTCTGCGGAAGATAGAGCCTTTTCGCTCAACCGTCATTGGAGGGGCTTTTTTCTTATCCTCCACCGTAGGCTTCTGATATGATTTCGTCGGTTCGTATGTACGACGATCATTGTAACCTCGGTATTTCCCGGCTCCACTTAATGAATCGAACAGCGTATCAAGCAGCTTGTATTGCAAGTACATTTCCAGGAAGCTGCGGTCATAATTCTGTTTTACATATTCATGTGAATCAACCTCGATGATCGCATCTTCTGGTTTGTCTTTGTCGCGCTGCACCTGTATAAGCTCATCATCATAGACGAGGAACATCCGTTCATCACTCTGCTCCGATGTCTGCTTAGGTGTGCGCTTATCAGCAATTGACTTGACTACCTCTGGCACGGTCGTATTTTCAGCACGATAGATATAGGAAGTGCTCTTTCCATCACGACTAACCGACTCCAGCGGATACGTTTCTGATACATCATACTGACCGCAGGCGGTCAACAATGGAATAATCAAGCTGAAAATGACTAGCCATTTGATTGAATCCAATCCGAATTTTCGCATAGGCGCCTCTTAAGAACCGCGCAGGATGCGTACGTCGGCAGATATGACGGAATCTCCTTCATACAACTGGAATCGTCCATCCTGCCATTCAATGCGAAGCAGCTTACGATCATCGGCTTGAAATTGCCATACGTACTGCTCCCCAGATACGCCAAATGGCGTTTGTCCTGTACACACAACTCTGCCGTTATATTGGTCTTCCATGTAATACCATTTCCCGTCTAACTCAATTTCTGTAGGCACTTCCTCCGCATCGTCTAGACGACCATCAATGGAATCATAGAGACTATAGTAAGCTTTCTCTCTTTGCTCCACGAGTAAATATTTGATTTGTGAGCCATCTCTCAGCGTCAGCCAAGCCGAATTGCGCATGCGCCAATCCGTACGTCCAATGACCTCATAACTGATTAAAGATACTTCACAAATATCGCCAGGTCCGAGCGTGGATGGGGTTTTCTCCGGTTGAGGCGCTTCCGGCTTAGCCATTATATTTTTGATACGTTTCCATATGCTCATGAATGGTGCCTCCTTTCTGTTGCGTTATACACAGGCTGCGATAATTAGCGCGCCGACCACATGAAGCGATCCTGCCACAAGTGCATAGGACATATTTCCTTCCTTCGTTCCGACTTCTAAGTTCATATTGAATACAGAACGGAACAACAAGCGGACAAGAAGCTCTAGAATGAGCAAAATAATAAATGAGAAGAGAGACATCATTAATGCCTCGCCTAAGCTGTAAGCGACGCGAATAGAACTAGACAAAATATAGCCTTGGGAGAACAGCTTCATAATAAAGCGAGTCGTCACCGCTACATTACCTTGTCTCATCTCATGAATATCTTTGTATCCTGTAAAAAAGGAGTCTACAATCATGAGAATGAATAAGAGCACCGCTCCAATGGCTGTCCACACTGCAATTCTCGGGACATTTTCCAGTAAGACAGACCAATTTTCTAATCCGAAACTCAATTCGAATCCTCCTTCACTGCTCCAATAACGAATACCTTCCTAAGCGAAGTTTGTCCAGATTGAGCAGTCTCGTATAAAAGTTTGTTCTCTTCATTGTATCGAATTTATCCTAACATATACCTTGATGGAGAATAAAGAAAGACGCTTGCACATCAGATAACAAGCGTCTTCTATATCCGATTCCGATTATTCGGCAGATTTATCGTACTTCTTCATCAGGGCTGCCAATTCATCCTCGACACCTTTATCCTTTGTCAAGCTCGCGAACTCATCATCCAATGACTTGCTTCCCGCTCCGCGAATTTCATTGCTCGCTTCAGCCTGAGCTTCCATTTGCAGCATTTTGTCTTCCATGCGTTTCAAGCCTGACATAGCAGTATCGGAGCTGAATCCCGCCATCGCTTTGTTGATTTCTGTTTGTGCCTTCGCAGCGTTGATACGAGCAACCAACGTTTCACGCTTGTTTTTCATATCTGTGTATTGCTTGCGCATTTCTTCCAGCTTCGCGCGAAGGGCATCTGCAGAAGCTTTATTTTGATCATAGCTTGCTTTATATTCATTCATTTTCGCTTCAGCAGCTTTTTTCTCTTCCAACGCACGGCGTGCCAATTCAATATTATCAGCTTGAACTGCAATTGCGGCTTGCTCAGCGCGCTTATTCACAAGAGCCTCTTGCTCCTCATAAGATTGTTTGAAGCGTTTCTCGATCGCGATTTGCTGTGCGACTGCGCGTTCTGCTTCTTCCAAATCCTCTTGCATATCGCGCAAATATTGATCCGTCATCTTAATCGGATCTTCCGCCTTTTCAATCAAAGCATAAATATTGGACATCGTTAAATCACGCAAACGTTTAAATACGGACATTGTATATTTCCTCCTTTGAGTTGCATAACCATTGAAACAAAATACGTGTGATTTACTATTATGTTTCATTACACATTCATACGAATCAGTTCTAAAGTTGTTTCAAAAAAACAAAAAAATCCTATCTCTATTTTATATGGAAAAGTGGAATTTTGTATACACCCATCGTAGCACAACAAAAAGAATCAAAATTGAATGGAAAACAATATAAAAAAGAAGATCAGGAAACCCCGATCTTCTCTCTCAGACGCTCAACTTGCTCTATTTCATTGCAGACAATGTAAGTAAAAATTGCTTCCAAGCGCGATCAACAACAGCTTCAATCTCTGATGTTGTAAGATGATCATAGTGAATGCCTGCACAGACCGTTACCGTTGCTTGCAGTTCCTGTGCAGCCTGTTGAGCCATAGGTTCAGTTAATACATATTCCTTATGACCCGGAACCTTGTTCGTCTGCACTACCCATTCCTGCTGATCCGTCCCCTGCCCCTTGTATGCAGTGGATACGGCACCAATATGCTGATCCCCACCACAAATCGTGAACAGATAATCCCTACCGATTTTTTGGAACTGGATGCTCAGATCTTCCCCCGGCTGTAGCTGATTCATACCAATTCGCGCCCCCTCATTTTAGCCGCTTGAACCTTATCTAATAATGCCGCGAATTTCATCCAAACTATGAATGTTCTCCATTTCCATAAAGCTCTGAAGTCCAGCCAAAAGCTCTTCCCCCGCACGCAAATTCATAAAGTTATAAGTACCAACCTGTACGACTTCGGCTCCTGCCATAATAAACTCGATAATATCCGAGGCCGACGCAATTCCACCCATTCCCATAATCGGAATGGACACCTGCTGTGCAACCTGATGAACCATTCGCAGCGCTATTGGCTTAATAGCTGGACCAGACAAGCCCGCATACGTATTTGAAAAAATGCTGCGACGCTGATAAATATCTATTTTCATGCCGGAGAACGTATTAACCAAGGAGACGCAGTCGGCTCCCTCATCCTCACACATGACTGCCATTTCTACAATATTTTCTGCGTTTGGAGACAGTTTCACAGCAAGAGGCAACGAGGTAACTTGACGAACCTCGCGAATAACCTCTCTTGCAACTTCTGTTTTAACACCGAAAGCAATTCCGCCTTCTTTTACATTTGGGCATGAAATGTTCAGTTCAATCATATCCACGGCCCGAACTTTTGCTTTTCGGCGCTCCTCAGCATCCTTCGTTATCTTCAGGGCCCCGATTACATATTCTTCAATGTTGCTGCCGCCCAGATTTGCGATTTTAACCGGTTCAATGGTCTCCCAAAATTTCATTTCTTCTGTCAGGAATGCATCGATGCCTGGATTTTCAAGTCCTACACTATTCATCATTCCGCCAGGTGTTTCCCATACTCTGGCACCGTTATTCCCCTTACGTGGATGGAGGGTAAGCCCTTTGCAGGAGATGCCGCCCAGCTTGTTGATATCATACAATTTGGCATATTCTTGTCCAAAGCCAAAAGTCCCCGATGCCATCACAATCGGATTGTTGAACGGAATTCCGGCCACATTACAAGCTAAGTTCCGCATGCCATTCCACCTCCTCCGCTAAAAATACAGGCCCGTCCGCACATACTTTGCGGTTGCCGTTTTTATTCATTACTGTGCACACATAACATGCTCCGATTCCACAAGCCATCCGTTTTTCAAAAGAAACATATACTTTCGTATCCAAGCCTTCTGCTTGTAAAGCGATCGCCTTCATCATACCGAGTGGACCGCAAACAAGCACATTGTCATACTTGCTCAAGTCAATGTCATCAAGCAGATTTCCGTTTACGCGAACCACTAATTCGTTTGCATATGGTTCGTAAACTTCCGTTAAATAAGATTGTCCTCGGAAGCCGAGATAAATATCCGGTTTATCCAGCTGCTTCGCTGTATACAATAAGGGTGCAATGCCTATACCGCCTCCGATTAGCGCAGTTCGTCCTTTAACGTGGGGGAAACCATTGCCGAACGGCCCTTCCAGCTGTATACGGTCTCCTTCACGAAGCTGTGCAAACAATCGTGTGCCTTCTCCTGCAATTTTGTACAGGAATTGAATGCGATCCCGCTCCAGATTACAAATACTGATTGGACGAGACAGAACGGGTGCCATATTCCAGGCTCGCAGCATATAGAATTGTCCCATTCTTGCTTGAAACTGACCCTCCACCGTCATGAGGTAAATGCCTTCAGAGATGCGTTCGTTGGAAAGAATCGTATACACAAGTATGCTCCTTTTTTCACGAGTAAGGATAGTCTGCATCCTTCTCACGTTATTATTGAGACGTGCAGATTCCTGCTCGTAAGAAAAGCCCCACCCTACTGTGGCGGCCCGATATGGCCTATTTAAAGCTTTTCTCACCTTTACAACTCTACTATGCCTGTTCTAAACCTCCCCCTACTGTGACACATATCACAAATCAGTCATCATTATGACAATGGTTTCGCAAATTTTCAGAATATTAGCAAGAAGTTACAAGTCGTGCTTGAAACAGCTGCCTGTACAATGAGATTAATTCCCTGTCACTGTTGAATGATGATTGGGGCATATTTCTTTACCCCCAAGGACATAACAAGAACATTGATGTCTACGGAATGGGGGAATGGCACTATGCGAAATAAACAAATTTGTTTATCTGTATTATCTTTGTGCTTGCTCGCAGTAGCTGGCTGCTTCGCTCGCCAACAGGAAGCGCCATCCATACCCAATCTTCCTCCGATCAAGCCCAATCAAACGCAATCAGAATCAATCCATTCATCAACTGAAAGCCTGTGGACGAAAGATCGCACTCATTCTGTCCCCCGCATTTTCAAGGCTGGATCAGAGACCACCCATTCTCAAAGCTACAATAGCTTACATGGGACAACTGGATTAGAAACGATTCATTTGCCAAAGTTCACCGTTACGACGGAGCAGACAGAACGCAAAGAACTGAAAAAGAAGCAGGCGCAATCTCATTCTAGACAACAAATAGAAAATGATTCGAATGCTCGCAAGCAAACTTGGCAAAAATCGAGCACATCTCAATCTGCAGCACAAACTTCGCAATCTTCACGTTCTAGCATGCATAAAATGAAGAAACGACAGCTCACAATTGCAGAGCTTAGGGTGAAGTATCCGCATATTTTCAAATTAAATGCAAAGCAACGTCGAGGCGAACGACAAGTTGCCCTTACCTTCGATGACGCACCAGATAATCGAATTACACCGCTTGTCTTGGATATATTGAAGGAGCACAATATACAAGCCACCTTCTTCCTTGTAGGCACTCGTGCCAAGGCATATCCGAAGTTGGTCGAACGTATGGTTCGCGAAGGCCATATCATCGGCAATCATTCGTACAACCATCCGTTGTTGACGAGGCTCACGCTTCCTGCCTTTGAGCATCAGTTAAAGGATACGGAACGGATTATTGAGCAGTCTATCGGATATAAACCGCGTTATTTCCGTCCGCCATATGGCGAGATAAATGAGGAGCAACTGCGATGGGCAGGAGATAACGGGTACTTGGTCGTCAATTGGGACGTAGATTCAAATGACTGGAGAGGTTTGAGCGCATCACACATATTGCAGAATGTCATGCGTGAAGTTCGTCCAGGCTCCATTATTTTGCAGCATGCAAGCGGTAGCACACAGAATGGGTATTTGCATGGAACCGTAAAGGCACTCCCTTCTATAATTAAGCAGTTAAGGGAGCGCCAATATGAATTCGTTACCTTACCGGATTTGCTTCAGGATCAGAAGGAGAAGAAGGAGTAAATAAAACAAGCCCCGCCGAATGGCGAGGCTTGTTATTCAATTGCTGGTATTAAGTATGATCTACTTTATAATAGTAGATATTATTTCAACACGTACACTTTTACGTCTTGCACGCCGAATGTGTTGCCTGTCTGTTTACTTACCGGTACAAAAATGTCAACCTTTTTCCCCTTGATTGCACCGCCGGTATCTGTAGCTACCGCAACCATTCCGCCTGTTGGCAAGTGTTTGAAATCATATCCCGTAATATACAATTTCGTACCCAGTGGAATGACTTTTGGATCCACTGCAACTGTACCAAGTTTCAATGCGTTGCCCAAAGCATCTACCGCACCCCATTTTCCGTTTTCACTCGGATGGGCCGTATATGCTGTAGCACGCATATTTAATGTCTTTTTATATGTTGCTGTACGTCCTGAGGACATTTGAACCACATTTTTAGGAGCAGCCTGTTGAACTGCCTTTTCATTATTTGAAGCCGAAGCCGTCTTCACTGCCTGTCCGTTATTATTTGCTCCACCCAAAGCATTACCGACTGGCATACCTTCCAATACAGACTTTTGAACAACAGGTCCTGGAAGCTCGATGGAAAGACCACCATACAAATTTTTAGGATTGATTGTCGGATTTGCCGACAATACAGATTCAACACTCATGTTGTATTTCTTAGCAATTGAATAAAACGTTTCTCCCTCTATTACCGTATAGGGCTCCGCCTGTGCCGGCAAAATTTGAAGAATGGACGCAAGTCCAAGTAAAGCAGCTGTAATCGTTACTGTAATTCTTTTACGCATGTTTTCCTCCTGTGCATTAGCCTGCGGGGTTAGTTGTCGGATTCGGGTCAAGGAGTTCCCCTACGCTATTCCATTTGCGGAATAAGCGATTCACCCCAAGGTGTTCGGTAAAATATTGAACACCGGTCAATAGTCCCCCGTACGGGTGTGTCGTTTCGGCTCGGATTGCATCATATCACAATTTTGTAACCTGTGCGCAGGAATATGATGGTAAGTTTCTGGAACCCGCGCCCCCCAATGGTTTGAAGCTTCGAAATTTTTTTATTTCATAACAAATTTGTAATCCCAGATGACATTTTTGTAATCTTTATAGACCTATCATAACACATATTTCTGATTTGTAAACGAAAACGCTTTCAAATGGACTTAACAAAAATAGGCACCCCTGATTTGGATGCCTTTGTGATGTAAGCTATTTATAAAACTCTACTTAAGAAATCTTTCGTTCTTGCATGTGCCGGCTGGTTGAAAAGCTGCTGTGGAGAGCCTTCCTCCACAATATTGCCGCCATCCATGAACAGAATCCGATCTCCCACCTCTCTTGCAAAGTTCATTTCATGAGTTACAATGACCATTGTCATTCCTTCTGCAGCTAATGATTTCATAACCTCAAGAACTTCACCAACCATCTCTGGATCTAACGCAGACGTTGGCTCATCGAACAACATTACATGAGGCTGCATAGCAAGCGCACGAGCAATGGCTATACGCTGCTTCTGTCCTCCGGACAGTTGTCTTGGATAAGCATTTGCCTTATCTGCCAGTCCAACCTTGCCAAGCAGTTCAATTGCCAGTTTTTTAGCATCGGCTTCAGGCACACTTTTGACCTTGATCGGTGCAAGTGCAATATTTTGGAGCACAGTCATATGAGGAAATAAGTTGAATGATTGAAAAACCATTCCCATTTTCTCACGTGTCTTATTTATATTATGTGACTTGTCCGTGATGCATTGACCTTCAAATAATATGTCACCTTTGGTTGGTGTTTCCAGCAAATTAATGCAACGAAGGAGCGTACTCTTTCCAGATCCACTTGGACCAATAACTACTACCACTTCACCGCGATCGATTGACAAGTTGACACCCTTTAAAATATCTAATTTACCATACGATTTGTGCAAATTCCGAATCTCAATCATGCTCGCTCAACTTCCTTTCCAAACGTGCTACCACTTTCGATAATGTAAAGGTTAAAATCAGGTAGATACATGCCGCTCCCAGCAGCGGCCCCATAGCCGAATAGATTTTGGCACGGATGATGTTTGTCTCAAACATCAAGTCCGCAATCCCGATCGTACTTACAATCGAAGTTTCCTTAATGATCGTAATAAATTCGTTCCCAATCGCCGGTATAACGTTGCGAAATGCTTGTGGAAGGACGATCAGCCGCATTCCCATCGACTTGGACATGCCGAGTGAACGAGCTGCTTCCAACTGTCCATGGTCAATAGATTGAATGCCTGCTCGGAAGATTTCAGCCAGATACGCTCCACTATTCAAGGAGAGGGCAATTGCCCCAGATGTCAAAGCCGTAAACTCTACACCATATTCCGCGAGACCATAATGAATGATGAATAATTGTACAAGCAGTGGTGTTCCACGGAATACTTCAATATAAGTCACTGCAAACCATTTCAGCGGCTTAATTTTCGACATTCGCATTAGTACAATGGTGACACCCAATAACAGCCCGAATAAGACAGATATCGCGGACAACAGCACCGTAATGCCAGCACCAGATACAAACCCTAATTTATATTTCCATAACATGTCGATCCAATCGAACATGACAACCTACCCCTTCCCTACGCATAACGGCTCATAATCTGTATTTCTTCTATAATAAAGAGAAAACGCCCCTCACTGGTTGGATTCCCAAGAGGAGCGAACACGTCACATACGTAAAAGCATTGACCGTCATTGTTAAGCGACAGCCGCTGTTTTATTGCTGTTCCGCCAGTTGTACCGCTTGTGTAATATATTCGTCCAGTTTCCCCTGCTGCTTCAAGCGTTCAAGCGTTTTATTCACTTCATCGCGCAGCTTCACGCTGCCCTTGCGAACACCGATCACATACCCTTCGCTCGCTGGCTTCAGCTCAACAGGCGCGACAGCAACCTCCTTGCGGTTTGCCGCAAATGCAGCTGCTACAGGCTTCTCAACGACAACCGCTTCTAAGCGATTTGCTTCCAACGCCAGCACGAGATCATTTACTTTATCCAGCATTTCCTTCTTTGCATCTGGAATTTGCTGTATGACATTCTCGAATGTCGATCCGAGCTGTACGCCAACTTTTAGTCCCTTCAAATCCTCAGGTGTCTTGTACTTGTCCTTATCAGCTGCACGTACAATGACTCCAGCTTCCGCCAAATAATAGGGTGTAGAGAATTCCATTGCGTTTTCCCGTTCAGGCGAAGGATCCAACCCCGCGATGGCAATGTCGATCTTGCCTGTTTTTAATTCCTCAGGCAGCGTCGTTAAAGATGTATCCTTAATCTCTAACTCTACGCCCAAATCCTTCGCAATTTCCTTTGCTATCTCAATATCGAATCCGACAATTTGATCCTTGCCGTCTACCGTTTTGCGAAATTCAAATGGTGGATAGTCAGCACTCGTGCCAAGTACCAGTTTCTTATTTTCTTGAACAGTTGCTAGACGGTCTTCTTTAGCACCGCAGCCAACTAATAAGGATAAAATGAGTGTGCATGCCGCAACAATTTTCAGTGATTTCATATCCTTCAACCCCGCTCATCATTTATGTGATTTCCCCGCTCGCAATTGGTGAGGTAACATCATTATACACATATATGCATAGTTATACAACCATTTTTTCGCAGGCTCATTACAACAAAATAGAGTAATAGTGCATAATTCTTTCATTTTATAATACATCGGTCAATTATGGTAATATAGAGGCTACAAATCATTCTTTTTTTGAGTTAGTGGCAAACGGATGGTAATCAAGGTTCGTCCCGGTGAGGATTGAATGACCAGTTGCCCTTCATGGCGCTCCACAATGCTGTAGCAAATGGACAATCCGAGCCCAGTCCCCTTTTCCTTCGTTGTGACAAATGGGGTACCTGCTGTATGCAATACATCTTGTGTAAAGCCAGGACCTTCATCTTCCACCTCTAGAACTACTGTGCCCTCTTCAGAACGAGTCCGAATGGTAAGAACCTGATTTTCATCCATTGCCTCAAGGCCATTACGGATGAGATTATGCAGAAGCTGCCTAATCTCCTTCTCATCCATTTCCATTTGAGGAACCAGAGCTAGATCCAATCGAATATCCTGGCAGCTCGCGGATGCTGTCGCTTGAACCAGCGGGTATAATTGTCTAATGATTTCATTCATACAATGGGGGCGGAACTGAGCAATCTTATGTTTGGCCAGGGACAAATATTCAGTAATGATCGAATTTGCACGCTCAATTTCCTCCAACATCGTATGAAAGTAAAGATGTTCATTCGCATGCTCCGGTTTATTGCGCAGAAGCTGCAAAAATCCCTTTATAGTCGTTAGCGGGTTCCGTATTTCATGACCGATTGCAGCAGCCATCTCCCCCACAACCTGCAAAGCGCTCATACGCTTTATTTCCTGTTCCATCTTAGCCTTCTGACGCAATGCTTCGCTCATTCGATTCATATCAGAGCCAAGCATGCAAAATTCGTTATTTGAGTCGATGCAAACTGTACCTTCATAGTTCCCGTTTGCAATTCGGTGTGAGGCACTCACTAATTGATCCAGCGGAAATACGATCAGTCTGCGTATCCACCAGTTCATAAGGAAATAAATCGCTACAATATTAACGCTAATCGTGGTCAGTGTGACAATCCATACATGAATAAGTACATTGTTGATTACACTCGCAGGCAGCATAATCATCGCTCTCCAGTTCGCTTCCTCCAGCGTTACAGAACTTACATACATTGAATTTCCATGATAATCATCCAAAATAAAGGCATCCTGTTGATCTCCTAATTTGCGCAGCAAAGAAACTGCATCTTCATTAAGATCAGTGTATATATTGTCATAAACGCTTCTATCTTTGTCAGGGTCGTATAGTAAATCACCTTGAAGGGTAATTAGTAGAATCTTGCTGTTGGGGTGCACACTTAGCTTACTTGCTAACTGCTTCAAATCGCCATACCGTATATCAACTCCGGCTACACCGAGCAGTGTGCCTCTTGAATTGTATATAGGTGTGCTGATGGATATCATTGGTTGGTTGAGATAAGGGTCGATATAAGATGCTGTCAGGTGGGTTCCATTCTTCTTTACGGCACCATGATAATAGTCATATCGCGGATCGTCTCGATACTGGGGCAATGACTCATCCACATGATCTTGTCTATAAAAATTTCGAAGCTGGCCTGCCTCATCGTATCCATACCATGATGCAAATTTGTCTGCCCATCGAGAACTGGATTGCATCGTAAACCAATAGCCAAATAAAAGCTCATTAGGCTGACTCGCATACCATTCCGTCACTTGGTCTAACTTGGCTTTAATACGACTAGAAGTACCGAATATGCCTTGAATGATTCTCGCATAGGTTTCTACCATAAGCTTGTGGTGACGAATGGCCGCTTCAACTTCATTAGCGGCCATTCTAGCTTGGTTCAAATAATTGTTTTGCAGGCTTGTTTCAATGATCGAGCGTATAGCTTCATAGGAAAAAGAAAAAATAATGGCTAACGCAGCCACTAGTGTTATCACTATGCGGGCGCTAAGCTGACTTTGTATCGTTCTAAACATAACATCCTCCGATTGACAATTGTCAGGACGAGATAACGCTGTCAGTTATAGTCTGGATGATATGTACGCTCGCAGCTCTTCCAGGTCGAATGGCTTCGAAAAGAAACCAATCGCACCAGCCGCCTTCGCTTCGTTGACTTTGTCCGCATCACTATAAGCAGACATCATGATAACCTCGGTATCTGGACGCATCGTACGAACCGTATGCAGAACATCCAGCCCATTCATATCAGGCAGGCTAACATCCATAAGCACAATTCTGCTCGGACATTCCCGCATCGAGTCTAGCGCTTGCTCTCCCGTCTCTGCCTCTCTTACCTCTAGCGGCAGCTCTTCCAGCGCTTCCTTCAATAGAATGCGGATAGACAGCTGATCTTCTACAACAAGTATAGAACAATGGCTCGCCACATCCTGTCCTTCGTCCATATCCCTGTGATTGGGCGAACTGTTGACTGCTATAGCTGGAGCTTGTTCAAGTGAACGGGGACGCTGCTTACTTATAAAGTATAAATAAATAATAAATGGGACAGACGCGGAAAATAACACGAAAAAAAATAGTTCCACAATCCTATCCTCCTTCCGATGAGGACGACAACAATCGAGTTATTACGACAACGATAAGGATGATTATGATTCATATTATAGTATGTTTTGTCGAAGTAAGATATGCTATTTTCTTATTTTTCCGAAAAAAAAGACCTTTACATGAAAATTATCACGTAAAGGTCTCATGAACAGGAATTTTACAACAAAAATCATGAATCCATAGATTGTTCTGTTTCAATCGGCATCCGAATTGGCAAAGAGACGATAACAGTCGTCCCTACACCAGGTTCACTTTCAATGGACATTTCTCCTCCATGAGCCTTAACTAACTCGTATGTGATGGCAAGCCCCAATCCAGTACCGCCATGACTAGGATTAACCTGATAGAACTTGTCCATTACTTTAGTCAAATGTTCTTCGCTTATCCCGATTCCCTGATCCACAATCCGAACAACCACCTTTTCAGCATCCCAAGAGGTGTGAATCGTGATTACAGATTCTTCTGGCGAAAACTTGACCGCATTATCAATTAAATTCAAGAAAACCTGCTTTAAACGATTCGGATCGGCGTTCAGCATCTGCTCATTTCCTCTAACCCGCTCTTCCAATCGAATTTGCTTCTTCTCGGCCTTCATTTTTACTTGTAGGATCGTGTCTTCGATAATCGTAGCGATGGACACTTGTCGCCAATGGAATTGCAGCTTATTCTCTTGCAGCTTTGAGAAGTCAAGCAATTCCTCAACAAGCCCAATTAATCGATCAGTTTCCTTATGAATAACATTCAAGCCCAACTTCGTTTCCTCTTGATCGAAGGAACCAGACAACAGAGTTTCGCTCCATCCCTTGATCCCCGTTAATGGCGTCCGCAATTCATGAGAGATGGAAGATACAAAATCATTCTTCAATTGATTGCTTCGAACAATCTCCTGAGCCATGAAGTTGAGCGTTTTAGACAGCTCCCCAAGCTCATACTTGTATCCATCCTTGGCCCTGACGTCGAATCGCCCGCGTGCCATCTGAGCCGACACAGCTGTTATTTCGTTGATCGGCTTTACAATCGAATTAGCCAAACCAAGACTAATAACCAAGACGATAATTAATATGGTTATAGACACCAATATGGATACGAGTACGATACTATTCAACTGGCTGTTCACGACTTCCAATGAGGTTACAAGTCGGACAATGTAGCTGATATTGCCTCGCTCAAACAATGGTGCAGACACTGCCATAATTGATTCACCAGTTCCAGGCTGTTTGCCTATCCAATGCTCAATCTTACTTTGCTGCGCGCTGAGAACATCTAGCGTTCCGATCGGCTTGTCTACTCGAAACCCGCTTGAGGAAATGAGCACTTTTCCCGTTCGATCCAAAATCTGAACTTCAGCACCGCGTAATTTGAACAGTTCTAACAGCTCTGGCAATAAACCTTGGTCATTTTCACTAGAGCTTAAGTTGATATATTGCTGATAATATCTTGTCGTTACAGATGCATGATTCGTTAAATTGCTGGATACGGAATCATAATAATAGGTCCGCACAGAGATGAGGAAGACCACTTCCAGCATCAGCATCGTCATAAAGACAACGATGAAGTAATGCATGACTACCGAGCGGCGTATGCCCGGCTTAATCAAGGAGTTATTCCCTTCCATTTATATCCGTGCCCCCATACCGTTTCCAGGAATCTTGGCGATGATGGCTCATCCTCAATTTTTTGACGCAAACGACGAATGTTCACATCCACAATTTTAGGATCGCCCATGTAATCTTTACCCCATACATGATCAAGCAGCACATCTCGGCTTAATGTCATCTCTTCTTTTTCCATAAAGAACTGAACAAGTGAGAATTCTGTAGGAGTCAGATCAATTGCTTGATTGTTTTTCGTAAACCGCTTCGCAATTAAATCAAGTGAAAACGGTCCAGATTGATAAACTACCTTTTGTGCAGTGTGCTGGTAGGCGCTAACCCTGCGCAGCAAGGACTGAATCCGTGCAACCAGTTCTGTAGGACTGAATGGCTTGCTGACATGATCGTCCGCGCCTACTGACAGGGCATATACTTTATCCTGCTCTTGCACTTTAGCAGTCAAGAAGATGATTCCGAGCCGCTCATTCTGCTCCCTAACGCGTCGGCATACTTCGAATCCATCAATTCCTGGTACCATGACGTCCAGCAGAGCGATATCAATAGTCGGATCGTTCATAATCATTTGATAAGCATCATTGCCGTTATCTGCTTCTACAACATCGAATCCATTCCGTTTCAAATTAATGACAATAAAGCTGCGGATCGATTCTTCATCTTCAAGAATGAGTATTTTCGTCATCGTTACTATCTCCTTACTTCATATCCTTTAAGAATCACTGTCGCTCTTGATAAGTTCCGGTATTTTCGGAATAGCTTTATTCGCTGTAAGCGGCTCCTTGCTATAGATGCCGATGATCTTGTCCCCAAATGAACTTAGATACGTCCATTTTTCTTTGTAGGACTCCCATGCCTCCGGTGTAAAGAAGCGGATGATGGCGAACGTTTCGTTCGTATGCAGATCGACAAAGCGGAGCATTTCATCTTTTTTCGATTTCGTATCCACTGTTACACGTCCATACCATGATTTTGGGAAAGTCAAATGGAAGCGATTCAAATGATCGCGATATTGCTTCTCTACCAGTTTCAAGCCTTGCTGTCCATCCCATTGGAAGAAATTAGTGAAATAAGGAATCTCATACGGCTGATATAATTGATCCCAGCCTTGAGGAGTTTCAGGCTTTCCAATTTCTATAATTCCATCACTGTTCATATCCATGCTAAGAATCTCTTCTTTTTTGTTACCCAAGCCATTCTGAAGCAGCGCCTGGAGCGTTTGATCCTTTTTCATCCCAATGATATCTGTAAGATAGTAATTGGCCCCCGCTATCGCATCAAGCACAATTCCTTTCCGATCCTTCGAAATAAATCCGGAGACCATATTGGTATATGAATTAGCCAAAGATGACAGTTTCAAATCTTGATACTTGATCAGCTTTCCATTCTGATAATCAAACGCACTGAGTTGCGCCGTTTGGCTTTGGCCTGTTCGATTATTCAAAATGAACAATTTATTTTTGCCGCTCTGATCTAGATCATCGATAACGAACTGGGAATATGGCTGTTCGAACATTCGAATCATTTCCGTATCTGTAAATCGATACACAACCAGCCCTTTGTTCAGCTTTGTGTCATTGCTTCCATAACCAACTACGAGCTCCAGATTTTTATCTCCAGTTAGATCCACCAGCTCCACCCGATCCAACTGGGTGCCTTCACCATCGAAGTCGAACACCTTTGTCCATGTGTCCCCTTCTGACTTAAAGATCATCCCATGAATGCGAACGTCCTTGTCTGGCGTCTCGTAGAACACGATTGCTTCTCCCTTGCCGTCATTGTTAAGGTCAGCAATGCGGATCGTGCTTGTATCGTCTGCATTGCGCGGCCGAATGACATTGGCTCCTTCAGGCTTCTGAGAATCAATAATTGATTTTAAATTCGCTTTATCTGCGGACAATCGCGGTTCCTTCAGCATCGATTTAGGATCTTGAACCCACTCACATCCGCTTAGCAGTAAACTTGCCAGTAGAAGGAAGAGCGATGCTTTACGTATTGTTCGCCTTTTTATCATACATGCCATTCCTCCTTTATTGCTTCTATCATTTTGCTTCTTCATGAAATACCAGTGCTAATGCTCAAAATCCGAATTACAGGCATACTCTATTATTATAAAAAAAAAGAGTCACCTAATGGTGACAATCCCGTGACAAACCTTGTATCCTTTTCTACTTTATCAGGAGTACGCCTAGCCGATATCCAAGTTAATAACGATTGCCTGCAAATAAACACCACTTAACACCATTAATACCACAACTTATCGATAATCCCGTTTTCCGCCTTGATGTCCTTTAAGTCATATACGGATATCGGAAAGTACAGGAAACCATATACATAAGCCGCAATCTCATAAAGCTGGAAGAAGAGAACCAGTGCTTTATCCGTCATGTAGAAATCTTGATCAGGCCGTATAGATTTGAATGGCTCAAGTGTTTCGATATCTCTCTCCTTGATCTGGGCAGCCACATGCTTAGACAATACATCCACATATGGGGCTCCCGGCTTGAACAATTCAGGCAGAGACAACAGTTTTCCTGTCTCCGTCTCGAAAGTCAATCCTCGCTGATACGTCATTCCGTGCGCGGCATGATAAGGATAGTCGTAAACACTCAAGGTAAGGCTTAGATATCCTCTTTCGTTTAATTTAATTTCAAACCAGCCCTGCACCTGAATATTTTTCGGATCTTCCTCATAGCCAGAAGTACGAATTAATTCCATGACCTGCTTTTGGATCGTGTGATTCATACGCTCCGCCGCTTGTGGATGCTTCGGATCCACCACGACAGGAACGTACACCTCCAGATTGGGCTTACGAATAACATGAGGCTCGATCGTAATCGGCAATGGATACAGCATAAAAAAGCCACCTCCTACGGATGTATGAATAGTTTAAAGTTGGGCGTTCTTCTTTTCCCACTCTATATCCTATGCACCTTTTAGAGATGGCTTGACAATTGCCTATTTACTTTTGACAAAATAAAACTAAAGAATAAGTGCCTTCTCTGATTGCAGCAGCCGTCTGCCCTTTACATCTACAGCAATCGTACCGTTTTGGAGCCCCCATAAGCGCGTTGCATATTTCTCCGCAAGCTCTACCTGATGGAATACAGCTATAACGATCTTGCGCTGTTTGGCACACAGATCTCGGAATGTCGATAACACAGATTCAGCAGATTGCGGGTCTAAGCCAAGCACGGGCTCGTCCGCAAGCAGCACATCTGCACCATGAACGAGCGCTCTGGCAATAGCAATACGCTGCTTTTCCCCACCGCTCAAATCACCGCACTTCTTGTGAGCCTTGTCCAATAAGCCAAGCTGCTCAATTGTGTCCATTGCCCCCATATAGTCATCAGAACGAACCATCCCTGTTGCCATTCTCCACAGCGGAGTTTGATGGAAGCGTCCGATTAAAACATTCTTCAACGCCTTGCGATTGTCAGATAGTACTGGGTTTTGCTCCAAGTACGCGAATTCCCGCTTTACCTTGCGTCTGCCGTTCCATTGCTGGGCAAATATATCGACTCCGTCAACAATGAACTTTCCGCTCGTCCATCTTTCTTGCAACGCCAGACACTTCAACAGGGTTGACTTCCCGCTTCCGCTTGCGCCTATTACACCAATAAACTCTCCCGGGTGAACCTCAAAGCTAATATTTTTCAATACCTTCTGATCAGGAGGGTATTGCTTCACTAACTGATCTACTTTAATCATCGTCAAGACTCCTCTCCATTCCGACAATGGCCGTTCACTGCTCTTGCGCTGCAAAAGATTATTTATATCGTTCCATAGGTCGCAGCGAATGAAGAACACTACTCTTAGTGTAAGGAAGGCAGCCCCTAACTTGCAAGCGTTTTATTGTGCCGCCTGAATATGAAGCCAAGTAGCGAGAAGCCAATATACCAAATGCCGAGCAAGTAGAACATGCTGCCGACTGATACGTACTGGATGCCGATGCCCGCTAAATTCGGACCAACGATGCTCCCTAAGCTAAAATGTATGGATGCAATCACGTTAGCGGAAGGCAAATATTCCTTCGGCAATATGTCTGCTGCATACGCCAAGCCTAAAGAGAAGAACGAACCTACTAATCCGCCAACAAGCATGAACATTATGAGAATCCCCCAAATATTCGTCCCTGCAAGCGGGATGATAAGGAAGCCAATTCCCCCTAAGATACCGCATCCCATCAGCACTTTTTTCCGATCGATGCGATCACTAAGCATACCTAATGGCAGCTGCAGGATAAGTCCTCCGATCCCGAAGAACGGAAGCAAGTAGGATATCCAATGCTGTTCCATGCCGAGACGCAACGCATACACCGGGAAGTTGCTGTTCATGGAAGCTTCCATATACCCGTATAGGAATGCAGGCAGCAGCGCGAACCATGCCCATTGATAGGAGCGGCGGTAGCGCTTCTCCGGTCTAGATCCGTCTTTCATCATCGCAGCCTGCTCATTTGGCAGCTTCACATATACAATCGCCATGACGATCAAGAACATAAGAACAATCGCGATGAACGGCGCAGAGTCATGTATGGCCAAGAGATTGATGCCTAATGGTCCGAAGCTGAAGCCTACTCCATATGCCATACCATATAATGATATATTTCTTCCCCGTCGATTCGCAGGACTGACAGACACAGCCCAAAGCTGTGTCGCATAGTGCAGCGCACTGTCACCAAGACCTACGACAATCCGCAAAATGAACCATACCCAAATGTTTGGGAATATCGGAAACAATGCTAATGCAATCGTAACCGATACCATGCCAGCAAGCAGCATTTTTTTAAAACCAAGCCGAATGAGTATTCGCTCTACAAGGAACATCATAGAAAACACACCTAAATATAGAGCAGTAGCATTCAGCGCATTCAAGTCAGATGGAACGCCCATTCGTTCCAAGAAGATCGTAAGCAAGGGCAGCAGTAGACCCTGGCTTAAACCTGTAATCATAACGACAATGATGAGAATGATAAATTTCCAAGTTGGGGAATCTGTCGCGTTCCGCCAAGATGCCATTCTTTTAAACCTCCCCATTTCCTCTATCAAATGAACATTTCACAATTATAGTAGACAATGCTATGCAATACAATTCATAATAAACGAAGACAGTCATTGTCATTTACCAAGGAGGCTACGCAGGCATGACCTATCATGTTCGTATCGACTGTTCATCGGTATATGAACTTATTGGAAGCTTCATGCTATTTGTACACCGCAAATGGATTCGCAACGTAGACAACGGCATGACGTGGGTACGTCAAGCAGAGCAAATGATGCCCGCCGAGTGGGACGAGCACGCCCGTCAGATCAAGCGATATTCGTTAACGGATTATGACATGCTGTATGCCATGGCGCTTGAATACGCTGGCGGCAGTCAGATCACCGGGTACATCAAGCATCTGGAACAGGCAACTGAAGAGCAGTGGAAGCTCATTCAGGATCAATATGGTCTGTCCGAGAAGCCTCTCACGAGAGAGAAGTGTCAGCTACACTATGTTCCTGCATTGAAATGCTGGTATGAGCACTATATCTCTCATACATTGCCGCAATGGGAGCCTATTTTGCAGCAAGATGCGCATGAGAAGCGGCTCTTAATGAGCAAAATAAATCCAGAAGAAGTTGTTGAAGTCGCCACAAACGGCATCGTCATCCGCGATGAGCAAAATCAGATTCGCGAGTGTATCCTTGCTCCAATGTGGCATTATCGTCCCATGAATAATACGTGCACCTTCAAAAACAAGCTGCTTGTATTGTACGCAGTGGACGAACCTGAAGAAGATGATTGTATACCATCTCACAACCTTCTCCGCATGACCCAGGCACTTGCTGATCATGAGCGGCTGCAACTGCTGCGCTTCGTCAGTCAAGGTGCACGATCATTCACTGATATTCAGCAGCATCTCGGGTTATCCAAAGGAACTGTGAAGCATCATTTGGCCGTTCTTCGATCCGCTGGATATATACGTACCTATTGGGACGGCAATTCGGAGTCTATTGCTCTTCGTCAGGAAGGGTTGTCCGACTTGTCTGTATTTTTAGAAGATTATGTACAAGTGCAATAGTAACGACTGACAATGTTCGCGTAATGGAAGATCATCGTTATCCTCCTCACGCTTGTCAAGTCTGAAAAGCGCAAGGGGGAAATTATATTGACTACATCAATTCCTAAGCAAACGATACTGTTCGACATGGATGACACACTCATTTATTGCAACAAATACTTTGACATCGTCATCCATCAATTTTTGGATACAATGGCGACATGGTTCAGAACATGGAACATCCCAACTGCGGGGATTAAGTCCATACAATCCCAATTCGATATTGAAGGCGTGCATAAGAACGGCTTTGAGAGCGAGCACTTCCCGCGCTCTCTCATCGGCGCTTATCATCACTTCTCCAACCTTACCGGGAGAGAAACGTCAGATGAAGAAGTCGAATTTCTGCGAAAGCTGGGAATGAGCGTTTACGAAATGGAAATCGAGCCTTATCCAGGTATGGTCGAGACACTAGAACAACTACGGGATGCAGGTCACCGTCTGTATTTATACACTGGCGGAGAGCCTGTTATTCAACAGCGTAAAATTGATCAAATGAAGCTGTCCCAATACTTCGATGATCGCATATTTATCAGGCAGCATAAGACAGCGGAAGCGCTGGCGGACATCGTCGCGGATCAGGACTTCCAGCCTGCCAATACATGGATGATCGGCAACTCGGTTCGTACCGATGTGGAGCCCGGGCTTATGGCTGGCCTAAATGTCATTTATTTAAAACGGCCTAATGAGTGGTTCTACAATGTTGTCGAGATCGAAACAAAGCCACAAGGCGCATTGTATACAATCGAACGGCTCGCGGACGTTCCACGTGTCATCCTAAAGTGGTTGACGTCCCAAGTGCAGAAACCAAGTCAAGTAAAGGCCTAAAGCCATCTAGCAAATAAATAGATCACAGTTCACTGCCGGCTTTAGGCACGGGTTAGGGCGAAAAGCCATGTATAACCGCAGCAGCAATGCTGTGTTGTCATACATGGCTTCCCTCAATCTTCGTAAATCTTCAAATCCCCGCTTGAACGATTGGCGAAGCCCAGTCTCCCTTTGACCGTTGCGTTTCCCTTCGTGAAGTTAAGCCTTTTGGTTGTCCCCTTCTCTAGCAGATCGCGCATCATCACTGCAGATATTGTTTTGCCGATCACCAACTGTTTCTTCCACACGACGAATTTACAGCCCTGTTTGTAGTTCGAGCAGCCAAATCCCTTGCGTCCTTCAATAATCGTTCCGCCGCAACCTTCGCGCGGGCATAGCCCGAATGTTTCCGGCGGCTGCGGTGAACTGCTCGTTCTCGCTTGCCTGCCTCTGTCCGAAATTGTAGAGACTGTTTTACTTGACATAGCGGCATGACTTCGAGCATCATCAGACGTGCCGTTTTTGTCCGTATATGCGCTGGTTCCATTGGATTTTCTGTTTCCCGCTCTTTTTCCAGTTCCTTTGCTCCCAGGCTTCTTGTCAATTTCAATTAGCGCGAGCACGTCAGCCGACACCGGCTTCTGCTTCTCAACGCAATCTATGACATGTAATGTGAACTTACGCACTGCCTCCATGAACACATCCTCGGAAGCCTCACCTCGGGCGATCTGCGTCAATCTGCGCTCCCATTGCCCCGTCATCTCCGGTGAAGTAAGCAGATTAACGCCGGCTCCGCGAATAAGTTCAACCGCAGTCTTTCCCTTCGTTGTCAATGTCAAGCGCTTGCCTGTCATACCGATATAACCAACCTGCTTCAAGCGCTCAATTGTCGCTGCGCGCGTCGCTGGCGTTCCCAGTCCTGCATCCTTCATCGCATCGCGAAGCTCCTCATTATCCAACTGCTTTCCCGCGCTTTCCATTGCCTTCAGCAGCGTACCCTCCGTATACGATTTTGGGGGCTGTGTGGACTTCGGTGCAGTCTCCGCTTCCTTACAATCTACTGGCTGCTCCTTGATCAGCTGAAAGGCATCTTCTTCTCCAAGCTCTACAATCTCTTCTGTCGATGAGGACTTCTCATCGCCATCGTCCTCGTCCTTTTGCTTCGAACGTTTGGTAGTCCGGGCGGATGATTTCTCCTTTAATCCGTCATAGAGATTTTTCCACCCTCGTACTCGCCATTGCTTCATGCTCGTCTTAAAGACGATTTGCTCCACCTCTGTCAGCACCGTATATAACGTGTACTCCGCCACGGGATAGAAATGCGCTAGCATACGGCGCACAATAAGATCATAGATCTTGCCTTCCTCCGAAGACAATGTACCCGGACGCTTCGTCGTCGGAAGGATTGCATGATGATCCTCCACCTTGTCAGGATTGCACACCCCGCGATTGTTACGATGGACTCGTTTCGGATCTGCCTGCCCGGTTAGTGCGGCATACTCCTGCATGTTCCTCAGCATGTTCAGTGCTTGATGCATACCTGCGATATTCTGTTCGGTGACATAGTTCGAGTTCGTGCGCGGGTACGTAATTGCTTTATGTTTTTCATACAAGGCCTGTGCAATGTCTAGGGTCTTTTTCGCAGAATAGCCGTATCGCGCATTGGCATCGCGCTGCAGCAGCGTAAGATCATACAGCTTATAAGGGTATTCTTTGCCTTCCTTCACATTATACTCCGCAATGCGCCCTTCTCTTCCTCTTACCTTATCTGCGATGCTAGTTGCCAGTTGCTCGTCCACGATTCGATCGCCTTGTCTTATCCCTTTGTAGATAACGTCCCCTTGTTGAAAGACAGCCGTTATATCGAAGTACGATTCAGCCTGAAAGGCGGCAATTTCCTGCTCCCGATCATAAATGAGCGCGAGAACAGGCGTCTGCACTCGCCCAACGGACAATAAGGCTTTATGCTTCGTCGTGAAAGCACGTGAAGCATTCATCCCGATAATCCAATCCGCCTCGCTGCGAGCTCTTGCCGCGGCTGTCAGCCGCTCATAATGTTCCGCTCCCTTCAGCTCCTCGAATCCGCGACGTATTGTTTCAGCGGTCAAATCCGAAATCCATAAGCGCTTGACGGGTTGCTTCCACTTATAGTGCTGTTGGATAAGCGCGAAAATATATTGACCTTCCCGCCCTGCGTCACATGCATTCACAACTGTACTGCATTGCTTGGCCAGCTCGCCAATGATCTTCAATTGATCCTTCGTCCGGCGTTCCGCTACGATCTTGAATGCAGACGGGAGGATTGGTAGATCATAGAAGTTCCAACGTTTATATTTGGCATCGTACACTTCAGGCTCAGCTAGTCTGAGCAGATGTCCAATCGCCCATGTAATAATATACCGTTCACCTTCAATATGAGTTCGATGCTTCCGTCCTCTCGGTTCAATGACAGAAGCTATGTTGCGGCCCATATCCGGTTTCTCTGCCACGACAAGCGTCTTCATCCTCTCACCTCTTTCCTTGCACAACAGAAGAAGCCGCGCATTCGACACCTGGCGCAGCTTCTTGCAAACTTACCTATTCCTTATTATTATCTACAACGTCCATTAAGGCAATAGAGGTTGACGAATGTGGCTGTAATTGGTCTGTCGTGAACCGCTTAACTTCCTTATCATTTGCCGCGCAGCATTAATTTCCAGAGACGGGAGTTGCCTAGAACATACGCCAGAATCATCATCATAATGAGCACGGCAACGAACAGGTATGTAACCCAGTTTGGAAGATCCGCACCACCAGCAACAGAACCGATCATCCAGTAAAGCAGTGCCACCCCAATGCCTAACCAGGAACCCACCCCGCTTGGAAGCTGTTCACTAACTTCAGAGGAGGTTTGCTTTTCGTCTCCCTTATCGAATTCGCTTAGATTAATGCCTACTGCAGAAACTCCAATCAAGATGACAATCATGCCGATTCCAAGCAGCCCACCGATAACAGCCGCATGAATCTGCTCACTTATGGACATTCCACTGAACAGAGCGAACACCCATGTACTTGCTAAGCTAATGCCGCCAAGCGGCATCCCAGACAGCATCTTGCCAAGCAGCAAGTGCCCTGGATGTGTGCCAGAAATAATGTAAAAAGCCATGTTGCGCCCTTCCCCGACAAACATCGCGGCAAGAACCTCTCCGTAGCTTAACAGAGCAACGAGCAAGCCTGCCGCCAGAACAATCACCATACGTAAGGAATCATCCTGAGCAGCAATTATCGGACCTGCAAAGAATGCGGCAATTAGGCCTGCAGCAAGGAACAACAGCCGCACATACGTTATGCGATTACGTCTCAACTGCAGCCATTCCTTTGCTTGAATTGCGCCTATTGGACCCGACATCAATGCAGGCCATCTGGATTGGGAAGACGCATTTTTTCCAGCATCGAAGCGCTTGGAAGCTTCTCTCCAACCATCCCGATACAATGCACCAATTCGCAGCGGGGCAAGCCACAAAGCGATCAGCATCCCAATACCTGGAAACATCAACATACCTATAACTAAGTAGATCCTCGCTTGATATTCTTGCAGCAACAATCCAATAGCTTCTATAGGAATTCCATTCGATAGAATATACACCACATAAACAAGTAAAGCAATAATTATTCCAGGTATAACAGCCCGTATTGCTCCCAAGATAGCAGGCATCACTCGAACCAAGATTACCAGCATCAACAAGCCGGACAAATCTCCAATCAATCCAGCGAATAAACTGATAAGAAACAATAGTGGTGCTGCCCAAACAACAATATCATACGGCAAAAGGTTGCTTAGTACGATTGCTGTTAATAGAGATGTAAATGCCTTAGAGGGCAGCTCTGCAATCACAAAAGCAAGCAGCACATGTGCAGGAGGACAAGCTGATATGTGTACGAATTGCATGAATCGGTCTGAATATAACTGCCCTTCCTGCTTACCGAATATATCAAGCACGCTCAAAAACACAGATAATAATAATATGAAGGACACAACGAGACCGAAGCTGTATACAGATGCATCACGAAGCAAAAGAACAATCCAACCGACGACAAACAATTGAGCCAGCTTTAGCCATAACCCAAGCTTCCATTTGTTGAATCTCCAGGATTGATTCCATTTCTCTTGCAAGATGGATCGAACTAGCGCACGTGTTGTATGTGAGCTTGCCATCACGTCACCTCCACGCTCGGCACATTACCAGTCAAGTAGAGGAAGATCTGTTCCAGATTCGCATCTGGCATCTCTAGCTGCGTTCGGAGTTCATCCATCGTTCCTAATGCTTGCAACTGACCACGATCAATAATTGCAATCTGATCCGCCAATTCTTCTGCCAAGCCAAGGATATGTGTCGTTATAAATATGGCTGTTCCCTGGTTGGCAGCATCAACGATTAGATCCTTGACCTCACGTGCAGCACGAGGGTCAAGACCATTCGTAACTTCGTCAAGCAGAAGTACTTTGGGGCGATGAATCAACCCTGCTGCTATCGCCATCTTACGCTTCATCCCTAGGGAGAAGCCACGGATCAGATGATCGCCCCATTGTTCTAGCTTGAGCGCCTTCAACAGTTCCTCCGTTCGAGCTCTGGCCTCCTGCTCTGGAATATGATACAAGCCTGCAACGAGCCACAGGAATTCACGTGCGGTCAGTCCCTCGCGCAGCAGCGGGTTATCCGGCACATAACCGATTAGCTTCCGCGCAGATAAGCCATCTTGGAACAAGTCTTTTCCGCATATCGTAATCTCTCCTGCCGTCGGATCAAGCAAGCCTATCAACATTTTAATTGTAGTAGTTTTGCCTGCCCCATTGCTGCCAAGGAATGCTAGAATTTCACCTGGCTCGACGGTCAGATCAATGCCCTTTACTGCTTCAAAATTGCCATATGTTTTGCGCAAACCCGCAATTTTGATCGCCTTGCCTTCCCTTGTTCCGATGAATTCCTTTCGTTTCGTTCGTATTGCTTCTGAACGGGGCACTGAACCGTTCAGTGTCTCACTGGCAGCAGCAATATCCGAGATTGAGCGCTGTACTTCGACACTAGCTTCAGAACTGGGTTGTTCATCACTGAAATATTCAGATAACTTATCAAGGTACTTCGTGGGTTCATCTACGCTGAATATGAGCTTGGAGAAGTTGATCACTTCTTTGCTCGGCCATGGAAGAGGTGTTTCGGTCGGTTGTTTCATCGTTACTTCGATCATTTCCGCAGTATCTGCTACAAGGTAGAGGGTCTTGTTGTCAGGAGAATATTTCTGTTCACTGTGAGGCAGCTCCAGAAAACGTGGCAATGTTCCTGTATAACGTTCTACTCGATCAATTTCATGGTAAGGAATATGTAGATGGAAACCAAAATACTTGAAATCAAGCCCCTCCGTGCCAATGGAGTGAGCTTCCTTCATCAGGACGAGCAGACTGCGAGTGCCACCGTAAAGTACAAGCACTCCGATTACCATGACAATCCAATTCCACGGAGAACCCAAGAAGATAGCCACGAGAATAATCGCAATAAGTCCTAACAGTATGCCGACAGTCAGGCCGATCAAATTGTACTTCAGTGCAGTGGACTTTTTTCGAAATGTGAAGTTCACCTATCAAACCTCCAACCCTATTCTGTTAAATTCAGGTATATTATAACATAATTATAGGAAATTGCATTACTGTAATCGGCCCCAAATTGATAATTGAGTAAGCAGTTCTAATTCTCTCTTCACTCTAATAAGCAGTTCTTCTTGGTGGCTTTGCAAGAAAAAATGTCCTCCAGGCAGCATCTCGCATGTAAATCGTGAATCCGTGAATCTCTTCCAATCACGCAAATTGTCCTCAGGCACCATATGATCATCATATCCACCCCAAGCAACAATTGGACAAGTCACTTTTCCACCTTCGTAGGAGTATGTTTCGGACAATTGAAAATCGGCACGCAATATTGGTGAGAACAAATCCATCAGTTCGTCATTCGCTAGCACTTCATCTGGTGTTCCACCATATGTTCGCAGTCCAGCACGAAATTCTGCTTCAGGCAGATGGTAGATCGGCTCGATCTCTCGATCCGCATCAGGCGCATTGCGCCCTCCAACCATCAGCAGAATCGGGCGCCGACCGAATTGCTCCGCACAATATCGCGCAAGCTCAAAGGCAATAATGGCCCCCATGCTGTGCCCATAGAAAAGAAAGGGCTTGTCCAGATGAGAGCGAATCGCCTGCGCTGCCGCTTCAACCATCGATTTGGTGTCCGTATAAAATGTTTCCCCCATCCATGTACCTCTGCCTGGATACTGTATCGAGCATACCTCAAGATAGTCTGGCAGCTTCTTATGCCATGTACGAAACACGGATGCGGATCCCCCTGCAAATGGGAAACAGAATAGACGAAATGTAGCATTGGGATTAGGCTTCGGACAAACGATCCATCGATTGTTTACAGTCACTGTACTCATTTCAAGCACTCCTTCTGTGTATTAGTCAGCTTAGAGGGGGGAGAATACACACCTTCTCCCCCCTAGCTGAATTAGTTAAGGAACGAGTGAAGCATATGGTGCGCTACGGCCTCCACATACGGCAAATCCATCATTGTGTGATGCTCACCTTCAACATAATAGACATCTACACCATGCTTTGCCAGCGAGTTCCAACCCATTGTTTCCTCCTGATATGCTGCACTTTCGTCATGTATACGAATCAACGTCAATCGGCCATTATACATCTCAGGCTTGTAAGCTGTAGTCGCTATCGAATTATCACGGTATACTTGGAGCAAAGTTCTAACATGTTCCACTGTCATATCCTCAGCAGCGATTTTACGCTTCTTCGCCTCAGCCAACAACTCATCTAGCTGCCTATTCGGTTCAACCTGCTGCAGTTCGCCTAATGGAAGGTCGATAAGTTTGGACCACAGCTCTGCATCGCTGAGTGCCATATCCTCATCCTCATCGGCATATTTAGCCGGAGTATCCAGTAAAACAAGATCAGAGATCACTTCTCCCTGCTGCACAAGCTGACGAGCCATCTCGAAAGCAATCGTTCCGCCAATGGACCAGCCGCCAAGCCGATAAGGTCCATGTGGCAGTACAGAACGAAGCTCGGTGATGTAATCGGCTGCCATATCCTCGATAAGTCCTGTTCTTTCCCCGTTTAATGCCCGAGACTGGAAGGCATAAAATGGCTGATCGCTCCCCAGATGCTTGGACAGCGTCGTATAGCTAAGCACGAGGCCACCCGCCGGATGGACGAAGAAGATTGGAATCTGCGTCCCCTTCGGCTGTAGCGTGACAAGTGTCGAGAACGGTGCTTGCGTATCGCTGTATAAAATTTCCTTGGCCAATTCGGCGATTGTCCCTTTTTCAAGAACAATACTGATCGGAAGCTCGCAGTTGAATTGCTGCTTGATTCGAGCAATGGCTCGAATCGCAAGCAAGGAATGTCCGCCTAGATCGTAGAAATGATCATGGATTCCTACATCACTTACTTGCAGCATGTCCTCAAAAATCTGCTTCAGCTGGAACTCTGTCAAGTTGCGTGGTGCTGCTTGTACCGTGTTCCCTTCAAGGAGATGCTCGTTAGGCATCGGCAACACTCGGCGATCCACCTTGCCATTCGCCGTAAGCGGCAATTCATCCAACAGCACAATCGCAGACGGAATCATATAGGCCGGTAATCGCTCTTTCAGCGCTTGCTGCATATTTGCTATGTCGACATCGGCTTCATTTTCAGCCACAACATAAGCAATGAGGCGCTGCCCGCCCGCTTGATCTTCACGGGCAAGTGCAAGTGCGTGTTTCACCCCATCCTGCTGGGCAAGCGCAGATTCCACTTCTTCAAGCTCGATGCGGAAGCCGCGAATTTTCACCTGATAATCGGTGCGACCTAAGTATTCAATATCACCGTTCTGTACATATCTCGCCAGATCTCCTGTCCGGTACAGCCGTTCTCCAGCTGCAAACGGATTCGAGATAAACACAGCATCGGTCAGTTCCGGCTTGTTCCAATATCCACGCGCCAGACCTCTTCCTCCAATGTACAGCTCGCCAGGCACGCCTGTCGGCACGGGCTGCATATGCTTGTCCAGGATGTACACTTGCGTATTGGCAATCGGACGTCCTATTGGAACTTCGCTGTATGTCGGCCCTCCATTCTCATCCGGCACTGGTGCACGGAATGCCGTGCTGATGACTGTCGCTTCCGTTGGGCCGTACGTGTTGTACCACGCCACGCGTCTACCTGCAAGCTGCTGCCATTCCGCGAACCGCTCCGGCGATGGCCGCTCTCCGCCGATGATGACCGTGCGAATGCTGCTCGGCAGCGGAGCCCGCCCTGCTGCCAGCTCATTTACCCACTCATGCCAATATGCTGTCGGCAGGTTGAGCACACTGAGCCGCTCTCTTTCAATAAGCTCCGTGAAGCCGGATATGCTGAGCAGGCGCTCCTCCGGCATGACTAATGCTGCGCCGCACAGCCATGTCGGGAACAGCTCTTCAATTGCAGCATCGAAGCTAATGGTCGCGAATTGAAGCACACGGTCTGCTTCGGTCAGCTCGTACAGCGACACCGCACTGTGATTGTGGTTCACCATGGCAGCGTGCGTAACGACGACGCCTTTCGGCTGTCCGGTTGAACCTGATGTGTAAATCACGTACGCCGCGTTCTCTTCGCCTACTCCGCTTATAACTGCATCCGCCGACTCCTTCGCAATTGCCTCCCAATCGGCATCCAGCCGCACGATCGTCGCCTCATGCTGCGGCAACTGCCGAATGAGGCGCTCTTGTGTCAGCAGCAGCGGCATGCACGCATCTTCGATCATATACGCAATTCGCTCTGCCGGATATGCGGCATCAATCGGGACATAGGCAGCGCCGGACTTCAAGATGCCTAAGATGCCGACCGCTAGCTCTGTAGAACGCTCCGCACAGATGCCGACCAATACTTCTGGTCCTGCGCCCAGCTTCCGCAAATAATGAGCCAGTCGGTTGGCGCGCTCGTTCAGCTCCCCGTATGTGAGCATGTCTTGTCCAACGACGAGCGCCGTCCGCTCTGGTGCAGCGAGCGCCTGTGCTTCGATGAGCTGATGCACACAGCCTGACGGGTACTCTGCCATCGTCTCATTCCAGTTCAGCAGCAACTGGTCTCCCTCGGCATCTCCAAGCATCGGCACTTCTACAACCAGCCCATCTGGATGAGATGCGATGCCCTGCAGAAGATTGCGCAAGTGCAGCAGCATCCGCTCCATGTCGGTGGAAGAATATCGCGTCGTATCGTAACCAATCTGCAGCTCCAGCGCATCCCCAGGCACAGCAGTCAATGTAATCGGATAGTTCGTTCGTTCGAAAGACTGTACACCAAGCAGCTGCACGCCTCCAGTCTCGTTAGCTGTGTCAGCTTTCTGATTGTCTTTTACATCAGCTAAATCAATCTCTGCTGGATGTCCTGCTTCATCCCCTGCACGAACTATTCTGTCGTTTTTATCTATAGCAGACCTATCCATGCTTCCCGGCTCCGATATCGTAACTTGAATCGGATAGTTCTCATATACGATAATGCTGTCGAACAGCGGTGTTCCTTGCGGCATATCACTCCACGACTGAATCTGACTAAGTGCCGCATATTCGTACTGCTGCTTGTCCGTCTGCCAAGTTTGCAGGTCGCACAGCCAGGATATGACGTCCATATGAGCCGATATCTTCGTTCTTACAGGCAGTGTGTTGATGAACAAGCCGACGATTGTCTCAACGCCCTCCAGCTCAGCAGGCCGTCCTGCGACAGTTGCTCCGAACAGCACATCGGATTCTCCGCTATAACGGCTTAGCAGCAGCCCCCATGCACCTTGTACAATCGTACTGAGCGTCAACTGATGCATGCGCGCCAAGCTGTTCAGCGATGCAGTCAATGGCTCATCTACATACAGAACAACCTCTGCAAAGCCAGATGATTCAACAGCTGTTGGTCGATCCAGCGGCAATTGTATAGGCGCCTCGATACCGGACAAATAGGTTGTCCAGAACGATTCCGCCGCCACTTGATCCTGTTCATGCAGCCAATACATATAATCCCTGTAGGAGCGAACCGCCTCCAATTGAATTTCCGTGCCTGTCACAATGGACTCATACAGAGCGAAGCACTCCTGAACGACAATCGGGTTGCTCCATCCGTCGAGCAGCAGATGGTGGAACGTCCATACGAATTTGACTGTATTGGCATCTAAGTGAATAATGGCCATACGCATAATTGGTGCCCGAGTAAAGTCAAAGCCAGTTCGGCGATCTTCCTCTAAAAATAATTGCAGCTTGCGTTCCTGTTCATGTGCAGACAGCATGCTCCAATCCAGCTCATTGAACGGAACAGAAAGGTCATCGACCAATATCTGCACCGGATGATCTAGCCCCTCCCACTCAATGCGAGTACGAAGCACTGCGTGCCGCTCCATAACCTGTTGCCACGCCTGCACGAACGCCATTGCCTGGAATCTGCCTTGCAGCGTGAAAGTGTTCTGCTCACAATACATTCCTGAATGCGGCTCCGCGAGGGAGTGGAATAACATTCCCGCTTGCATCGGAGTCAGCGGATACAGATCACGGATGTGTTGATCCTTCGCATACAATTGATCAAGCTGTACTTGCGGCAGCTTGGCCAACGGGAAGTCAGACGGCGTAATTCCGCCTGCCTGAGGTTGACGGCAATGATCGATAATAGTATGAAGAGCAGACAAGAACAGCTCCGACAGTTGTTCAATCGTTTCAGCACGGAAAAGATGTTCACTGTACATGAAGCCAAGATGAAATTCGCCATTCGTAACCATTCCAGCAATGTCCAGCAGATAGCGTCTAAGCCCATGCGAACTGCTGTCAAGTGCCGTTTCCTCATATGCGCTCGCCAACAGCGTATCAGCGGCAACGCCTTGATCGATCTGTCCCAAATAATTGAACATAATCAGCGAATCTGGACGCAAGTCCATTAACTGGCGAACTTCTTCATCTTCATTAACATAGCGCAGCAGACCGTATCCAAGCCCCCGCTGTGGAATATTCCGCATGAACTCTTTAACACGCTTGAGTGTGAACTCGACACTCTCTGCTGCAAACACTTCAAGTCGAACCGGGAAGACCGAGGTGAACCAGCCAACTGTACGTGACAAGTCGAACTCTTCGAATATATCTTCTCGACCATGACCTTCCATATCAATTTGCAGTATCATTTGCCCTGACCACTTATTGAAGGCAAGGAGCAATGCAGTCAGCAGTACATCATTAATCTGAGTACGATAAGCAAGCGGCACCTCCTGCAGCAATGCCTTCGTCTCCTCTGCAGATAGAGAAATATTGACAGTACGGGTCGAGCTAACTGTATTCAGCTTGCGTGCAGCTTCAACATGATCGATCTCCTTCATGAACGGCATATGCAGCTCTGTGCCGTCATTATGACTCGACCAATAATACAGCTCGCGTTTAACTGCTTCAGATTGCGCATACTCCTTCATGCGGGCTGCAAATTGGCGGTATGACGTCGTTTTGGGCGGGAGCTGAACGGGTTCATTTTGAAGTAACTGCGCATAAGCCGTCTCCAGATCTTCCATCACAATCCGCCATGACACTGCATCTACTGCTAGATGGTGAATGACGATGAACAGTCTAGCAGCATCGTGTTCACCGCAATCAAACAGAGCTGCCCGTATAATCGGCCCAGCTGTCAGATCGAGACTGGATTGCAGCCGTGCGGTCTCTGCTTGGATGGCAGTCAGTCTGCGATCTTCTGAGCAATTCGACAGATCTACCCACTCTAATGGCATATCAGAGCCAACAGGAGCAGACACCTGCTTCCAACCGTCACCCACTGGAATAAAGCGAAGCCGCAGCGCATCATGCTGCTTCAGCAAATGAGCTATCGCCTGCTCTATGGCGTGACGATTTACCGGAGGACGCACGGACAACAGCATCGATTGATTCCAGTGATGCCGATCGATCATTTCTTTGTCGAAGAACCAACGCTGAATTGGCGTCAATTCAACTTCTCCCGTTACTTCCACTTGCTCTGCCACCACTACTTTTTCCTTAGCTACTGCCGCCAATTGTGCAATTGTCGGGTTGTGGAATACAAGCTTAGGTGTCAGATGCACTCCTGCTTGACGTGCACGCGATACAATCTGCATGCTGAGAATCGAGTCCCCGCCCAATTCGAAATAATTGTCATGTATGCTTACCTGCTTCACACCCAATACGTCTGCCCATACTTGAGCCAGCGTTCTCTCTATCGCATTGCGTGGCGGAGCATAAGGCTTGCCGGATACGAGGCGCGCATCCTGCGGAGCAGGCAAAGCTTTGCGATCCAGCTTGCCGTTAGGCGACAGCGGCATCGCCTTCAAGAACGTATACGATGCTGGAACCATATAATCAGGCAATATTTCCAGCAGGTAGCTGCTGAGCTGCGCAGCCTGCACTTCTTTAGCTTCTTCTGCGACGACATAAGCAACGAGACGTTTATGCCCAGGGGTATCTTCCCGTGTTACGACGGCCGCTTCCTTAATGTTCGGATGTGCCGTAAGCACACTTTCAATTTCCCCAAGCTCAATGCGGAACCCGCGAATTTTAACCTGATGGTCGATACGCCCCATATATTCGATCACACCGTCCGGCATATATCGTGCCAGATCTCCTGTCTTATATAGACGGGATTGCATCGAAGGATCAAATGGATTGCGAATAAACTTCTCTTCCGTCAGCGCCTCGCGATTCCAATAGCCGCGCGCCAGCCCAACGCCGCCGATATGCAGCTCCCCAGGCACCCCGATCGGCACAGGACGAAGCTCCTGATCGAGCAAATAGATCTGAATGTTCGCAATCGGCATCCCGATCGGAACGGTCCGCAATGCCGTATCCCGGCGGCATGTCCAGTGCGTAACATCGATAGCCGCTTCTGTAGGGCCGTACAGATTGTGAAGCTGTGCGTCCAGCTTGGCAAAGAAGCGCTCCTGATAGTCATAGGAAAGTGCTTCCCCACTGCACATAACCTGACGAATCGTAGTGCAATGCTCAACACCTTCTTCTTCCAGGAAGGCCTGCAGCATTGATGGAACGAAGTGCAGTGTCGTAATTCGTTCCTGACGAATAAGATCACGCAGATATGCAGGATCACGGTGTCCTCCAGGTGCAGCAACGACAAGCGTAGCTCCCGTCATTATCGGCCAGAAAAATTCCCATACGGATACATCGAAGCTGAACGGTGTTTTTTGCAGAACACGATCTTCTGATGTAAGCTGATATGCCTCCTGCATCCAGAGGAGCCGGTTGACAACAGCACGATGAATATTGACGACCCCTTTGGGCCTTCCGGTTGAACCTGATGTATAAATGATGTAGCACATGTTGTCAGGAGATACCTTGATGTTCAGCGGTGCATCGCTCTCTGCTGCAATGTACTGCCGCTGCTCATCCATGCATACGGCTTGTCCTGCATATTCAGGGATCCGCTCAAGCAAGTGACGCTGCGTAAGCAGCAGTGGTGCGTTCGTATCCTCGAACATGAACGCAAGCCGATCATGTGGATAATCCGGATCCATCGGCACATATGCGCCGCCAGCCTTCAATATCGCAAGCAGACCAACCACCATATCGATCGAGCGCTCCATACATACTGCCACAGGAACCTCTGGACCGACACCTTTTCGCTGCAAATATCGGGCAAGCCGATTTGCTTCGGCATTCAATTCGGCATATGTCAACACCTGTTCCTCATAACGAAGTGCAGGCAAGGCAGGCGTACGTTCCACCTGCTGCTCGAACAGATGATGAATGCATTGTTCCAGTTGATATGGAGCATCTGTCCGGTTCCATTCGGTAAGCAGAAGCTGGTGCTCTTCTTCGCTCAGCATAGTCAGCACTTGGACAGGCTGCTCTGGATGACTGCACATGCCTTGCAGCAGCACGATTAGATGATTCAACATTCTTGTAATCGCGCCAGCTTCGAACCGCTGCTGGTCATATGTAATGACTAAGTCGAATCCATTATCAGGAACGACGAGCAAGGTAAGCGGATAATTCGTCTGCTCGAACAGATACATCGAACTAACCGTTAACCCGCCTGCATCACTGCCTTCACTGTTTCCGGCACTGACCGGATAATTTTCGAAAACAAACAAGCTGTCGAACAGCGGCGCTCCTTGGGCGAGCTCACTGCAGTTCTGAATCATCGACAACGGGCTATATTCGTATTCCCGCTGTTCCACCTGCTTCGCCTGCACATCTTGCACCCATGTCAGAATCGTCTCATCGTCTGGCACATGAATCCGAACAGGCAGCGTATTAATGAAAATGCCCATCATCGACTCCACGCCGATCAGATCAGCAGGACGACCCGAAACAGTCGCACCGAACACGACATCCTCCTCGCCACTGTATCTTCTCAGCAAGAGTGCCCATGCACTTTGCACCAGCGTATTGGGTGTTACTTGGTGCTGCCGAGTGAAGGCCTGTATATTGTCGTTCAATGTAGCAGGCAATGTGATCTTGATGCTGCTGAACTCTCCCTGGGACTCAGTATTAGCCGGAAGCAAGCGGTCTACTGTCAAAGGCGTAGGCGCATGAATGCCGTGCAAGGAATCGCGCCAGTACTGCTTCGCCCGCTCCATATCTTGCTGCTGCAGCCAGCCAATGTAGTCTCGATACGGTCGAACCTGCTCGAATACGAGCTCCACAGGCTGCTCTCCCGAGCGGACAACTGCCTCATATACTTGCAGCACTTCTGCAATCAAAGCATTCATGCTCCATCCGTCGAGCAGCAGATGGTGATAGCTCCATAAGAACAGCGAACTCTCATCAGTGAGACGAATCATCGTAATGCGCATTAACGGCGCCTCCGTCAGCTTGAAGCCTCTTATTCGATCCTCACGCAAGAATGCTTCTGTCTTCGCCTCGCGCTCCGCCTCTGTCCATGTCCGCCAATCGTAATATTCGACCGGAACAGTTACATGGTTGTACACAACTTGATGCGGTTCATTCAGTTCCTCCCAGTAAAAAGCGGTACGTAAAATGGAATGCCGTTCGACAACCCGATTCCATGCCTGCTCCATCGCCGCCGGATGGAAGTCTCCCTGCAGTATCCAGCTCATTTGTTCAAAATATGCGTGTGAATCCGGTGTGAACGCTGCGTGGAACAACATGCCTTGCTGCATTGGAGATAATGTATAGATATCCTCGACACCTTGACCAGTGCCGGCCAGCTGATCGAGCTGCTCTTGCGTCAAGCGTGCAAGCGGAAAGTCAGACGGTGTAACTCCGCGTGATTCCGGCAAACGGCAATGTGCAATAATAGCGCGTAGTTGTTCCATGTACAGCACGGCAAGCTGTTCTATACTTTCACTCAAGTACAGGTTCTCACTATATGTCCACGTCAGCCGCAGCGAGCCTCCTGCAACAAGTCCGGTAATATCAAGCAGATGGGCCCTTTTCTCTTGCAGACTCTGTTCAGATCCAGTACGTTCAGGAGCTTGTCCGAATAGACCGTCCTCCCCGCTGCTCAGCACTTGATCGAATTGTCCCAAGTAGTTGAAGCTGACCTGCGGTTTCGGCAGCGCTTCGAGCATTTGTGCCTGCTCCTTGCTGCCCATATACCGAAGCATACCGTATCCGATCCCATTATTCGGCACCAGACGCAACTGCTCCTTCACCGACTTCAGCTCGGCACCGAGCTCTCTTTTGCTGCTTCGCTCCAGAAGCACAGGATACATCGAAGTAAACCAGCCTACCGTCCGTGACAAGTCAACCTCATCGAACAGCTCTTCGCGTCCATGCCCTTCCATATGAAGCAGCAGCTTGTCATGCCCTGACCAATCTGATATGGCAAGCAGCAGCGCAGTAAGCAGGACATCATTAATATGAGTCCGGTACGCATGCGGAACGTCCTGCAGCAGCATCTGTGTCTCTTCAGGCGGAAGCTCCACCATAATATCCTGTGTCGTCGCATTCATGTTCTCGCCATGTATGAAGTCGACAGGCAGTGATGGGATGTGTTTGCGTTTCTCATCAAGCCAGTAGTCCGCCTCTATTAGCACCTTATCTGAGGTTGCATATTCGGCCAGCTTTTTCGCCCAGTCACGGAATGCGGTAGTCTTCGCTGGAAGTCTAATCGACTCACCTGCTGCTACATTTTGGCCAATTCGATATAAATCCTCCATCAGAATTCGCCAAGAGACACCGTCCACGCCGAGATGATGGATGACGATGAGCAAGCGGCCTGCTTGGTCTGCGCCCAAGTTGAAATAGACAGCCTGCAGCAGTACACCTGCATTTAGATCGAGACTTTGCTGTGCTTCCGCTGCGATGCGCTCGATCATAGCTGTCTGCTCTTCTGCACGCAATCCACTTACATCTACGCAAGTAAATGGAACTTCTTCGGTAACGCCCGCATTATATTGCTCCCAACCTGCATCTCCAGCTGTATATTGCAGGCGCAAAGCATCATGATGATGGATTAGCTGCCGAACAACTTCACGCAGCATCTGTTGCTGGACGGATGGATGAACAATAAACATCATGGACTGATTGAAATGATGGTGCGCTTGCATCGGTTGGGAAAAAAACCAGCGCTGAATTGGCGTAAGCGGTACTTCTCCGGTTACGATGCCCTGCTCTGCCTCCACGCCTGCCCCTTCACGAATTTCTGCAGCCAAATCGGCAATTGTCTGATGCTGGAACAGCATCTTAGGTGTAAGCTGCAATCCACTCTGCCGAGCACGGCTGACAATCTGGATGCTCAAGATCGAGTCTCCGCCCAATTCGAAGAAATTGTCGTGGATGCCCACCTGCTCTACGCCAAGCACATCTGCCCATATGGCAGCAAGCTGCGCCTCTTTGGCTGTGCGCGGCGCCACATAAGCTTGCGTCTCCACTGTAAACTCTGGTTCAGGAAGCGCCTTGCGATCCACCTTGCCATTCGGGGTAATTGGCAGTTGCTCCAACATGACGAAGGCGGCTGGAACCATATATTCAGGCAATTTCGTACGCAAGTAAGTACGAAGCTCTGCTGTGAATGCACTGTGTGCATCGTGTTCTTCCGACACTACATACGCAACCAGTCTCCGATCGCCTGAACGTACCTCTTTCACAAGCGCGACCGCCTCTTTAACTGCAGCATGCTCCGTTATCGCTTTTTCTACTTCACCCAGCTCGATTCGGTAGCCGCGAACTTTCACTTGATCATCTGCACGCCCGATAAATTCAATCGCACCAGCTGCGTTATACCGTGCCAAGTCGCCCGTGCGGTAGAGCAAGCGTTCAGGCTGGAACGGACTTGGAACGAACTTCTCGGCGGTAAGCTTCGGCTGGTGCAAATATCCGCGTGCCAATCCGCTGCCACCAACGTAGATTTCACCTGCAACGCCATCAGGAACAATCTGCATATGCTCACCCAGCAAATAAATTTCTGTATTGGCTATTGGATGGCCAATGGAAGGAAGATGAAGCTGACCCCCGTTCGCAGATACAGTCGGAACGTGACCTGCAATGGCAACGACTGTCGACTCTGTAGGTCCATAATGGTTCACAAGCTGAAATGGCAGGTTGTCTGCCGGAAATAAGCGCAGTCGGTCTCCACCAGTCAACAAATACCGCAGTGCGCACGGTGCAGGCCAATCTAACGAAATAACCGCTTCGGCCATCGGAGTCGGTAAAAAGCTGAGCGTAATTCCGCTTTGCACCATCCAGTCACGCAGTCCAATTGGATCGGTTCGCAGCTCCTCGTGCGGAATGTAGATGGAAGCTCCCGCTGCTAATGTCGGCCATAACTCCCATACAGAAGCATCGAATGCAGGCCCTGCGAACAATGTCGCCCGATCCGCCGCGGTCATCGCATATTCGTGTATATGCCATTGCACCAAATTCATTAGACCAGCATGCTCGATCTGAACGCCTTTCGGTTTCCCTGTCGAACCGGACGTATAAATAACATAGGCCAGTTGGCTTGGAGAGGTGCATAAATCAGGCGGAACTTCGCCTTCCTCTTCGGCATACGCGGCTATATCATCGATCCATACAATTGTTGCATCTGAATGCTGCGGAAGATGAGTTTGTAATGATTTCTCTGCTATCAACACTGGAATTCGAGCGTCTTCCATCATGTAGGCGATCCGCTCCCGAGGATAGTTCGGGTCAATAGGCAAATAAGCACCGCCTGCTTTCATAATGGCTACTATAGCAATAACTTGTGCCGCCGACCGATGGGCCAACACTCCAGCAATTGTCTCCGTACCTATGCCGAGCTTGCGCACATGATGGGCAAGCTGGTTCGCACGACGATTTAATTCACGATAAGTCAATGTAATCTGTCCGTCTACGACAGCGATCGCATTAGGTGTCAGTTCAGCATGAGCGGCTATTCGTTCGTGCAGACTTATCAAGCTTGCATCGCCCACCGCGCTAGTCTGATTGCGTGCAACGAGCAGTTCATGAACTTCTGCATCATCCAGCAGCGGCAATGTCCCGATTGGGCTGTCCGGATTGGCCGCAATCCCTGCGAGCAGATTGTTCAGATGACGCAGCATGCGCAGCACGGTACTCTCATGGAAAAGATCAGTATTATACTCCATCTGTGCTACTACACCGTTGTCCCCTGTATCAAAAATCATCAGCGTAATGTCAAACTTGGCGCTCCGGCTATCAAATGTATATGGTTCGACGACAAGCCCACCAGTCCCTACACTGGAGCGGTCTGAGACCTGTGCCTCATCCATCGTGAACATCACTTGGAACAGCGGTGCATGACTGACAGAGCGCTCCGGCTGCAGCGCATTGACCAATCGTTCAAACGACAAATCCTGATTGGAATACGCCTCCAAAGCTGTCCTTCTCACCTGCTTAAGCATCTGGCGGTACGTCGGGCTTCCGGATAAATCGCCACGCATAACGAGCGTGTTGACAAAGAAGCCAATTAATCCTTCTACTTCCGACATGCCCCGATTCGCAATCGGTGTGCCGACAGATAGATCATGCTTGCCCGTATACCGATAAAGGAAGATCTGGAATGCTGCCAGCATCGTCATGAACAGCGAAGCCCCTTCCTTGCGGCTTAATTCCCGCAGCGGCTTAACGATATGCTCACCAATATGTAGTGAACGAATATCCCCGCGGAACGTCTGAACCGCTGGACGCGGACGATCTGTTGGCAGCTCCAACACATGGTCGGCGTCCCCCAGCTTATCTGTCCAATAGTCCAGTTGGTGCTGCAATTCGGTCTCTGTCAACCATTGGCGCTGCCAGATCGCATAATCAACATATTGAATCGGCAGGTCAGGCAGTGGAGAGGATTGCCCTCCCGCATAAGCTTCATACAATAACAGCAGCTCCTGCTGGAACACCGTCAGCGACCAGCCATCGAACACAATATGATGGAAGGTGACAAGCAGGATATGATTGTTATCCCCAACTGTAATAAGCAAGCCGCGCAGCAGCGGCCCTGTTGCCAGATTAAACGGTTTTCCCGCCTCTTCGTTGACGAGGCGCTGCGCTTCTTCTTCCTGGTCCAAGCCCACTTCTGCCTGATCAGACAGATTCACCTGCATCAGCGGGAACTGCCAATCTGCTTCGATAGGTTCAACTACTTGCACAGCACCGTCCGCTCTCTCCATGAAGCGAGTTCGCAATGCCTGATGCCTACGTACAATCTCCGTCAAGCTGCGCTGCAGAGCGGATATGTCAAGCTTGCTTCTAAAGCGAAGCGAGAACGGAATGTTATAATGGCTCATGTTAGGCTCAAGTTGATCCAGCAGCCAGAGGCGTTGCTGTGCATAAGAGAGCACAGAACCATGCGGATCAATCGGCTGCGGAGTAGGAGACGGCCTTATGGCCGCCTTCCTCTCTGCTAATTTTTTGACAAGCATCTGACGTTGTTCGGGAGTTAATGAGGCCAACCGTGTGTTCATATCGCTCATCTATTCATTCTCCTTGTCCGCCGCTTGCTCTGCCAACATTTGAAGCAGCTCCTCTTCGGAAATTCCATCCAACTCCTTGAGAAGCTCGTCTAGCATAGCAGTGCCGGCTTGTTCTTCCTGTGCTTGCTGAATTGTCGCAACAAGTGATGCTACTGTAGGCGATTCGAATAATGCTGCCAGTGGAACCTCGACCTGAAAGGCATCGCGTATTCGCGAAATCAAACGAGTGGCAAGCAAGGAATGACCGCCCAATTCAAAGAAATTGTCTTCAATTCCGACCCGCTCGATGCCCATTACTTCTGCCCAGATTGCCGATAATTTCTCCTCCGTCGGATTGCGCGGTGCTACATAGCTTCGCTTCAAATCAAGGTGAGAAATCTCGGGAGCCGGAAGTGCTTTGCGGTCTACTTTGCCGTTGCTGGTGAGCGGGAATGCATCCATGAGCACAAATGCCGCTGGAATCATATAGTCGGGCAGTCTGTTAGCGAGATGGGCTCTAAGACTGGCTACTGTGATGTCTGCATCCTCGGTAGTCAGATAGGCAACTAACCGCTTGTCTTCCTCTCCGTCTTGACGAGCCATTACCGTTACTTCACGTATGGAGGGATATTGAGCCAACACGGACTCAATCTCACCCAGCTCAATACGGAAACCGCGAATTTTAACCTGCTCATCGGCGCGCCCTACATATTCAAGCTCTCCATTTGCCTTCCAGCAAGCCAAGTCCCCACTCTTGTACAAGCGTGCCTCCGTTAGTTGGCTGAACGGATTCGGAATGAATCTTTCTGCGGTTAATTCAGCTCGGTTCAGATAACCTCGCGTCACACCAGCTCCAGCAATATACATCTCCCCTGTCACACCAACAGGCACAGGCTGCAGTGCACTGTCCAGCACATAAATGTGCAAATCGGGAATCGGCTTGCCGATCAGGCTTCCACTTGCTTCGTGCACATCCTTCATCGTAATCGGTCGATAGGTGACATGGACCGTCGTCTCGGTAATGCCATACATGTTGACTAACGTCGGATAGTCCTCTCCATGGCGCTCGAACCAAGGGCTAAGTGCAGGCAGATCCAATGCCTCACCGCCAAATATGACATAACGAAGCGCTAGGTCCGCAATTCCCATTTGCTCCTCTGCACGAATCAGCTGTTGGAAAGCGGATGGCGTCTGATTCAGCACCGTAACCTGTTCCGCTGCAAGCAATTGATAAAACTCATCCGTTGCACGGCTCGTGTAATAGGAAACAACAACTAATTTTCCACCGTACAGCAGTGCTCCCCACATTTCCCAAACTGAGAAATCGAAGGCATACGAGTGGAACAACGTCCATACATCCTGTTCATGGAAACCGTACCAAGCCTCTGTTGAAGTAAACAACCGCACGACATGCTCATGGCATACGGCAACCCCTTTTGGCTTGCCGGTTGAGCCTGAGGTGTAAATAACATAAGCAAGATTGTCTGGAGCAGCCGTTGTGCCCAAGTTGTCACCACTCTCCAGCGCAAGCTCGTCCTGTATCGCATCCAGACAGATCATCCGTACTCCAACTATTGGCAATGAATCTTGGTGCTGTGCTTGTGTCAGCACCAGCGGTGTCTCCGAATCTTCCAGCATAAAGCTGAGACGTTCTGCCGGATACACCGGATCAAGCGGCACGTAAGCGGCTCCCGCCTTGAGAATGCCAAGAATGGAAACTATCAGGTTGTGCGATCGCTCCATGCACAAGCCGACCATCGTTTCAGGGCCTGCTCCTTGCTTCTGTAAATAACGAGCGAGACGGTTCGCTTGCTCGTTAAGTTCAGTGTAGGTCAGTGCATGTTTCTCATAAACAACAGCAATGTTGTCTGGTCGTGCTGCGGCCTGCTGCTCGAACCATTCGTGAATGCAGCGAACGTCCGCAGCTGGTATCGAGATCGGTTCTGCAGGCAGCAGTTCATTGCGCTCAGCTTCAGTCAGTATCGGCAGACGAGCTACAGTTTGGCTCCAATCCGCTGCTAGACCGGTTAGCAGTGCAGTCAGATGCCCCATCATACGACTGATAGCATCGTCCCCATAACGGGCCGTATCATAAGCAATACGCAAGGACAGCTCTTCCCCTGGGACTGCGGCCACCATCAATGGGTAATTCGTCTGGTCGATTGTCTCAGATGACGTAATGACTACTCCTTCACCTGCTTGCTCAGCTGGCGGCCCAATCGGATAATTCTCGAACACGACAATCGAATCGAATAAGCTGATTCCGCGCGGTACTTCACTCCAACTCTGAATTTTTACTAACGGACAGAATTCATATTCGCGCTGCTCGACCAGCTGATCTTGCAATCTTCTCAGCCAATTCTGAGCTGCTTCATCAGGGTTGACTTGCACGCGCACAGGAAGCGTGTTGATGAATAATCCCACCATCTGCTCTGAGCCTTGAAGATCCGCTGGTCTTCCTGCGACCGTAGAACCGAACACAACATCCGTCTCACCTGTATATCGATACAGCAAAATGGCCCATGCGCCTTGCACGACTGTGTTCAACGTAACATTATGCTGACGCGCCAACTGCTGCAAGCGTTGAGTCACTTCCTTAGAGAGCAGGTGCTCGACATCCTTATTGCCAGCAGCTTCCGCTGTCTGTGAGCGCTCTACAGGCAGCCGTATCGGCGCAGTGAATCCTCTTAACTTGTCCGTCCAGAACTGCTCCGCTTCATGTTCATCTTGCTTGTATAACCAAGCGATATAGTCGCGATACGGTCTTCCGGCAATCAATTCAAGCGGCTGCTTGCTGCAGAGCGCATGATAGATGGTAGCCAGCTCACCGAGTATGATCGGTGTGCTCCAGCCGTCAAGCAGCAGGTGATGGAACGTCCAGATGAATTGGCAGCAATCGTCAGACAATCGGATCATAGCCATGCGCATAAGCGGCGCATTATCCAGAACGAACCCTTTCACCCTATCTTCTCGTAAAAATTCAGCAACCAGAGCGGATTGCTCCTCTGCCCCGTACCCACTCCAATCAAGGTCAGTGAACGGTATCGTGACGCGCGGATAAACGACTTGATGCGGTTCAGATATTCCTTCCCACAGGAAGGCTGTCCGCAGTATCGGGTGCTGATCGCACAGCATCTTCCACGCTTGTTGCCACGCCTGCCGATTCAAACTGCCTTGCAGCGTGAAACTAACCTGCTGAATATAGACGCCGGATGACGGCGCATAGATCGAATGGAACAGCATCCCCTCTTGAGCCGGAGCTAAGCCGTATGCATCCTCAATCTGTTCTGTATTCGTCAGGTGGCGGTCAATCTCTACTTGTGACAGACGGGCAAGCGGGAAGTCAGAAGGCGTAAATTTACCTGCTTCCGCTGATTGGCAGTGTGCGATTAGAGAACGCAGTGACTGCGCGAAATGCACAATCAGTGCATGCATCTCTTCTTCACGGAATAGATTGCTGCTGTAAGATAAAGTCAATTGCAGTTGCCCTTCCACAATGATTCCCGCTACGTCCAGCAGATGGGCGAGCGGATCGGACGGATTCTGAACGACTCCATAATCTTCCGAAGCTGCACCGAATATGCTTGCTGCCTCCTTCTGCAGCTGATGGAACTGTCCCAAATAGTTAAAGCTGATCTCAGGCGTAGGCAGCGATTGCAGCTTGGCTCTCAGTTGTTGATCGTCCGACAGATAACGAAGTACACCATACCCTAATCCGCGCTCTGGGACTTGACGAAGCTGTTCCTTTATGGAGCAGAGTGCTTCACCCAGAGCTGTATCCGGAGCGAGCTCCAAGTACACTGGATATATGGATGTAAACCAGCCAACGGTACGGGATACGTCCACTCCATCCGCAATCTCCTCTCTGCCGTGGCCTTCCATATGGATCAACATCGAAGATTGACCTGTGAATTGGCGCATTGCCAGCATCAGAGCAGTAAGCAGGACATCATTAATCTGTGTGCGATATACTGCCGGCACCTGCTGCAGCAGTGCCTGGGTTTCCTCTTTCGTTAGTGCAGCCGCTTCAGTACGGGACGATGCTGCTGTGTTCAGCGATCTTCGGTCGTTGTCCGTCAGATGAGCATCGACAGGCAGTGAAGCGAACTCCCGCTCCGTCAATGCAAGCCAATACGAGGCCTCCTTGCGTGTCTGTTCCAATTGCGCGTATTGCTGCAGCTGCGCGCTCCATTGCTGGAAGGAAGTTGTCTTCGGCTGCAGCTGTGGCGTAATACCTTGGCACGCCTGTGTGTACGCCTCTTCGAGATCTTCCAGTATAATGCGCCACGACACCGCATCAATGACCAGATGGTGAGTGACAATCAGCAATCGAGACGGCTGATTAGCCCCAAGATTGAATAACACTGCACGCATGAGCGGCCCATGTTCAATGTTCAAGCTGCTCTGCACAGTTTCCGCCAATAATGTAATTGCTTCAGACTGAGCTGATTCCGAGAGCTGCGACAAATCTTCGGTTGCGAGGATGACCGTTTCGTCCAAGCCAAGATTATCCTGTCTCCAGTCCTGAGCTTCCTTCATGAAGCGCATCCGCAATGCATCGTGATGGGCCACAAGCGCTTGTATTGTCAGCTCCAATGCTTGCACATGCACAGGCTGCTGTACAGTCAGTATCATCGCTTGATTCCAGTGATGTCTATAAGCAAGTGGCTGCTCGAAAAACCACTGTTGTATCGGAGTCAACTCTACTTGCCCAGTAACCAGTCCTTGCTCCGCTACCGTACGCTCAGACCATTCGGCAACTTCGCTGAGCTGTGCTACCGTAGGATGTCCGAAGATCATCTTTGGTGTTAAGCGAATGCCTTCGCGTGATGCACGGGACATCACCTGTATGCTCAATATCGAATCCCCGCCGAGCTCGAAGAAGTTGTCATGAATGCCAACCTGCTCAAGACCGAGTACCTCTTCCCATATAGCTGTCAAGCTGCGCTCTACCTCATTGCGCGGCGCGACATATGAGCCCGCATTCAACATCTGTTCCCATGCAGGTGCAGGCAGTTGCTTGTGATCTACCTTGCCGTTAGCCGTCAGCGGCAGGGCATCAAGTGTGACGAAAGCCAGCGGCACCATGTAATCAGGGAGCCGTTCCTGCAAGTAGCTGCGGACGGAATGGACTGCTCCGTCATGCTGGTCATCCTGCTGTTTCTGATGCAGCACGATGTATGCAACCAATCGCTTATCACCTGGACGATCCTCACGTACGACGACGGAAGCCTCTCGTACTGCTGCATGCTCCGCAATGGCCGCTTGAATTTCACCAAGCTCAATGCGATAGCCGCGTATTTTCACCTGATCATCATTGCGTCCGAGAAATTCAATATCACCGCTTGGCAGATGTCTGGCAAGATCTCCTGTTCGATACAGCCGTTCTCCTTGTACAAACGGACTGTCGATGAACCGCTCTGCCGTCAGATCGGGACGGTTCATATAACCGCGGGCAAGGCCCTCACCGCCAACATACATCTCGCCTGGCACTCCTTGCGGAACCGGACGCAGCTTGCGATCCAATATATATACCCGTATATTGGCGATCGGTCGGCCGATGGATGGAGCACTCTCGCTAGGTGACTTGCTGGACTGCGTCGGAACTTGACAAGCCGTGGCAACAACAGTCGATTCCGATGGGCCGTAGTGATTATGCAAGGCAAACGGCAGTGTATCTGGCGGATATTGAGCAAGTCGATCACCACCAGTCAGGATGGCGCGCAGCTTGCATCTATCCGGCCACTCCAGCGTCAGCATCGGCTCAGCAAGCGGCGTCGGAATGAAGGAGAGTGTAATCTCATTTTCGAGCAGCCAGTTGCGTAAAGCGACCGGATTCAGTCTCGTCTCTTCATTTGCAATATAGATGCTGGCTCCTGCCGTTACATAAGGCCACAACTCCCAGACGGAAGCATCGAAAGCAACACCTGCCAGCATTGTTGCCCGGTCGGCTGCCTGAACGTCATATGTCCGGCGATGCCATCCGATTAGATTCATCAAGCCGCGGTGCGTAATCTCTACCCCTTTCGGCTGACCTGTCGATCCGGAAGTAAATATGACGTATGCCAGTTGATCCATGCCAGCTGCTGGAGGAAGCTGGACTTGAGCATTTACAGCTTCTTCTGCAGCTTCAGATCCTCCATTCACTTCAGCACCGTCACCCACTTCAGCCTGCAGTTCCTGTTCTACCACTACGATACGCCCAGCGAATGGAGGCAGCTGCTCACGTACCCGCTCTTGCGTTAGCAGTACCTTCACTTGCGATTCGGCGAGCATGTATGACAGGCGTTCCTGTGGATAAGTCGAGTCTAGCGGCAGGTAGGCCCCACCTACCTTCCAGATGCCAAGCATACCTGCTACTGATTCAATAGAACGCTCCATGCAGATAGCTACAATATCGCCACTTGCAACACCATTTTGAATGAAGCTGTGCGCTAATCGTTCAGCCATGCGGCTTAACTCGCCGTAAGTAACGGCTTGCTTCTCAGATACAATCGCAACAGCGCCCGGCTGTATCCGCACCTGCTCTGCGAACCATTCCGCAACAGTCTTGTCAAGCGGGAGCTCGGTATGAGTGCTGTTCCACTCCACCAATGTCTGCTTGCGCTCCTGTTCAGAGAGGAGCTGCAGATTGCCAATTTTCTGTGCTGGCCGATTCGCCATCTCCTGCAGCAGTGTTCCTAGATGTACCAGCATGCGCTCTACGCTAGAAGCCGTAAACAGCTTCGGATCGAACAACACTTGCAGTTGCAGCTCATCGCCAGATTCCGCAACCAAGGTGATCGGATAGTTTGTCTGTTCAGACGTGTGGAAGCTGTGCAGCTGCAGCGCATCCGGATGATCCTGCTCCGGCACATCCTGCACCGGATAGTTCTGGAAAACAACAAGACTGTCGAACAACGAAATTCCGTTAGGCACATCGCTCCAGCCTTGCACTTGAGCGAGCGGGCTATACTCGAATTGGTGGCGAATAGCGACCATCTGCTTGTTAAGCTGCTTCAACCACTGTTGAACGGGTTGCTCTTCATCGACCGTTACACGCACCGGCAACGAGTTAATAAATAAGCCAATCATTGATTCGAAGCCCGGTAATTCCGTCGGTCGTCCAGCAACCGTCGTGCCGAATAGCACATCTTCTTCGTTCGCATAGCGACTGAGCAATAATCCCCAAGCACCCTGTATTAAGGTGCTTATTGTCAAGTCATAATGCCTTGTCATTGCTTGCAAGCGTGCTGTTGCCTTTGCAGAAAGTGTGTAAGTCACTTTCGTCTCGCCTTGCTCTTGCTGTTCACCTTTGCGACGCTCAATCGGCAGGGCTGTTGGAGCAGCGAAGCCGCTTAGCTGCGTACGCCAATAAGCCTCCGCTGCTTGCATATCTTGCCTTTGCAGCCATGCAATATAATCCCGATAGGCTGAAGTAACGGGAAGCAATTGAATCTCCTTCCCTTGAACGAGCGAATTATAGCTTGTCAACACTTCGCCAAGTAATGTAAGCACGCTCCAACCATCCAACAAAATATGGTGAAAGCTCCAGACGAATTTGTACAGTTGCTCTTCTGTACGAATGAGCGCAAATCGCATCAGCGGAGGTGCTGCAAGATCAAATGTCCGTTCCTTATCCTGCTCAAGAAGCTTCTCCCACTGAATTGTTTGCTCTTCCTGTTCCATGCCTCGCCAATCCTGATGTTCAAACGGCACTTGAAGTGAGCGGAGTACGAACTGGTGTGGCTTGTCCACGCCGTTCCACATAAATCCGCTGCGCAATATCGAATGGCGATCGAGCACTGTCTGCCAAGCTTGCTCGAATGCATCTATGTTCAGCTTCCCTTGCAGAGCGAAGCTCGACTGCTCAAAGTATAGCTGCGAGTCTGGCGAGTATATGGCATGGAACAGCATCCCTTCCTGCATCGGCGAGATCAAATAGATATCTTCGATCTGGCGATAGCTGGCAAGATGCTCATCCAGCTGTTCCTGGGTCAAAGCCGCCAGCGGGAAGTCAGAAGGTGTAAAACGGCCCGCTTCGGCTGACAGGCAGTGAGCGATAAGCGCGCGCAGCGCAGTAACATACTCGCCAGCCAGCTCCTCTATCGTCTCGCTCTTATACAAATCGCTGCTGTACGACCACGTCATATGCAGCTTGCCGCAGACGATCATGACGTTGATATCGAGCAAATATGTTCTTTTATTCGCTGTATGCAATACAGAACCCGACGATTCGGTGGCGATGCTGAATCTGCCTTCGCCATCTCCTGGCTTCTGTTGTTGATTCGTCTGTTCCAAATAGTTGAAGCTGATTGCCGCCTGCGGTAAATGACGCAGCGCCTCTCTACTCGCCTCATCACCCAAACAGCGCAATATGCTGTATCCGATACCGTTGTTCGGAATCGCAGCAAGTCGCTCCTTTGTACGAATAATGGCATCCCCCAGCTTAGCTGCTGTAGAACGATCGATCTCAAGGTAGATCGGATATACAAACGTAAACCAGCCAACCGTTCGTGATAGGTCAACACCATCCATTAATTCTTCTCGGCCGTGCCCTACCATATCGATAGCAACTGACTCGGATTGGGTCCACTCCGCTATCGTGTGAGCAAGTGCCGTTACAAGTACATCTCTAAGCTGTGTACGATATGCGTTTGGAACTTCTCTTAAAAGAGACTGTGTCTCCGCCTCACTGAGTTCAACTGCTATAGTTGCGGTTGAAGCTTCTGTATTTACCAGCTTGTCTGTTCGCGAATCTAGCTCATAATCGGTCGGCAGAGCTGCTATTTGTGAAGGCGAAGCTTCTACCCAATTGTTCACTTCATGCATAAGTGCGCCCGATTGTGCATAGCTGACAAGCTGCTCAGACCAATGCTTGAACGAGGTTGTCTTCGGTGGGAGCACCGCCTGTTCTCCTTTTACGAACGCTTCATAGACGGTTTGCAAATCTTCCAACAGGATACGCCAAGACATACCATCAACGACCAGATGATGAATCGTAATGAGCAAATGAGCTCGTTCTTGGCGGCCAAGATCGAACAACACAACTCTGATCAGCGGCCCATTCAAACTTAGACTTTGTTGATATTCCTCAGCCTTGTACTCCAGCACTGCTTGCTGCTCGTCTGACGGTACATGTGACAGATCCACCCGCTCAAACGGTGTTTTCTCAAGCCGATCACCCATGTGCTGCACCCAAGTTGAATCCTCTGTCAGCGTATAGTGCATACGCAAGGCGTCATGATGCTCGATAAGCCGCGCTACCGCTTGCTCCATCGCAACGACATGCACCGGCTGTTCGACTGTAAGGAACATCGCTTGATTCCATTGATGGCGATTCGTAATGTCTTGCTCGAAAAACCACTGTTGATTCGGAGTTAGCGGAACCGGCCCTGTTACCATGCCTTGCTCGTTTGCGGATATCCCAGCTGACTTCGCCACAGCAGACAGTTCCGAGATGGTGCGATGCTCGAAGATATGCCGCGGTGACAACGATAATCCAGCCTGAGCTGCCTTCGAGACCACTTGGATAGACAGAATCGAATCCCCGCCAAGCTCAAAGAAATTATCGTAAATGCCGACACGATTAACCCCCAGCACTTCAGACCAGATGCGGCAAAGAGTTTCCTCAACGCCATTACGCGGCGCTACATACTCCTGTTCTCTAGTTAATTGAGAGAAATCAGGCGCTGGCAGCGCTTTGCGATCAACCTTTCCGCTCGGAGTAAGAGGAAGCTCAGGCAATATGACTATGGCAGCAGGAACCATATATACAGGCAGCCGCTCCATCACATAATGACGCAGTTCGCCATTTTCCAAGTGCTCCTCTTCCCGCAGCACCACATAAGCAACCAGTCGATTGTCACCACGCTGATCTGCATGCGCAATCGTAATCGCATGGCGCACCTTCGGATGGCGCAGCAGTACAACCTCGATCTCCTCCAGCTCAATGCGGAAGCCGCGGATCTTCACCTGATAATCAACCCGTCCCCAGAATTCAAGTTGACCATCATGCAGATAACGACCAATATCCCCGGTGCGATACAATCGTTCTCCGTCTTCAAATGGACTCGGAAGGAATCGCTCCGCTGTCAGTTCTGGCCGATGAAGATATCCTTGGGCCAATCCTGCCCCGCCAATATACATCTCACCGGGCACCCCAATCGGTACCAGATCCTTGTTCTCATCTAAGATGTAAATACGGGTATTCGCGATAGGTCTGCCAATCGGAATCTCTTCGTAAACAAGCTCGTCATCTGAACTTGCATCAGTAGCACGATATACTGTGCAGCTCACAGTTGCTTCGGTCGGTCCATAGGTGTTATACCATGCCACTTGATTGCCAACGATACGCTGCCAATCAGCAAGCCGTTCCGGTGATGGACGTTCACCACCGACAATAACGGCGCGTACCGTTGATGGCAGCGAGATCGTCCCTTCTGCCATCTCGCTTACCCATTCATGCCAGTATGCTGTAGGAAAGTTAAGCACCGTTATCTGATGCTGCTCCACCAGTTGACAGCATTCGGCCGGACTCATTAACCTTTCCGGCATCATGACGAGAGCTGCCCCGTGAATCCATGTCGGGAAAAATTCTTCGACAGCCGCATCGAAGCTAATCGTTGCAAATTGCAATGCGCGATCCGCTGCTGTCAATTCAAAATGCGCTGCTGCACTTAGATTGTGATTAAGCATCGCTCGATGCGGAACGACAACGCCTTTCGGCACCCCCGTGGAACCTGATGTATAAATGACATAGGCAGGATGATCTCCAGTTACATCGGCTTCCAATTCTTCGCCAGATTGGGCAGAGATTGCATCACGCTCTGCATCAAGACAAATCACTGTCGCACTATTCACTGGCAATTGCGATGCAAGATCCGTCTTCGTCAGCAGGAATGACATCTGTGCATCGTCGATCATGTATGCAATGCGCTCCTGTGGATACGCCGGATCTATCGGCACATATGCAGCACCCGCCTTCAAGACACCCAGCAGCGCTATCGCCAGCTCCACTGAGCGATCGCAGAACAGACCAACCAGCTTGCCCGGACCTGCCCCTAGCTGGCGCAAATAAGCTGCGACTCGGTTCGCTTGGCCATTCAAGTCCCGATAAGTCATCGATACAGCCCCACATACGACAGCCAATGCATCAGGAGTGCGTTCTGCTTGCTCACGTATAAGCTCGTGTACGCAGCCACTTGCGTCATAATCAATAACTTCGCCAGCAGAGATCGCAAGCACTTGTTCACGATCCTCAGGCGTAAGGATAGGAATGGATGCCAACGCCTGTGTCGATGAAGCAGCCATCGCCTCAAGCACCGTATGTAAATTCGCTATCATCTGCTGAATCATGTTTTTGTCGAATATGCTGCGATCATATGAAATGGATAGTTCCAGAAAATCGCCAGGAACTACACTTATCGTGAGCGGATAGTTTGTCTGCTCTTCCGAATGAATCCTTGTAATCATATTCAGCAGGCCGCGTTCTTCTTCCTTCGTTTGCTGAATGGGATAGTTCTCGAACACAATAATACTTTCAAAGAGCGCTTGACCGCGTGCTACCTCACTCCACGCCTGTACATCGGACAGCGGGCAGTATTCATAATCTCGAATGCTCGCTTGAAGCTCCTGCAATTGTTTTAAATACGATATGGCATCCATCTGCGGATCAGCGTTCACTCGCACAGGCAGCGTATTAATGAACAGACCGACCATTGATTCAACACCTGGAAGATTCGCGGGACGACCGGAGACAGTAGCTCCGAAAATTACATTTTGCTCCCTCGTATATCGAGATAGCAGCAACCCCCATGCCCCCTGTACGAAAGTGTTGAGTGTCAATTGATGCTGACGCGCCAAATTGCGCAGTTCATTTGTTACGTTTACAGATAACGCAGTACCAATTTCTTCGTATCCGCTGTTCCCCTTTATACGGCTTGGAGGCAGGGAGGTCGGTGCGCCGACCCCCTGCAACAAATTTCGCCAGAACTGCTCCGCTTGCTGCACATCCTGCTTCTGATTCCATGCAATGTAGTCCCGATATGGACGGATGCCGGGCAATCGCAAGTTTTGTCCTTGAATAAATGCGCCATAGAAGGCGAACACTTCCCCCATAACGATGGAGATGCTCCAGCCGTCCAACAAAATATGATGGAACATCCATACGAACTGGTAACAATCCTCTTGTAATTGGATAAGCGACAATCGCATCAGTGGTACTTCAGATAATTGAAACCCTTTGCTGCGGTTATCGCGTAAATAGGCATCAAACCGCTCCTGCTGCTGATCTTCTATCATTCCGCGCCAATCGTATTGCTCCAGTGAAACGTGAAGCTGATCATAGACGACCTGCACAGGCTTCTCGATATCTTCCCATACGAAACCGGTACGTAAAATGTCATGGCGTTCGATGACTTTGTTCCACGCCTTCTCGAATAAAGCGACGTCAATTGCACCTTGAAACGTACAACTATAGGACACAACGTAGACCCCAGAATCAGGGGAATAAAGCGTATGAAAGAGCATCCCCCGCTGGGTAGGGGAAAGCGCGTATATATCTTTAATGTTTGCAGTCATCGTTAGCTGTTCCTCCCGCCATGCATTTTTTTCATGATCAAGTCCAACTCTTGCTGGCTCAGCCCCGCTTCAGGGAAATCTGAAGGCGTGAACGTATCTGCAGCAGAATGATGGCAATTTGCGATGATGGCGTGAAGCGTTTCAGTAAAGTCATTCGCTAACTGCTCAATGGTGCTCTTATGATGCAAATTCGTACTGTAGGTAATCATCAACTGCAGTTGGTTATTGACTACCATTCCTGCCACATCGATAAGGTGCTGACGTGAATTGGATAGTTCATGTGTCATCCCGCCTGACTCAGAAGCCGGCTGGAATAAGCCGCCTTCCTCATACATAGATGACATCTGACCCAAGTAGTTGTAGCTCACCTCCACCGTAGGGAACTGCGCCAGTGTATGATTTCCTCGCTCTCCTTGATCGAGATAACGCAATATACCGTAGCCTACGCCACGATCTGGTACTGCCCGTAATTGCTCCTTGACGGCAAGAAGTCGGGATACGGGTTCCGTCTCATAACCTCCGTCAAGCAAGACCGGATAAATTGCAGTAAACCAACCTATTGTACGAGACAGATCCGCTCCCTGCACAATATCTTCACGCCCATGTCCTTCCAGATGAACAAGCAGAGTGCTGCTGCCTGTCCAGCGTTCCATGGCAGCAAGAAGTGCAGTCAACAATACTTCATCAATGCGCGTCCGATAGACGGCTGGTACATTTTGCAGCAATCTCTGTGTGCTCTCTGCATCCAGTTGAACGCTGATGCCTTCAGATGACGCATGAGTATTGATCATCGGAATCTGGTCATCGCTTACTGAATAATCAAGTGGGAGACGCGGTATCCATGCCATCGCCATGTCTTCCCAGTACTCGAGCTGCTGTCTGTATGCTCCCTTGGCCGCTTCTTCTGTAAGCATATGAGCCCATTGCCGGAATGACGTCGTTTTGGCTGGAAGCTCTACCGGATGTCCTTCTGCTAGCTGATTATATACTCGCTCAGCGTCCTCCAGCAGGATGCGCCACGATACGCCGTCTACGACAAGGTGATGAATCGTTAAGAAGAGTCGTGCTGGTTGACCTCCTCCCAATTCGAACAAGGCAGCGCGCATCATAATCCCGCCAGACAAGCTTAAGCTGGCTTGCAGTCCGGCGGCGATCTCTTCGATTTTGGCTGACTGCTCCACCTGCTCCATCATGGAGAGATCGAAGTGTGCAAACGGTACCTCGGCCTCTTCTAGCTCATCATTGCATTGTGTCCAGCCGTGTTCGTCCTCGTTAAATCTCATGCGCAGCGCATCATGATGGCTGATAAGATGATAGATCATTTGTCGTACGATATCCGGGCTTACTGAATCCGAGTGCAGCTGCAGCATGAACGATTGGTTCCAAAGATCACGGTTGACGAGCGGCAGCTCGAAAAACCAGTGCTGCGCAGGAGTAAGCGGAAGCGGCCCCTGCACCAATCCCTGTTCTGCTAGAACCGTTGTCGTCGTTTCCACGACCGTCGCAAGCTCCGCAATCGTCTGGTATTGGAACAATTGCTTCGGTGTCAGCTTCAAGCCTGCTTGCGAAGCACGGGCCACAATCTGAATACTTAGGATCGAATCTCCACCCAGTTCAAAAAAGTTATCATGAATGCCAACCTGCTCTACCCCGAGCACATTCGACCATATTTCCGCCAAAATTCGTTCTGCTTCCTCTATAGGTGCTGCATACCCTTGAGAAGAAGTAAACTCAGGTTCAGGCAATGCATGGCGGTTGACTTTGCCGCTAGGTAGCAGTGGCAATTCATCCAGCACCACAATGACAGTCGGAACCATGTAGTCCGGCAGTTGTTCCTTGAGATAGGCACGCAAATTGTCGCCAGTCAAGTGTCCGCCTGCCTGAGCTTGCACCGCATACGCCACCAGCCGCTTCTCTTTGGAGCCGTTTGTCTTTGCAACAACGATAGCTTGGCTAACATCTGGATGTGAGCTGATTTCCTTCTCAATCTCACCAGGCTCAATACGGAAACCCCTGATTTTCACTTGATGGTCAAGGCGTCCGAGGAACTCCATATTTCCATCCGGCATATATCGAACCAAATCACCTGTTTGATATAAGCGTTCCCCTGGTACAAAAGGACTGTCTACGAACTTCTCCGCTGTCAGCTCAGGCTGATGCAAGTAACCATGCGCCAATCCGTCTCCCCCGATATAAAGCTCGCCAGGCAGCCCTATTGGCACCAAACTTTGGTTTTTGTCTAATATGTAGCATGTAGTGCCCATGATTGGTCTCCCGATCGGAATGATAGAACCCATTTTTTGCGGGAACCTATAACAGCATGTAAATGTCGTATTTTCCGTAGGACCATATCCATTAATTAACTCCAAGCCGTCTAATGCCAGCGCCTTCTGCACATGCACCATGCTTAGCGCATCGCCGCCAGCCCATAGCTGCTTCAATTGACGCAGTCCGTCCAAGTTCTCCTCTACCATCGTATGGAAGAGCGGGGCTGTCAGCCAAGCAACGGTAACCTTATTGGTCTGCATATATTCGCCAAGCTCCTGAACAGAAGGCAGCCCTGGAGGCATAATGGCTAATGTACCGCCATTTAGCAAGCTTCCCCATACCTCGAACGTTGACGCATCGAAGGAGATAGGGGCGAATTGCAGCATAACCTCACCTGATCCGAACCGGGCAAAGTCGAGTCCTTTCACAAGCCGAACGATGCCGAGATGCGGGATAGATACTCCTTTTGGTCGTCCGGTTGAGCCTGAAGTATAGATGATGTACGCCAAATGTTCAGCACCGCATGACAGCTCAGGCGCATCCGTCGTTTGCTCTGCAATCATCTCCCATTCTTGATCCAGCAAAATCATTTTCGCTGCCGTCTTAGGCAGCTTATGCTGTAATCGCTCCTGTGTGAGCAACAGCGCAATGTCTGTCTCCTCCACCATGAACATAAGCCGTTCTGTCGGATAATCCGGATCAAGAGGAACATAGGTTCCTCCAGCCTTTAAAATACCAAGCAGGGCTGCAATCGCATCAAATGAGCGTTCCAACGCAATCCCGACAGGGACATTAGGACCGACCCCATGCTTACGCAAATATTGGGCAAGCTGATTTGCTCTTGCTTGCAGTCCGCGGTAAGTAAGCTGCTCTGACTCGAACACAAGTGCAATTGAATCAGGGGTACGTGCTGCTTGTTCATCGAACAGCTCATGCACCGTCTTATCACGCGGGTAATTCCCAGCCGTATCATTCCATTGATGAAGCAGAAGACGCTCCTCGTCCTCGGTTAGCATTGAGATGTTACGAATGCTGTCATGAGATTGCTTTATTATGCCTGCCAAAATTCGTTCTAAGTGTACTGTAATCTGTCTTATCGTTGCTTCGCTATACCGATGAGCATCATAACTGACACGCAGTTCCAGCTCATGACCAGGGATGACCGTTACAGTAATCGGATAATTCGTCCGCTCATATGCCTTAACTTCAAGCAACTCCAGCTTCTGAGCTGACTCCATCTCCAGTTCGGCTATTGCTGCTGCTACTTCCGGTGAAGCCTGCAGCACAGGATAGTTCTCGTAGACGACGAGACTTTCGAATAGTGACGTCCCACGCGGCACCTCACTCCAGCTATGAACCTGAGCTAACGATGCATATTCATACTGCCTCATGTTGGTCTGCACTTCTTGCAGTTCACGCAGCCAGTGCAATACTTGCTTGTGCGGCTCTATGTATACACGAACTGGCAATGTATTGATGAATAAGCCAACCATCGTTTCGACCGCATCAAGATCAACCGGTCTGCCCGCAACTGTCGTTCCGAACATAACGTCTGCTTCCCCGCTATAACGACTGAGCAGAAGTGCCCATGCTCCTTGGATTAACGTACTGATCGTAAGCTGTTGACTGCGTGCAAAAGAGTCAAGCTCGTTCGTCAACACAGCGCCAATTCCGACCATCATCTCGTCATACTGTACTTCTTCATGTTCCGGAGCCGCCGCTCCCATTATGGCAGTAGGGCTCTCTATTCCTTGCAAATAGCTCTTCCAAAATTCCTCTGCCAACTTCTGATCTTGCTTGTCGAGCCATGCAATATAATTGCGATACGAAGGTACTGGATCAAGACTTACAGATGTACCCTCCGCATGCGCTTCATACAAGAGGAAAAATTCGTGAATAACGATCGGCACACTCCACCCGTCAAGAAGTAAATGATGGAATGTCCAGATAAACTGGTTCACATTGTCTTCAAGTCGTACAATCGTGAAGCGCATCAGTGGCGACTGCGCGAAATCAAAGCCCCGACGGCGATCCTCCACGAGTAAGCTCTGCAACATCTCTTTGCGCTCCTTCGCTGGAAGCGAACGATAGTCCAGCACCTCCACATTCACCGGCGCCTCGTCGCAAAGTACGAGATGCGGGCGTTCCAGCCCTTCCCATTCAACATGGGTGCGCAGAATCGCATGCCGAGCCATCACTTGCTGCCAAGCTTGCGTGAATGACCGCACCTGGAATGGGCCTTGAAGCGTAAATACACTCTGCTCGCAATATAGGCTCGCTTCCGGAGCCTCCAGCGAATGGAATAGCATTCCCTCCTGCATTGGCGTAAGCGGAAATAAATCTCGCAGCGCATTGTTCCGAGCATAGACTTGATCAAGCTGCTGTTGCGTAACTTTGGCAAGCGGGAAGTCTGAAGGCGTTACCCCTACCGCATCAGGCATCTGGCAATGGGAGATGATTCCAACCAGTTCTTCCATATATCGATCCGCAAGCTGCTCAATGGTAAGCGAATTATAATTGTTGTCGCTGTACGCCCACGTCACATGAAGCGAGCCGCCCACAATCATGCCGGATACATCAAGTAAATGCTGACGAACGGTTGACGGATCAAACTCAGCTCCCATAGATTCCGCAGCGCCGCTAAACAGAGCATCTCCGCTGGATCCCAGCGTCTGATCAAATTGACCCAAATAATTAAAGCTAAGCTTAGGTGACGGGTACTCCTCAAACGGCCTGAGCATTGGTGGTTGAGCTACATAACGCAGCAGCCCATAAGTTAAACCACGATTTGGTACAGCACGAAGCTGTTCTTTAATAGATTTCAACTGTTCACCGACTTCATCTTGCTCCGTAAGCTCAAGCAGGAGTGGATACATGGAAGTAAACCAACCCACCGTTCTCGATAAGTCAATTCCTTCAATTACCTCTTCTCGTCCATGCCCTTCCAAATGAAGCAGCAGCTTCTGATCCCCTGACCACCATGCCATCGTACGCGCCAGTGCCGTCAACAGCACATCGTTAATTTGGGTTCGATAGGCCGCAGGTACATCGTGCAGCAATTGCCGCGTCTCTTCGGCAGACAGGATGCGAACGGTCTGTTCAACAGTTGCGGCGGTGCTTGCTCCTTCTCTATCCACAGGGAATGCTGGTTCGTACGTGTTTCGTTCCCCGAACCAGTAAGCAGCATCTGCCTGTACTTCCGCCGAACATGCATATTCCGTCTGCTTCTCGGCCCATTCCCGGAAGGAAGTTGTTTTGGCTGGAAGCTCCACAGGTTCATTGTCGACTAATTGTTCACAAACGTTATGTAAATCTTCCAACAAAATGCGCCATGATACACCATCCACCGCTAAATGATGAATAATCAACAGTAGTCGCCCCGCAGTACCTCCCCCAAGCTGGAAATAAACAGCCTTAATCAGATTTCCTTCAGCCAGTTGTATGCTACGCTGCACCTCATCAGCTGCCTGTTCAAGCGCTTCCGCTTGTTGGTCTTGCGGCAGATGAGACAGATCTACTACAGCGAATGGAATCTGTTCCGAGATGCCCGCATTATGCTGCACCCATCCCTCTGAACTTCGCGTAAACTGCATTCTTAGCGCGTCATGATGGGCAACCAGATGGCCAATCGCATGCCGCAGCACATCTATACTTAACTTCGGATTGACGGTCAGCACCATGCCTTGGTTGAAGTGCTGTGGAGCTGAAAACTCTTGCTCGAAGAACCAGCGCTGTATCGGTGTAAGCGCTGCGGAGCCTTCGACGACTCCTTGTGCCGCTGTAGTCGTCTGCATCTTCACCGCTGCATGTGCCAGTTCTGCAATCGTTGGATGAGCAAAGAGCTGCTTCGGCGTAATATGCAGACCTTGTTTTTTGGCGCGGCTAACAATCTGAATGCTTACAATCGAATCGCCGCCTAGGCTAAAGTAGTTGTCATGAATGCCGATCGGTTCAATCCCAAGCACATCCGACCAGATCTGAGCGAATTGTTGTTCCACTTCAGAACGAGGTGCGACATAAGTCTCGGTTTCCAGTGTAAGATTCGGTTCAGGCAGCGCCTTGCGATCGACTTTGCCGTTCGGTGTAAGCGGAAACGCGTCAATAATCATGAAAGAGGCAGGCACCATATAATCCGGAAGCCGCTCCTTCACATAGTGACGCAGTTCGGCCCCTTGCACCGCAATAGCAGTCGTGTCTGCCAGCGTAACATAGGCAACCAATCGCGGGTCACCCGCCGACGTCTGATGCACAACAGCCAATGCTTCGCTAATGGCAGGATGCAAGGCAAGAACAGTCTCCACCTCACCCAGTTCAATACGGAAGCCGCGTATTTTTACTTGATCGTCCTTGCGGCCGATATATTCAATCTCTCCATCTGTCCGATAGCGGCATAAATCCCCCGTAGCATACATCCGCTCATCAGGTGATGATCCGAACGGATTGCGGATGAATCGTTCGGCAGTCAATTCGGGTTGCCTCCAATATCCTCGTGCCAGACTTTGTCCAGCCACATACAATTCCCCTACAGCGCCCACAGGAACAAGCTGCAGATGCCGATCCAATATGTACGCCTTCGTATTGGCAATCGGTCGACCAATCGTTGGCGCTTCTTCGCTATCTCTTCGGACAGGTATGAATCCGCTCGTAGAAACGACCGTATTCTCCGTCGGTCCATAGTTATTGACTAGTTGGAACGGCAGCTGTTCTGCTGGGTAGCGGTGAAGCTTATCGCCGCCGACCAGCAGCACGCGCAGCGATAGCTGATTCGGCCACGGTAAGTCAAGCAGTCTTTCACCAATCGGTGTCGGCATGAAACTAATTGTAATATGCTGCTCAACAATCCAGTCTCTCAATTGTTCAGGTATAAGCCTCGTATCTTCGTCCGGAATGAACAGGCCTGCACCAGCCGTTACATACGGCCAGATTTCCCATACAGAAGCATCAAAGGCAGTACCGGCCAGTAAAGTGGCACGATCGCTCTCCGTCACCTTATACGCATGTTGATGCCAATTGACCAGATTAAGTAGAGCATAATGTGTAATCTCTACTCCCTTCGGTCTGCCTGTTGAGCCCGAGGTGTAGATAACATATGCCACATCGTCAAGATCTGCCTCACATATGAAAGCTTGAGCATTATGCTGTTCGATTTGATCCCATTCTGTGTCTAGGAAAATAACCCGAGCGCCGTGGTCAGGCAGTCGATCTTGAAGCCGCTGCTGGGTAAGCAATACCTGTACCGCTGTATCTTCTAATATAAATTGCAGACGCTCCTTCGGGTATTCGGGATCAAGCGGAACATAAGCCCCGCCCGTTTTCAAAATGCCCAGCAGCCCGACAATCAGTTCAACCGAGCGCTCTGCACAAACGCCTACTAATGATCCTTTCCCGACACCTGCTTGCTGCAGAAATCTCGCCAGCTGATTAGACCGTTCATCCAACTCTTGGTAGGTGATAGATACGTCTAAGCTTGATACTGCAATCTGGTCGGGCAGCTGCTGCGCCATCTGAGCCACGCCATGAGGAACGGGACTTGTAAGCGCAAGCGGCAGCGCGGTATCATTCCATTCATGCAGCAGCTTCTGGTACTCTGCTTCAGGCAGTGATGGAAGGTCTGCAAGCGTGCGCTTTTCATTGTGGACAATGCTTGTCAGCACAGCTTGCAGTTGCTCCAGCAACCTCTCGATAGCATCGCCTGTGAATCGATCACATGCATACAGCATCTCAATTTTCAACATTGACCCTGGTCCTGCGACGATAGTCAAAGGATATCCGGTTTGCTCGAAGCTTTGCACTGCTTCCAGCTTTAAATTCCCTTGCTGTTCAATCACACTGCCGTCAATCGGATAATTCTCGAACACGACAATACTATCGAATAAGCGTTGTCCCTTTGGCAGCTCACTCCAATTCTGTACCTGCAGCAGCGGACTGTGCTCGTACTGCCGCAATTGTGTCTGATAAGCTTGAAATTCGCGGAACCAGTTAATAACAGTAGCATGACCTGGCACCTGAACGCGAACTGGCAATGTATTGATGAACAAGCCAACAATGGACTCTGCTCCCGGCAAGTCGTGAGGACGGCCTGAAACAACTGAACCGAAGACAACATCCTCTTCACCACTGTTCCTGCTCAGTACAATCGCCCAAGCACCTTGCAGAAGCGTGTTCAGTGTCATTCGATTACGGCGTGCAAATGCTTGCAGCTCTGCGGTGATATCCTCAGGCAGTATAACCGAACATTCGTCATACTGCTGCCCTACTTGTGCCGGAGTTCGGCCAATTGCTATCGGCGTCGGGCTTGAAAATCCTCGCAGTTGATCGCGCCAGAACGCTTCTACCTTCGACATATCCTGTTTCTTTAACCATGCGATATGATCGCGATACGGCCGCGAAGCATCGAATACTCCATCTACTCCTGCACGGAGACATTCATATTGGGTAAATAATTCGCGGAACAGAATTCCAAGGCTCCATCCATCTAAAAGTAGATGGTGGATCGTAATAACAAACGTGTAGCTCTGTTCCGCCATCTGAATCAAAGCAAGCCGCAGAAGCGGAGGCTCGCTTAACACGAATCCCCTGCTTCTGTCTGCTTGTAGATACGCTTCAAGACGATGCGGCTGCTCCTCCTCTGGGACGGAGCGCCAATCAAGAAGTTCCTGCGTAAGCTCAACTTCACGGTTCACAATTTGAATCGGTTCTTTCACATCGTCACTAATGAATGAAGCTCGCAATATAGCATGCCGCTGTACAATGTGCATCCACGCTTTATTCCAATCGGATGGATCCAGATCCCCCTTGAAACTCAAGGAGGACTGGACGACGCATACGCCAGAATCAGGCGCATATAAACTATGGAATAACATGCCTTGCTGCATAGGGGAAAGCGGGAAAAAATCTTCAATGTGATTAAGGCTCATTGTATATACACAATCCTTCCCGAATCAGAATACCTGGTGAATGTCTTGTGCTGTCAGGAGCCGGAATGCTTCTTGATTGCGTCAAGGAAGCCGTCCAGTTCAGATTGATCCCAACCAAATTCGGCAAAATCAACGGCAGAATATGCATCAACAGGAGTTCCCGTACTCTGCAAAATAATCGTGCGAAGCGTTTCTGCAAACTCGGCCATCAGCCGTTCAATTGTCGCTCTTTCGTACAGATGTGCGTTATAGCACCATTCCACCTGAAGCTGGTCATCATGGAGATAGCAGTTTATATGGTGAGCAACATCGAGCTGTGTATGTTCCGACCAATCAGCCCCGATGGATTCCTGTGCAAGCCCAAAATAATCGGAGTTCCATGTCTGATCTGACGGCTTGATATAAGTAAAGCGAATTGACGGTTTCGCCTGCTCACGAAGCTGTCGTGCCATCTCTCGGTTCGGACTTGCATATTTCAGCAGTCCATACCCGATTCCATTATCAGGCACACGCCGCAGTTGCTCTTTGACAGCAGCCATTACTTCCTGAACAGATTGGCTATCTCCTAGCTCTAGACACCATGGAAATTGATAGCTGAAGCAGCCCACGCTGCGTGACAAGTCCAATTTGAACTTGTCAATGAATCGCTCTTCCTGCAATTCAACGAACAATGAACGCTGTGCCGTCCATGATGAGATGGTTACGGCTAGAGCAGCGAGCAGTATTTCCCGTGCTTCGACACGGAACGCCGCAGTTGCTTGGTGCAACAGATCTGCCGTCTCCTGCTCGGTCAGGGAAAGGTTCAGCTTGCTGCTCATTCCCATCGTGGTTACATCGGCCATCACATCCAGATCAACATGTCGGTCAACCGGAAGCATCGGCACCTCTTGCTGCGTCATGCATGTCCAGAATTCCGGCTCCGATGTCGCATTATCTGACAGAACTTGCGATTTCAGCTGCTCGGCCCATGATTTGAACGAGGCCGTCTTCAACGGCAGTTTAACAGTCCCATCTTTGCTCAATTGTTCATAAGCTGTCTGCAAATCTTGAAGCAGAATGTGCCACGAGCTGTGATCGATTGCCAAGTGATGAATGGCAATGAACAATCTAGCAGGAATTCCCGGTCCAAGGTCGAACAGCGCTGCGCGGATGATCGGCCCTTCGGTTATATGGAGACTCCGCTGCAGCCGTTCTGTCTCTCTCTTGATCGCCTCCTTCTGTGCAGCTGTTGACAGATCAAACAGGTCAATGAACTCCAATATATGCTCATCTGGCTCAGCTTCGTTTCTTTGCTCTACGATGCCATCTGTTATCACAAATCGCAGACGCAATGCATCATGATGAACAATGATGCTGTGGAATGCTTGTGACAGCAACGTGATATCAATCGATTCCGGCACTGTCAGCAGTCTGGACTGGTTCGCATGATGCGGGTTCGTCATTGCTAGTTCGAAGAACCATTGCTGGTGCGGTGTTAATGGAATGTCACCAACAACTGGACCTTGTTCGCTGCCCATCTGTACCGCCTCTGCCAAGAGAGCGATCGTCTGATGATCGAACAGATCCTTCGGTGTCAGCTTCAACCCGGCTTGGGTGCAGCGGAAAATAATCTGAATGCTCACAATCGAATCCCCGCCGAGCTCGAAGAAGTTGTCATGAATGCCAACCTGCTCAATACCGAGTACCTCTTCCCATATAGCTGTCAAGCTGCGCTCTACCTCATTGCGCGGCGCGACATACGAGCCCGCATTCAACATCTGTTCCCATGCAGGTGCAGGCAGCTGCTTGCGATCTACCTTGCCATTAGCCGTCAGAGGCAGGGCATCAAGTGTGACGAAAGCCAGCGGCACCATGTAATCAGGAAGCCGTTCCTGCAAGTAGCTGCGGACGGAATGGACTGCTCCGTCATGCTGGTCATCCTGTTGCTTCTGATGCAGCACGATGTATGCAACCAATCGTTTATCACCTGGACGATCCTCACGTACGATGACGGAAGCCTCTCGTACTGCTGCATGCTCCGCAATGGCCGCATGAATTTCACCCAGCTCTATGCGATAGCCGCGTATTTTCACCTGATCGTCATTGCGTCCAAGAAATTCAATATCACCGCTTGGCAAATGTCTGGCAAGATCGCCTGTTCGATACAGCCGTTCTCCTTGTACAAACGGACTGTCGATGAACCGCTCTGCCGTCAAATCGGGACGGTTCATATAACCGCGGGCAAGGCCCTCACCGCCAACATACATCTCCCCTGGCACTCCTTGCGGAACCGGACGCAGCTTGCGATCCAATATATATACCCGTGTATTGGCAATCGGTCGGCCGATGGATGGAGCGATCTCGCTAAGTGACTTGCTCGACTGCGTCGGAACTTGACAAGCCGCTGCAACAACCGTCGATTCCGATGGGCCGTAATGATTATACAAGGCAAACGGCAGCGTATCTGGCGGATATTGAGCAAGTCGATCACCACCTGTCAAGATGGCGCGCAACTTGCATTTATCCGGCCACTCAAGCGTCAGCATCGGCTCAGCGAGCGGCGTTGGAATGAAGGAGAGCGTGATCTCATTTGCGAGCAGCCAGTCGCGTAATGCGACCGGATTCAGTCTCGTCTCTTCATTTGCAATATAGATGCTGGCTCCAGCCGCAATATAAGGCCACAACTCCCAGACGGAAGCATCGAAAGCAACACCTGCCAGCATCGTTGCCCGATCGGCTGCCTGTACATCATACGTCTGTCGATGCCACCCGATCAGATTCATCAAGCCGCGGTGGGTAATCTCTACCCCTTTCGGCTGACCTGTCGATCCGGAAGTAAATATGACGTATGCCAGTTGATCCATGCCAGCCGCTGCAGGAAGCTGAACTTGAGCGCCAATAGCTGCTTCTACTGCTTCAAATCCTCCATCCGCCTCAGCACCTTCACCCACTACAGCCTGCAGTTCATCTTCTGCCACTACGATACGCCCAGCGAATGGAGGCAGCTGCTCACGTACCCGCTCTTGTGTCAGCAGCACTTTCACTTGCGCTTCGGCGAGCATATATGACAGACGTTCCTGCGGATAAGTCGAATCCAGTGGAAGATAAGCCCCACCAGCCTTCCAGATGCCAAGCATACCTGCTACCGATTCGATAGAACGCTCCATGCAGATAGCTACAATATCACCGCTTGCAACACCATTTTGAATGAAACTGTACGCTAATCGTTCAGCCATGCGGCTTAACTCGCCGTAAGTAACGGCTCGCTCCTCAGATACAATCGCAACAGCGTCCGGCTGTATCCGCACCTGCTCTGCAAACCATTCCGCAACAGTTTTGTCAAGCGGGAGCTCGGTACTAGTGCTGTTCCATTCCATCAATGTCTGCTTGCGCTCCTGTTCAGAGAGAAGCTGCAGATTGCCAATTTTCTGTGCTGGCCGATTCGCCATCTCTTCCAGCAGTGTTCCTAGATGTCGCAGCATGCTCTCTATGCTGGAAGCTGTAAACAGCTTCGGATCGAACAACACTTGCAACTGCAGCTCGTCGCCAGGTATCGCAACCAAGGTGATTGGATAGTTCGTCTGTTTGTACGCACGGGAGATTTGCAGCTGCAGCGCATCTGGATGATCTTGCTCCAGAACGTCTTGCACCGGATAGTTTTGGAATACAACAAGACTGTCGAATAACGGAATTCCGTTCGGCACATCGCTCCAGCCTTGCACTTGAACGAGCGGGCTATACTCGAACTGTCGAATGTCGACTATCTGCTTGTTCAACTGATTCAACCACTGCTGAACTGCTTGCTCTTCATCGATAGCTACACGCACTGGCAGCGTATTAATGAATAGACCGACCATAGATTCGACCCCTGCAAAATCAGCAGGCCGACCAGACACCGTTGTACCGTAAATAACTTCTTCCGCTCCACTGTATCTGCTCAACAGAATCGCCCATGCTGCCTGTACGATCGTATTGAGCGTCACTTTTTGCGTGCGCGCGATTTGATTCAGACGTGCCGACAGCATATTGGACAAACCAATGGTCTTCCAGTCTGCCGCTATCGAGGAACTGGACGACGAACGCTTCATCGGAAGCGGCGTAGGTTCACTTATCCCGCGAAGCATATCCTGCCAAAAGGCTTGGGCTTGATCCATATCCTGCTCTTGCAGCCAGGCGATATAGTCCCGAAACGGACGTACGTCATTCAGTTCTACAGCAGCATCCTTCATATATGAATCGTACATATGTACGACTTCGGATAGTATGATCGGAACGCTCCAGCCATCAATTAACAGATGATGATGACTCCATACGAGCGAATGGCGATCCGCTGCCTCTTTGAATAAGGTAATACGCATAAGCGGTGCCTGCGTCAAGTCGAACCCGCGATCAATGTCTTCCTGAAGGAACTGTGACAAGCGAACTGCTTGCTCCTCTGCCGCAAGATGCTGCCAATCCACTTCTACGAACGGCAACTCTACCGCGGCTAGCACGGCTTGATGCGGTTCAGACACCCCATTCACAACGAGTTGAGTTCGTAAGATGGAATGTCGATTAACTACCTCTTGCCAAGCGCGGCGGAACTGCATCACATCCAGATTTCCTTTGATCGAGAACGCCGTTTGTTCAAAATAGGTTGATGATTCTTCGGAGTATAACGTATGGAACAGCATTCCTTTTTGCATTGGAGACAGTGCATATAGATCTTCCAAATGAGTGATTCTGGCGATGATCGTATCCAATTGCTGTTGGTCGACCAAAGCCTGCGGAAAGTCGGACGGTGTAAGCACAGACAGTTCCGCAGCGCGAGGTATACACAATATTTCTCGCACAGACTGCACATAGCCAGCGGCCAATCGTTCCAATGTTTCCTTCTTATGAAGGTTCTCACTGTACATAAAGGTAAGTTGCAGCTTGCCACCCGATACCGCCGCATTAATTTCAATCGGATTCGATCTTGGAGATGACGGGCTTTGCATCGTTCCTGTTGACTCATGAGCGAGAGATAATGTTCCATCCTGCATCACTTGATCGAATTGTCCTAAATAGTTAAAGATAATGTGCGGCTCTGCCATGGCCGCCAGCCGTTCTCGTACGGCATCATCTTCACTCAGATAGCGAAGCAAACCGTATCCGATTCCATGCTTTGGAACTAGGCGAAGCTGTTCTTTTACTTTTTTGAGCGCATCCAATTGGGAATTTGTATGTTCGATATCGAGCTTAAGCGGGTACACAGCTGTGAACCAGCCGACCGTTCGTGACAGATCGATGTCTCCGACCAATTCCTCGCGTCCATGTCCTTCGAGATGAATAAGTACAGCTTCTTGCCCAGTCCAGCCTTTGACAGCAAGCGCCAATGCCGTCAACAATACATCGTTTACTTGCGTTTTGAACACCGTTGGCATGTCTTGCAACAGCATTCTCGTCTCTTGCTCATCGAGCGACACCTCAACCGATTGCACGGAAGCGAACGTATTCGCTGCTGCTACATCTTGTGCACTCAGCTCAAAATCAAGCGGTAGCTCAGCCGAACCTGACTGTTCGAGCCAGTAGGATAGTTCTTGCAACACTCCCGGCTGCTGGGCAAAGGACTGAAGTTCTGTAGACCAAGCAGTATATGAGGTTGTCTTGAGCGGCAGTGTTACAGGTTGATCCTGTATGAGTTGCGAGTAAGCAGCCTGCACATCTTCAAGGATAATTCTCCATGACACGCCATCCACGACCAGATGATGTGCAAACAATAGCAATTTTGCTGGTTGCGTCGCCCCTGTGTCGAACAGTACCGACTTGAAGAGTGGTCCTTCGGTCAAATTCAAGCTCGCTTGCAACTTGTCTGCATGCGCTCGTAGCGCATCACGCTGCTCGTCTGCTGACAGTGCGGACAAGTCGAATCTGTCAACTGTATACGCTGAACTCGCCTCTGCTATTTTCTGCACCCAGCCCGACCCTGTCCGCTCGTATTGTGCGCGCAGTACATCATGATGGTTCAACAAATGCACGAATGCCTGCTCCAGAGCAAAAATATTTACTGGTTGCGCTATCGTAAGCATGACTGCCTGATTCCAATGGTGAGGTTCCGTCATCGACTGCTCAAAGAACCATTGCTGAATTGGGGTAAGGGATACTTCACCCGTCACGATCCCCTGTTCAGCCTGTACAGGTGCAGCAAACTCGACGATAGTAGCTAATTCCGCTACCGTTTGATACTGGAACATTTGCCGCGGTGTCAGCTTTAAACCTGCCTGATTACTCCGAGCTACGATCTGAATACTAAGAATAGAGTCTCCACCTAATTCGAAGAAGTTATCATGAATGCCAACACGAGCAATTCCAAGCACCTGCTGCCAAATTCGACAGAGCTGTAACTCTGTTATATTGCGTGGTTCCGCATATTCAACCGCAGCTTCTATCGCCGACCAATCTGGAGCTGGGAGTGCTCTGCGATCTACTTTGCCTGCAGGTGTCATCGGCAGCTCGGATAATGCCACAATCATAGCTGGAACCATATAGATCGGCAGCTTCTCCTTCAACGCATTGCGCAATGAGTTGACATCAAGCTGTCTTCCAGCTTGTGGTACTGCATAAGCGACTAACCGTTGTTCACCTGGACGAGCTTCACAAGCGATGACAACAGCATCTTGCACATGTAGCTGCTGCCGCAGTGCAGCCTCTACTTCCCCAAGTTCGATGCGGAACCCTCGTATCTTCACTTGATAATCAGTACGGCCTAAAAACTCGATATTGCCATCTTCCTTATATCTAGCCAAATCTCCTGTACGATATAGAATCCCATCCAAGCCAAGCGGATGCTGTATGAAGCGTTCTGCTGTAAGTTCAGGCTTGTTTAAATAGCCGCGTGCCAAACCATTGCCACCAATGTAAAGTTCACCAGGAATCCCGATTGGAACAGGCCGCATGTACTCATCTAACAGATAGACTTGAGTATTGGCAATTGGCCTTCCGATCGGTATCTCGTCATAATGCGATCCTCCGTCAGCATCCAACGCAGGAATACTGAATATGGTAGACGTAATCGTCGCCTCACTAGGACCGTATGCATTAAACCAAGCGATGCGATCACCGACGATTCTTATCCAATCTGCCAGATGCTCTGGTGATGGGCGTTCACTGCCAACAATGACAGTACGCACACAATCAGGGGGCTTGTTTTCAGTCTGAACAAGATCGCGTACCCATTCATGCCAGTAGGCTGATGGAAGATTCAGTACAGTTAATTGATAATCATCTACAAACTTGCTAAATGCTTCAATTGTCATTAGCCGGTCGACAGCCATGACAACTGTGGCTCCACTCGTCCATGCAGAGAAAAATTCCTCTAACGCTACGTCAAAGCTAATCGTTGCAAACTGCAGCACACGATCCTCTGCACGAATCCCGAATACCTTGCTTACACTTAGATTATGGTTAATCAAAGAGCCGTGAGTAACGACAACACCTTTTGGTTCGCCCGTCGACCCAGACGTATAAATGACATAGGCAGCATTCTCCTGAGTCACGTTACTAGCATCGTCATCGATCGCAGTAGCAGGCTCTTGCATGATCGAGATCCAGTCAGAATCTAAGCAAACTGTTCTAGCCGCATGCTTCGGTAACTGTTCCAAAAGTTGTTGTTGCGTTAGCAAGAACTCGAGCTTTGAATGTTCCATCATATAGGCAATCCGCTCTTGCGGATAATCTGGATCGATCGGGACATACACGCCGCCTGCCTTGAAGACCGCAAGCAAAGCAATTGCAAATTCAACTGATCGGTTGGCACATATCCCCACCAACACTTCAGGAGCGACTCCCAGCTTACGTAAATAATGCGCCAGTTGATTGGAACGCTCATTCAGCTCTCGATAAGTTATGGTTTTGTTTTCTACAACAAGCGCAATCGCATCCGGTCTTTGTATTGCGAGTTGCTCGAACCGTTCATGACTACATAAATTAGGAATATTAGCTGCTGTCGCATTCCATTTTACAAGCACTTGCTCGAGCTCCTCATTCGTCAGTATCCTGATTTCGTCCACTGGTCGATCAGGATACGCTGCCATCTGTTCTAACAAGGTGCAGTAATGTACCATCATCCGTTCGATTCGCTCTGCTTGGAACAAAGCGGTGTTGTAATTGAAGGAAGCAAGCATTCCCTCTGGTACTTCTACCATTGTTAGTTCCAGATCAAACTTGGATTCTCCCAGTTCAACATTCATAGGTGTCGTAGACAACCCTGGTAATTCAATCGTGCTCATTTGCTTCGTCTGAAGATCAAAGATTACTTGAAATAATGGACTATGAGTCAAGCTACGTTCTGGCTGCATAACCTCTACCAATTGCTCGAAAGGCAAGTCTTGATGATCGAACGCCTCCAAAGTCGTCTCTCTCACTTGCTGCAGCATATCTCGAACTGTAGTACCTGCTGTGAAGTCCGCACGAATCGGCAGCATATTGACGAAGAATCCGATTAAGCTCTCAATCTCTGGGCGGTTCCGGTTCGCAACGGGAATGCCAATACATAAGCTGTCCTGCCCAGAATAACGATGAAGCAGAACTTGGAATGCAGTTAGCAAAGTCATGTACAATGTCGCGCCCTCTTCACGACTCAGCTTCTCAAGCTCCAGTACCACTTTACTTGGCAGAATGCAATTGACAAGCGCACCCGAGAACGTTTGTATCGGAGGTCTTGGATAATCGGCAGGCAGTTCCAGAATAGTCGGAATCCCTTCTAGTTTCTTAGTCCAATAAGATAATTGCACTTCACGATTCGTACCTTGCAGCCATTCACGCTGCCATAGCGCATAATCCGCATATTGGATTGACAGATCCGGGAGACTCACCGCTTCACCTGAACAGAAGCCTTCATAGTAAGTCCCAAGTTCCCTTACGAACACGCCAATTGACCAGCCGTCTGAAATAATATGGTGCATTACAAGCACAACAACATGATTATCAGGAGATAATTTCAATACAGTAACCCTTATCAAGCAGTCTGTCGTCAAGTCAAATGGCCGCTGTACCTCTTCCGCAGCTATTCGGAGCGCAGCTTTCTCGCGTTTGTCCTTCGAAACATCGCTCAGATCAACTATCGGTACGCTCACATGCACTTCTGGACTAATGACCTGCCGTGGACTGCCGTCCTTCGATACGAATGTTGTACGGAACGTTTCATGACGCTTCACGATCTGCTTCAAGCTAAGTTCAAAGGCTTCTATATGGAATTCTCCGCTCAAGCGCAGCACTGTATAAATGTTATAAAAGCGATTATCCGGCTCAAGCTGATCCAAGAACCACAATCGCTGCTGTGCATAGGATAACGGCAGGATGTCCGGCCTTGTAACAGGAACCATTGGTTGCGCAGCTTCTATTCCATGCTTGCGGGCAACTTCCACCTGTAAGGCAAACTGTTCTATCGTTGGATAGTTGAAAATGGCTCGCAGCGGCAAATCAACCTTGAACACTTCACGTATACGCGAAATAAGCTGTGTTGCCATTAAAGAATGTCCGCCGAGCATGAAAAAATCATCTGTAATACGTACATGGCTTACACCTAGTACACGCGACCAAAGCGATACAAGCAATTCTTGAACCACAGTCAATTGCTCTGGTTCAACTTCATTAGAAGTATAGTCTGGAACTGGCAATGCTCTGCGATCAACCTTACCATTGATCGTCAGTGGTAGTGTATCCAGTATGATGAATGCAGACGGGATCATATGCTCAGGCAAGTGCTCCTTGGCGAATTGACGCAACACATCCGGTGTGACGCTATCCCCTGCCAGCTCTGCTGCAACTAGATAAGCAACCAATCGTTTATTGCCCGGCTCATCTTCCCGCACAATCACGACAGCTTCTTGGATATCTGGATGTGTCAGCAGAATTACTTCGATCTCTCCTGGTTCTACGCGGAAGCCGCGTATTTTTACTTGATTGTCGATACGTCCGATAAATTCGATCTGGCCGTCCTCATTCATTCGGACCAAGTCGCCCGTACGGTAGCAGCGTTCTCCGGCACGGAATGGACTTGGAATGAAGCTCTTATTCGTCATGTCAGAACGTTTCCAATACCCTCTGGCAACTCCTTGACCGCCAACTAGTAATTCACCGGGCACGCCAATCGGCAGCAAGTTCAATTGGCTATCCACGACATAAGCGGTCGAGTTCGGAATAGGACTTCCGATCGGAACAACATCGGGATGTTCACAGGCAACTCGGTACATCGTCGAAAAGGTCGTATTTTCTGTTGGTCCATAAACATGCAGGAACGTCAGATTAGGGTTATCTTTGAGCAGTCGATTCACATGCTGTGGAGAGATGGTTTCCCCGCCCGCTAGCAAGGTGTCAAGTCCTTGGAAAATACCGCTATCCTGCGTGACATGCTGATGCAGAAGCGCAGTTGTCAAGAACATCGTGTTAATACGATAGTTTTCAATTTCCTGCTTCAACCGCTGGCCGTCGAGTATCACTTCATTATCTGTTAAATAGACCTGGCCACCATTAAGTAAAGCACCCCATATTTCAAACGTAGAAGCATCAAATACAACCGCTCCTGCCTGTAGAATACGTGAATTCTCATCGAGCCGTACATAGTTGATATTTTTAACAAGTCGAATAATATTGCGTTGCTCTACCATAACACCCTTAGGCCTTCCCGTTGAGCCAGATGTATACATCACGTACGCTAGATCGGCAGCATTGCCATAATAACCTACGTTCTCTGTCTCTGCTTGCTCAGTGGTCAACGACATTTCATCTATCGACAGTACCTCTCCGGTAAAGGAGAATGCCGGCAGCCCATCCCGCGTGGACACAATGAGCAAGCGCACGTCAGTATCTTCAAGCATGAACTCAATTCGCTCACGCGGATAAGTTGGATCGATCGGTACGTATGCTCCACCCGCTTTGAGTATTGCCAGCATCGCAATAATCATTTGCGGTGAACGTTCTGCCATAATCGGAATAAGCTCTTCCCTCTTAATTCCACGTTCTTTTAATACGTTGGCTAATGAGTTAGACAGCGCATCCAATTCGCGGTACGTGATAACTCTAGATTTCGAGATCACAGCATGGTCGTCTGGTCGCTTCGCTACCTGCTCTCTGAACAGCTCGTGTATCGGTTGATCAGGTATCTCAACAGTCGTATCATTGCATTCTACGATTAATTGCTTACGTTCTTGTTCGGTCAGAATATCCAATGTGCCAAGCAACTGCATCGGATTCGAAATCATGCCCTCCAATACGGCCTGCAAATGCCCGAGCAGTCGCTCCATTTCTGCCGGAGAGAAACGACTGCGTTCGTACAGAACCGACAACATCATTTCTTCACCAGGCACAGCAGCGATAGTTAACGGAATATCCGGGTTTTCATATGCCCGAATGTCTTCGATTTTCAAACTTTGCATACCTTGTTGTGCAGCCGTATCTGTTGGATAATTTTCAAAGACAACCAAGCTCTCGATTAGTGGTGTTCCTCGCGGAACATCACTCCAACCCTGAATATCGATTAATGAAGAGTGCTCATATTGACGGATGTCGCTTAAGTCCTGCTGCAAGCGCTCTAGCCAATCGACCAGCCGCAGCGACGGTGTAATCGTTGCTTTCATTGGCAGTGTATTAATGAATAGGCCGATCATAGAATCAGCACCTTGGATATCCGTCGGACGACCTGCGACGGTTACGCCAAACAGAACCTGATCATTCCCGCTATACTTACTTAGCAGATAAGCCCATGCTCCTTGAACAAGGATACCCATCGTCAGTTGATGACTGCGTGCTAATTGCTGCAACATATTCGTTACATCCGCGGACAACTTGATGGCATATCCCCCTGTGCCGTTTCCTTCTGTCTCACTCGGTTGCATAATAGCCAACTGTCCTGGAGGAACTCCTTGCAAATAATCTCGCCAGAATGCCTCAGCTTCATACTGGTTCTTCTGACGGGTCCATCGAATAAACTCCTTGTAGGGTTTCGGTCTATGGGATGCAAACCACTGGCCCTGCACGGCTGACTCATACGTTTGCAGCACCTCTCCCCACACCAATTGCAAACTCCAACCGTCGAGCAAAATGTGATGGAAGCTCCATACCATCTTATAACAATCATCACTTGACCGAATCATCGTAATCCGCATTAACGGAGCCGCAAGCAAATTATACTTACGATCACGATCTTCTTGCAGCAGTATATCTAGCTTCACTGCTTGCTCATGTGGCGGCACACCGCTCCAATCCTCCCAATAAATCGGAAGGCTCGCTCTCTCAATAACAGCCTGATGAGGCTCGTCCACTCCTTCCCACACGAATACAGTGCGGAATATATCATGCTTGTCAATCACTTGCTGCCAAGCATTCTCGAACAGAGCAGCCCGAACATGCCCCCGCAGCGTGAAGACCGATTGTTGACAATATGCATAAGCCTTTTCCTCAAGCAGCGATTCATACAACATTCCAGCCTGCAGCGAGGATAATGGATATATATCTTGCAATGTCTTTCCAGCCAATGCACCTTCTGATCCAACCAGCCGTTCAAGCTGATGCTGTGAGAGTATAGCCAGCGGGAAGTCAGATGGAGTGAACCATTTATCTGGTGTATGAAGCGCCGCTTGAATCAATGCTTGCAATTCTCGTTCGATCCACTCGGCAAACGCTGTGATGGTCGTTTTTTTGTGTAATTGTTGACAATAAGTAATATAGAGGTGAATCCGATCTTCGACTACCATAACATTGATGTCAAGTATATGTGGTCGGTGACCATGGTGGCTAAGCACCGAACCGGCAGACAATGTAGATAGATCGAACAAAGCAGAATCATCAACCGCTTGATAGAACCGGCCAAGATAATTGAAACTGATATCCGCAGGTTCCTGTTGTTGCAATTGGGCGTATGTCTCATCCTCGCTAAGGTAACGCAATAGTCCATAGCCGATGCCTTTATTCGGAATCGAACGCAGTTGTTCTTTGACCGCTTTGACTACAGCATCAGGTGGCGATGCCTCAACAACCGACAGATTCACCGGATACATGGTCGTAAACCAACCTACCGTACGTGATAAATCTACATCTTCCACGATTTCTTCACGCCCGTGTCCTTCCATATGCACAAGCAGTTCACGCTTTCCTGTCCAATTTCCCATTGCGAGCACGATGGCTGACAGCAGCAGCTCAGGCACATTAGCTCGAGCGATCCCCGGAACTTCATTCAGCAATGCTAATGAATCTGATTCAGATAATACAGCAGTATGAACTGTGGAATTTGCAACAGTGTTCACGGCAGCAAGATTCTCTTCACTTGCCATGTCGAGCGGAAGCTGTGCAGGCTTCTTGTTACTGCTCGCTATCCAGCTTGCCGCTTCTTCTCTAACGGCTTCCGAATGTGCGTAGTGCTGAAGCACCTCACCCCAACGCTTGTAAGAAGTTGTCTTGGCAGGCAGCTTGACAGGCTGATTATCACATAGCTGATTGCATAGCGTCTCCAAATCCTCAAGGAGAATTCTCCATGAAACACCGTCAACTGCCAAATGATGAATGATGATAAGGAGCAGTGGATCCGACTTCGAGCCTCGATTAAAATATGCAACACGGACGAGTGGCCCATCATGCAAGTTCAAGCTGGCCTGCAGCTCAACAGACGTCTGCTCAATCACCTGATTCTGCTCCACTACATCGAGAAAAGACACGTCGATATTGTGAATCTTAATTTCCTCAGCTGCCGCAAGCGTTGCTTCAGGTGGGCATTCTTCATTGCCGAATCGCATCCGCAACGCATCATGATGTGCCAGTAAATGCGTAAATGCCTGTTCAAGCATAAATGTCTCAATCGGTCGCTTTACAGTTAACATCATAGCTTGATTCCAATGATGGGCATCCGTGAACTGCTGCTTGAAGAACCAACGCTGAATTGGCAGTAATGGCACACAGCCTGTCACTTCTCCTTGCTCCGCATTCACCTCTGGCTTCGTGCCCACATATTCCGCCAACTCTGCAATCAGTCGATGCTCGAATATTTGCTTTGGTGTCAGTCGCAGACCCAATTGAGCTGCCTGAGTAACGACTTGAATACTAAGAATGGAATCCCCGCCGAGTTCAAAGAAATTATCGTAAATCCCGACTTGTTCAACACCGAGAACTTTCGCCCAAATATCACACAGCATCTGCTCCGTATCGTTCCGTGCAGGTACGTAATCCCGGTGTTCGTTGGCCGTCCAATCCGGCGCTGGCAGCGATCTGCGATCAACCTTACCATTAATCATAAGCGGGAAGGAATCCAGCAAGACGAAGGCGGCAGGAATCATATGCTCCGGCAGATCTCGCTTGAGATAATCTCGCAGTATATCCGGTGTTACAGCAGCATCTACTTGCTCCACGACTGTGTACGCAACCAAGCGCTTATCACCTTTCCCCGCTTGTACAGCAATAACCAATGCTTCCTTTACTTGCGGGTGAGAAACAAGTACATGCTCGATCTCGCCCGGCTCAATGCGAAAACCGCGAATTTTCACTTGTGAATCGATTCGCCCGATAAATTCGATAATTCCGTCTTCTCGATAACGAACCAGGTCTCCAGTTCTATAACAGCGCTCCTCTTGGCGGAACGGACTTTCGATAAATTTTTCTTCTGTCAAATCCGGCCGATTCCGATAACCTCGAGCTACCCCGTCCCCGCCGACAATCAATTCCCCCTTCATGCCAGGAGGCAGCAAGCGCAAGTGTCGATCAACAACATAAGCCGACGAATTCGCAATCGGACGACCGATTGGAATCGCTCCGGATTGTTCCGTTGTGAAGGAGAATGTCGTTGAGATCGTCGTGTTTTCAGTCGGTCCGTATGCATTGACGATAGTCAGTCCTGGATTCGACTGCAGCAAGCGATTCATATGCGGTACGGACAGCACGTCCCCGCCAGTCATTAACGTATGCAATCTATTGAATATACTGCTGTCCTGCTGTGACAACTGGTGCAGCAGCGGTGCAGTTATAAACATCGTATTGACATCATATTGCTCAATGGCCTGCTTCATTCGCCGACCATCAAGAATAGTGTCGTTATCCAATACAACCAATTGTCCGCCGTTCAGCAGCGCCCCCCATACTTCCAAGGTTGCGGCATCGAAGACAACAGCTCCGGTCTGCAACATGCATGTCTGTTCATCGAATTGCACATAGTTGCTATGCTTGACTAAACGAATCACATTGCGGTGCTCGATCATAACTCCCTTAGGGCGTCCGGTAGAGCCGGATGTATACATCACATAGGCCAAATTAGAAGGAGCTGCATCAAGCGCCAGATTATCTTCACCTTCACCTGCTTGCTCAAGCGAAGCAAGCACTTCATCCATGAAGACGACTTCACCGTCAAATGTGAAGGCAGGCAAACTATTTTTGCTTGTTGCAAGCAGCAGATTTGACTCGCAATCTTCGACAATTACCTCAATCCGCTCACTTGGGTAGGCAGGATCAATGGGCACATAGGCGCCCCCCGCTTTCAAAATAGCCAGCATGCCGATAACCATGTCCGGTGAACGATGTGTAATCATCGGGATCAATTGTTCGTTGCGAATTCCTAGTTCAACTAACTTCCTGGCTACCGCATTGGCACAACGATTCAGCTCCATATAGCTCCATGACATTCCTTCGCTGTAAAGCGCCGCATGTTCCGGCCTTGCTGCCACCTGCTCCTCGAACAGCTGATGAATGGTCTTCTCGCTCGGATAAGCGATAGAAGTATCATTCCATTGCTGCACAATCATCTGCTCTTCTTCAGCCGTAATAAACGGCAGATCCTTCAGCATAACTCCTTCACCAGACACGCTCATCGCTTCGAGCACAACCTGTAGCCGATGTAGCAGCCAGTGAACCTGCTTCTCGCTGAAGCGGCTCACATCGTACAACATGCGAAGCAATATTTCTTTGCCTGGCAGAACGACTACAGTTAACGGCAAGTCAGGCTGCTCTAGAGCATCTTGATCACTTACGGACAGCCTGTCATTGACATCCCATGTTTTGCTGTCCGTCTGAATGTTCTCGAATACGAACAAGCTATCGAACAGCGGCGTACCGCGCGGCACGTCACTCCAGCCTTGAACTTGCAGCAGCGGGCTGTATTCATACAGCCGCAGCTCGGCCTGCCGTGCTTGGGCCTGGCGAAGCCACGGCCCAAGTACAGCATCACTACTAACATTTACTCGTACAGGAAGTGTGTTAATGAATAGTCCAACCATCGCTTCTACACCTGGCAGATTGGCTGGTCGTCCGGACACGGTTGTCCCGTACAGCACATCTTCTTCTCCACTGCAACTACTAAGCAATAACGCCCAAGCACTTTGGAACAGCGTATTGGGGGTGATACGACATTTGCGTGCAAATCGATTCAAGATATCAGTCGTGTTACGCGACAAACGCAGTGATGCTTGCGCATATCCAGCCTCTGTTCCGCGCTCAATGTCTGCTGGCAGCGCAGTCGGCGCAGTAAAGCCTTGCAGGTTGCTGCGCCAAAATTGCTCAACTTTGCCCATATCTTGCGCTTCCAGCCATTCACTATAATCGCCATATGGACGCACTTCAGGCAACTGCGGTTGTATCCCCTGATCCACCGCATTATAGAAGCTGAACAGATCTTGTATTACAAGCGGTATCGACCAACCGTCAAGCAAGAGATGATGGAAGGTCCACAATACACGGTGCGAATCGTTTTTCAATCGGACAAGCGTCACACGCATTAGCGGCGCAACCTTCAGATCAAAAGCTGCTTCACGATCTGCTGCCAGCAGTCTCGCAAACAGCTCCTCCTGTTCTTCCAAGGAAGCCTCGCCCCAATTATGTTCAATCATTGGAACTTTCACGTTGGCTTGCACAACTTGATAAGGTTCCTCGACATTCTCCCAGACGAGCGAAGTTCGCAAAACAGGATGACGGCCCAGAACTAGCTGCCAAGCTTCTACGAAAGCGGGTCTATTCAATTCCCCATGCAGAGAGAATTGGACTTGCGTAATGTAGGCCTGTGATCCCTCATCATACAGACTATGGAAAAACATGCCCTGCTGCATGGGAGATAATCTATAAATATCCTCAATCAATACTCCCATTATTTCGGTGACCTCCTGTTATGTTGATTCACTTGCGCCATAATCGCATCAAGCGTCTTCTGATTCAACTTGGTCCGCTTGAAGTCAGATGGCGTGTAATCAGCCTGCCCTGCTTCCTTGCAGCCCGCTATAATCTCTCGCAGCGCCAGCATATAATCTTCGGCAAGCCGTTCGATCGTATCGCGGCGGTGATAATTGCTGCTATAAGCCCAAGTCAATCTGAGGCATCCACCTGTTACGACACCTACAATGTCCAGCAGATGCTGCCGTGCACCTTCTCCATGGACAAGTCCAACCGATTCCTCAGCCGCTCCGAGCCACCCCGTTGGCGAGGTAATCTGATCGAACTGACCCAGATAATTGAAGCTGACCTCTGCTTCCGGAATTGCTTCCAACTGCTCGCGCAGTTGTTCACCTTCGCTCAGCCAACGAAGCAAACCGTACCCTACGCCCCGATTCGGAATATTTGTCACTTGTTCTTTGAGCGCCTTAATCTGATCCCTTAACGTACCAGAAGCATTCCATTGTAAATACATCGGATACATAGAGGTAAACCAACCAACCGTTCTGCTTAGATCGGTATCTTCAAGCAGCGCTTCGCGGCCGTGACCTTCCAAAGTCACGATTAACCCGCGTTCTCCTGTCCAAGTGACAAAAGCTCGCAGAAGTGCAGTTAGGAATACTTCCGTAATTTCACTGCGATAAGCGGCTGGGACTTCCTTCAATAGAGATTGGGTTTCCTCTTGTGATAATTGCACCGATACTTCATTCATTGAGCTGAGCGTATTGGAGCCATTCTCATGATCAATCGGAAGTGGTACCGTATAGGAATCAACCATTCGCAGCCAATAGGCTTGTTCCTTATGCAGCTCATCTGTCTGTGCATAGGCTGTCAATCGCTCCGCCCAGCTCTTATAGGAAGTCGTCTTGACAGGAAGTGAAGGCGCTTGTGCTTGCGTCAACTGTCCGCACAACAAGTCCAAATCTTCAATCAGAATCCGCCAAGAAACTCCATCGATCGCCAGGTGATGGATCGCCAGCAGCAATCTTCTGCCCTGGTCTTTACCCAATTCGAACTGCACGGCCCTAATCAGTGGCCCTTCCATCAAATTCATGCCTGCCTGAGCAGACGTCGCTCGTGCTTCCATCTCATATCGCTGCTTCGCTTCGTCATAAGATGACAGATCGACGAACTCAAGAGGAACCTTTACTTCTGCCGCTGGAACGATGCGCTGTGTCCATCCTTTATCACCATTTGCATAACGCAAGCGCAGGGCATCATGGTGCAGAACCAGTTGATGAAGTGCCTCACTAAGCACTTGTGTGGCAATCGGTTTACGCAGTTCCAGCATCATAGCCTGATTCCAATGGTGTCGGTCGCAAATATCTTGGTTGAAGAACCAGCACTGAATCGGTGTCAGCGGCACTTCTCCTACAATTTCACCCTGATCCGCAACAACCAAAGCCTCTTCGCCAGCTACAGCTGACAGCTCGGCAATGACAGGATAATCGAACAGCATTTTAGTTTGTATGCGCAGACCTCTTTGGGCAGCCCGAGCGACAACTTGTATGCTAAGAATCGAATCTCCACCAAGCTCGAAGAAATGATCGTTAATACCCACCTTCTCCAAGCCAAGCACTTGCGCCCAGATGGAGCATAGTATCTCTTCCACTGCATTCCGAGGCGCCACATAAGCTTGGGCTTCGCTGCTCCAATCAACTTCTGGAAGCGCTCTGCGATCGATCTTGCCATTCGGCGTCAATGGTAGCCGATCCATCATCACGAACGCGCTTGGAAGCATGTAATCCGGCAATTTGTGCTTCACAAACTGACGCAGCGTATCCGTTAGTACGGCATTGGAGGCATTGTCCGTCTCGGCATTGGCCTGCGCTTGAGCCGGCACAATGTACGCCACCAGCCGGTTCTGGCCAGATGCATCCTGACGGGCAATTACACTTGCTTCCTCTACCTCCGGGTGATGGGAAATAACCGTTTCCACTTCTCCCAGTTCAATGCGGAAGCCGCGAATCTTTACTTGATCGTCCATGCGTCCGAGGTATTCGATCTCCCCATCTGCCGTATATCGGCACAGATCGCCTGTACTATACATTCTCGCATGTGGGTCAGCACGGAATGGATCTTGCACAAACCTCTCAGCAGTCAGCTCCGGTCTGTTCCAGTATCCGCGTGCCAAGCTGCTTCCCGCAATATATAGCTCACCGGGTACACCGATCGGCACAGGCTGTCCATTCTCATCTAGAATGTAGCATCTCGTATTGGCAATCGGTCTGCCGATTGTCGGCGCTTCTTCCGTATGCACACCGCATGCTACCATTCCACACGTCGCAACAACCGTATTCTCCGTTGGGCCATAATGGTTCACCAGAGCGAATGGCAATTCCACCTCCGGATGGCGATGCAGCTTATCTCCTCCTGTCAACAGGGCACGCAGCGGCGTTTCCTGCGGCCAGTCCACACTGACAACTCGCTCCGCCAATGGCGTCGGCAGGAATGTGAGCGTAATTCCGCTCTCGATCAGCCAATCCCGCAGCTGCTGCGGACTCAATCGGATCTCATCATCTACGATATACAGCGCCGCTCCGGCCGTCAGATACGGCCATATTTCCCATACGGATGCATCGAAGGCCGTTCCCGCAATGAGCGTAGCCCGATCCGCCTCTGTCACCTGATACGCTTCCTGATGCCATTGGATAAGGTTAAGCAGCGAATCATGCTGCACCTGCACACCTTTCGGCTGTCCAGTCGAGCCTGAAGTATAAATGATATAAGCCAAGTTGGCTGTACTTACAGCAACTTCCGGCGCTTTGTCGCTTTCCTGCGCGACGCGCGCCCAGTCTGAATCAAGGCACAGCGTTACCATGTCATGCTCTGCCTTCTCAGGCAGCTGCGCCAACAAGTCCACAGCCGTCAACAGTACCGGAACTTGCGTATCCTCAATGATGAAGCGCAATCTTTCCTTCGGATAATGAGGGTCAAGCGGTACATAAGCACCTCCGGACTTCAATACGCCGAGTACCGCAATGATCAGCTCCACACTGCGTTCCATGCAGATGCCAACTGGCACCTCTGTTCCGACGCCGCGCTTTGCCAAATGATGCGCGAGCTGGTTCGCCCGCAAGTTTAACTCGCGATAGGTAAGACGCTGCTCCCGGCTCACAACAGCTACAGCATCCGGCGTCTTCTCTGCCTGCTCCTCCACCAGCTTGTGGACACACGATCCTGCAGCAGAATTATTCAAAGTGTTGTTCCAATCTTCTAACAATTGCTGCTGCTCCTCGCGAGTCAGAATTACAAGCTCCTTCAATTGAACTTGCTCATCTGCATCTGCAATTTGCTCAAGCAGCATCTGCATATGACCGAGGGCGCGATGAATGGTAAGCGGATCGAACCGCGCTTTCGAATACAGCATACGCAAGGATAAAGCTGCACCTGGTACAACTGCAAGCGTAAGCGCATAGTTGGTTTGTTCACTGGTTTCCACGGATTGCAGCCGCAGTTCATTGGTTGTTTCACTGCCTGCGTCTACTGGATAATTTTCGAATACAAGGATGCTATCAAACAACGATGTTCCATTAGGCACCTCACTGCAGTTCTGAATCAGCGACAGCGGCGTGTACTCGTACAAACGCTGTTCAGCTTGCTCGTCTTGAAGCTGCCACAACCAGTCCATCAAATAATCATCCCGATTCACACGCACACGTACCGGTAAGGTATTAATAAACAGTCCTACCATCGCCTCAATGTTCGGTACATTCGCCGACCTGCCAGATACGGTAGCGCCGAATACAACATTGCTATCTCCGCTATAACGACTGAGCAGAATTGCCCATGCCCCCTGAATCATCGTATTCATCGTGACCTGCTTGCGCTTCATCATGGAGAGCAGGTTGGCCGTTACCTTCTCCGTCAATTCCAACCGGAGCTCTTCATAACTAGATTCATTTGCTGCTGCTTGTTTCTTTTCCATGACAAGCGGTGTAGGAGTTTGGAAGCCAGACAACTGCTCTTTCCAATACAGCTCCGCCTGCTGCAGGTTCTGCTCATGCAGCCATTCCATATAGTCTCGATACGGTCGAGATGGTGGAAGCTGCAACTCTTCGTGCTGCTGTGAGTAGCTGCGATACAATTGGAACAGCTCACGTAATAAAAGCGATACGCTCCATCCATCGAGCAGCAAATGGTGAAAGCTCCATACCATCCGGTATTGTTCTGCTCCTTCCAGCCCGATACGGAACAAGGCCACACGCATGAGCGGAGCTTGATCCAATTGGAATCCCTGCTGCTTCTCATCTGCCAAGTACTGCTGCAGCCGCTGTTCTTGCTCGGCTTGCGACAACTGGCGCCAATCGGCTTGTACATAAGGCATAGTTGCCTGCTGGTACACCACCTGATGCGGATGGTTCATGTCTTTCCATACGAACCCCGTTCGCAAGATGCTGTGCCGATTCACTAATGTCTGCCACGCCTTGTGGAATGCCTGAGTATCCAAACTGCCTTCCAGTACCGCGTTCATATTTTCAAAGTACATACCCGATCCTGGTGAGAGCAGCGTGTGAAACAGCATGCCTTGCTGAGTAGGCGACAACGGATAAATGTCCTCGATCGCACCGTCTCCAGCGTACAGCCGATCCAATTCCATTTGAGTAACATTAGCCAACGGGAAGTCAGATGGCGTTATTCCACCCGCTTCTGGTGCAAGACAATGTGCAATTAAATTACGGAGTGCCGACATGAATTCATCAGCCAATCGCTCGATTGTTGTGCGCTGATGCAGATGTTCGCTATACTCCCATACCATCTGCAGTTCGCCATCGCTAACCATGCCATACACATCAAGCACATGTCTCCGGTTTCCGCCAATACTTTGCTCCAGCTCTACTTTGTCAAAGAACTCTGAACCAGCTACTAATTGATCAAACTGACCGAGGTAATTAAAAATGACCTCAGCATCAGGTTGACTCCAAGACTCTGCCCGCATCTCAGGATCTTCTGATAAATAACGCAATATGCCAAATCCGATGCCTCGATTCGGAAGCGCTCGGAGCTGCTCTTTGACCGATTTCAATACAGTTCCGAGATCGTCCTCTGCTTCAAGTTTGAGAAAGACAGGATAGAGCGACGTAAACCAGCCTGCAGTACGTGCTACATTGACACCTTCAAAGAGATCTTCACGTCCATGCCCTTCCATATGAATGAGCAGGGAATGTTGTCCCGTCCAGCCCTTAAAAGACTGCACAAGTGCAGTAAGCAGCACGTCATTGACTTGCGTTCGATAAGCAGAAGGCACTTCCTGCAGCAACAGCCTTGTCTCGTCGGCCGATAACTTGATGCTTACTTTACGCAAAGAAGCGTGCGTATTCTCGCCAAGGTAATGATCGACTGGAAGCGGTGAGCTGGCCCATCGTGCAGGATTAAGCCAAAAAGTTCGTTCCTTGCCAGCCGTCTCAGAGTTCGCATATGCATCCAGGCGTGCTGCCCATTCTTGATAAGAGGTATGCTTCAGTGGAAGCTGTGGCTGCTGTCCACGCTCCAACTGTGCATAGACCGTCTGCACATCTTCAAGCAGCAACCGTAGTGTAATTCCATCGGATACAAGATGATGGACAATGATCGTCAGCCAATCCGAGCAGCCTTCTCCCGTACGGAAATAAATGAATCTGATAAGCGGTCCGTCCGTTATATGCAGCCGACCTTGCCACTCCGTAATGGAAGCTGCTTTGACAGCCGCTTGTTCTTCTTCGGTATACCGTGATAAATCAACTTCTGACACGGGCGCTGTCCCATCAAATGCAACGTTCTCTTGCCGCCATCCAGTTTCATCCTGAACGAACCGCAGCCGCAAACCATCGTGATATCTAAGCAGCTCCTCTACCGCCTGCGTCAACAGCACTTGATCCATAGGACGGGCAACATTCAGATGGACAATTTGATGCCAATGACTCCAATCAGGCAGATCGGATTCGAAGAACCAATGCTGAATCGGTGTCAGCGCCACAGTTCCCGTCACTTCGCCCTGATCCTGCTCCACTTGGACAGCTGTAACTTGAGCTACTTCAGCCAGTTCGGCTATTGTCTGATAGCGGAACAACTGCTTCGGTGTCAGCTTCAAGCCTGCTTGGCTCGCCCGGGATATGATCTGAATGCTGAGGATAGAATCTCCTCCCAAGCTAAAGAAACCATCATGAATGCCAACCCGATCCACCCCAAGCACCTGCTGCCAAATGCTGCACAGCACGCGCTCCACCTCGTTGCGCGGCTCTGCATAATTGTCGCTGCCCTCTGCCGCTCTATCCGGCATCGGTAACGCTTTGCGATCAACCTTGCCGCTTGGTGTTAGCGGGAAACTGTCCATCGACACAAATGCTGACGGAATCATATAGTCCGGTAAAAATTCCTTGAGATGCGTCCGCAGCATATCTGTCGTCGGTGCCACAGCTGCGGACACGTTCGGAACAAAATAACCAATCAACTGCTTACTGCCCGCATGACTTTCCTGCACCATCACGACCGCTTCTCTTACTGCCGCATGGAGTGACAATACCGTTTCAACCTCTTGCAATTCGATACGGAAGCCGCGAACCTTCACTTGATGATCCATGCGTCCTAAATATTCAATGACGCCATCGCTTCGGTAACGGCACAAATCGCCCGTGCGATACATGCGTTCCCCAGCTTGTTCTGCGAACGGATTATCAATGAACTTCTCAGCGGTCAGTTCTGGACGGTGCAAGTAACAGCGCGCCAGACCTTGTCCGGCAATAAACAGCTCCCCAGGTACCCCGATCGGTACGGGACGCAAATGAGTATCCAAGATGTAGCAGCTCGTCGCAGCGATTGGATATCCAATCGGCGGCGAGTAATCCGCGTCTGGTTCCACCAGCCAATATGTCGAATAGGTCGTATCTTCAGACGGACCGTACAGGTTGTACAGACGTTGTATGGAACCAACCCCGTATATTTGACGTGCTAAGTTCAATGGCAGCTGCTCTCCTGCCAAGTTGACCGTAACAACAGAAAGCGGTACCCCGTTCATCCGTATCAGTTCTGCCATCGCGGATGGAACCGTGTTGATCAGGCTTACTTCTTGAGCAGCGGGCAGCTCCGGCAAATAAAGTGCATTTTCGGCTAAAATGACCTTGCCCCCGCATGTAAGCGGCAGGAACAACTCGAACACGGATAAGTCGAAGCTGATCGAAGTAGCAGCTAATACGCCAGCCAACTCATCTTCTGTGAAGTTCTCACGGCACCATTTCAGGAAAGTAACCGTATTGCGGTGCTCCAGAGCCACTCCTTTCGGTCTCCCCGTAGAACCTGACGTATAAATGATGTATGCCAGATTATGCTCTGACACACCGCTCTCAATAGGCTCATCACTCTGAAGATCAATAGCAGGCCAGTCAGTATCCAGCCATATCGTTTGCGCCGCATGTAACGGCAGCCGATCCGCTAATTGAGATTGGGACAGAAGCACCTTCACTTCTGTGTCTTCCAAAATAAATCCAAGCCGATCCTTCGGGTATGATGGATCAAGCGGTACATAAGCGCCGCCCGCCTTCAGAATTGCCAACAGACCGATGAGCATTTCCGCAGTCCGTTCTATACATATGCCAACTAAAAATTCAGGGCCTACCCCAAGCTGACGCAAATGGTTTGCAAGCTGATTCGCCCTTCGATCCAATTCGCGGTAGCTGATTCGCTTTTCGTCTACGATCAGAGCCGTTGCATCTGGCGTACGCTGAACCTGCTCCTCGATTAAATGATGAATCGTCGTGTTCGCGGGCACTGCCTTTCGTGCTCCCGCATTAAATTGGGTTAACAACAATTCATGTTCTGCTTCTGTTAGCAACGGGAGCTCTTGCAGCATCAGCTGCTCGTCCGCTTGCACGATACCAGTCACAATCATTTGCAAATGCCCCAGCAGCCTTTCAACAGCCTGCTGTTCGTAACGTCTGCGATCGTATATGGCGCGCACTTCGAGTCGTTCTCCAAGTACTACGATAATCGTCAATGGGTAGGTGGTCCGTTCCAGTATCGAAATATCACCAACGGACAATCCCGTCTTGGCGGTCAGGTCAGAACGATTAACAGGATAGTTTTCGAATACGAGCAACGTTTCAAATAACGGCTGTCCATTCGGTACTTCACTGCAATCCATGACCAATGACAGCGGTGTATGAGCGTACTGAATCCAATCCGCTTGGCGCTCCTGCAGCTTCTGAATCCATGCCGACAGCTCCGTTTCTTGCTTGACTTGGATCCTTACAGGTAATGAATTAATGAACAGTCCAATCATCGATTCGATATGCGGCAATTCAGGCGGCCGTACTGATACAGTCGCTCCGAACAGCACATCCTCCTCGCCGCTATAGCGGTGCAGCAATATAGCCCATGCTGCTTGCATGAGTGTATTGACCGTAACGCGCTGTTTGCGTGAAATATGATGCAACCCTTTCGTTGTTGACTGCGTAAGTAATATTGAATGCTGTTCAAATATTTCCTCTGTAAGACGGGTTGCTCCACCGATAAGCAGTGATGTCGGTGTGCTGAATCCTTGTAAATAAGAGCGCCAGTATTGTTCCGCTTCATTCAAATTCCGTGCGGCGCACCACTCAATATAATTCCGATATGGAACAGCGATATCCTGATGAAGCGTTTCGTGATTCATGAGTGCTTTATAGATGTCGAACAGTTCATGCAATACCGCAAATACACTCCAGCCATCCAGTAAAATGTGGTGGAAGCTCCACACAAACTTCGTCCGATCGTTTTCAAGACAAATCAGCATTAGACGCATAAGTGGCTGATTAGACAGATCAAATCGCTCTTGACGATCCTGTTCCAATAATTGCGAGATCTGTTTCTGCTGCTCCTCTACTGCAAGATCAAGCAGATTGATCACCTTGATAGGTATATTCACGTTCGCAAGTACAATCTGATGAGGCTCCTGCAGCCATTCCCATTGGAAAAATGTGCGGAAGATCGCGTGACGTTGAATAATAGACCGCCAAGCACGATCGAACACCTCTACATTCAGCGGTCCCGTCAATTCGGTGACAGCCTGTTCGAAATAGACGGTAGATTCCGGCGAATACAACGCATGGAATAGCATCCCTTGCTGCAGTGGCGATAGCAGATGTACATCTTCCAACTCTTTATAATCACGCGCAATCCGATCAAGCTCCTGTTGACTTAGAGCGGATGCCGGGAAATCAGATGGCGTATATCCTCCTGCTTCTGAAGACATACAATGCGCTATGTATTGTGTAAGTGCATCAATGAAGCCGTGGGCTACTCGCTCAATTGAAATCGCATCATGAAGTGTGCGACTATACTCCCAAATCATCTCCAACTGACCATCGCGGATCATTCCGTGTACATCAATGGCATAACGTCTGCGGCCTTGCAAACTACGCACATTTCCTATGTTCCCCTTGGAAAGTGAGAATAGCTCACTGTTTGCAACCAGTTGGTCGAACTGACCCAAATAATTGAAGCTGATCTGCGGTTCAGGATGAGCTTGCTCTGTCCAGCTCATATGCGGATCATTGGACAAGTAACGCAGCAGTCCGTAACCAATGCCGCGATTTGGTATGCGGCGTAGCTGCTCTTTTACTGCTTTCAATTGGCTGCCAAGAGATGGATCCGTGCCCAACTGCAGATGAACTGGATACAACGATGTAAACCATCCGATAGTGCGGGAAATATCTATACCATCAATAAGATCCTCACGACCGTGGCCTTCCAGGGCGACATAAAGACTGCGGCCACCTGTCCATTCTGTGATGGCGCGGGTCAGCGCAGCGAGCAATATATCATTAATGTGCGTTCGATATACTCGCGGCACTTGCTGCAACATCAGCCTCGTATGTTCGGTATCCAAGGTAACCGTAACTTGGCCAATAGTCGCAACCGTATTGCTTCCGGTTACACCATGTGACATATCAACTGTGACAGGGAGCACAGCCTCTTCTGGCTGTACGTCGGCCACCGATTGCCAATAATGCTTCTCTAGCCCTGTCAACTGTTCACTGCGCGCATACGATTGCACTGCCATTGCCCAGTCGCGGAAAGAAGTCGTCTTTGGTGGCAGCACCGCCTTGTCTCCATTCACCAATTGCCGATAAACGGTCTCTAAATCCTCCAGCAGAATTCTCCAAGAGACACCATCAATAACGAGATGGTGGACGACAATCAGCAGCTTGTCCACGTGTCCAAGACGGAACAGCACGGCGTTCATTAACTTCCCAGCGGTCAGTAGCAGGCTTCTCTGTACTTGGTCTGCGTGCTGCTGCATAGCGGCTTCCTGCTTCTCGGAAGGTAAACGACTTAGATCGACTGTTTCTACAGAAAGCGTCGGCGCCTCTTCTTCATTGATTTGCTTCCATCCTTCCTCCGTCTGGAAGTAGCGCATGCGAAGTGCGTCGTGGTGTTCCAATAAATAACCGAAGGCTTGTCCAAGCAGCTTGGAATCTGTAGACTGCTTCAATGACAGCAGCATCGCCATATTCCACTGATCAAGTTCTTCCAGCTCTTGCTCGAATAACCAGCGCTGAATCGGCATCAGCGGAACATTGCCGACTACCTTTCCTTGCTCAGCAGCTACCATTGATCCAATCGCCGCCGAAGCAGCCAATTCTGCAATCGTCTGATACTGGAACATGTGCTTCGTCGTAATCGGAATTCCAGACCGATTCGCACGGGACACGATCTGAATACTCAGGATCGAATCTCCGCCCAGCACGAAGAAGTTATCGTGAATACCGATTCTCTCTATCCCTAATACTTGTTGCCATATGTGCAGAAGCTCTGCTTCTGTTTCCGAATGCGGAATGTCGTGTTCACTATCACTGGAAATGGAGTAATCAGGAACAGGCAAAGCCTTATGATTCACTTTACCGTTCGGGGTCAACGGTAGTTCATCCATCTGGACGAATGCTGTCGGAACCATATAAGCAGGCAGAATTTCCTTCAAATATTCCTTCAACTGCTGTTGTTCCAGCATGAAGTCACTAACTACATAACCGACAAGACGGCGAGTGCCTTCGCGGTCTTCATGCACAACGACCGTACAGCTTCTGATATTCGGATGTCCGGACAGCGCACTCTCGATCTCTTTGAGCTCAATTCGATAGCCGCGTATTTTCACCTGATGGTCGATGCGGCCAATGAACTCAATAGAACCATCCGGCAAATAACGGCACAGGTCTCCGGTCCGATACAATAGCTCGCCGCTGCGGAATGGATTCGGAACAAACCGCTCCTCTGTCAGATCCGGACGCCCCCGATATCCCCGAGCCAAACCTTGACCGCCAATATATAGCTCGCCACGCACACCAATCGGAACAGGCTGCATGGTCGAATCAAGCAAATAGGCACGTATGTTATCGATTGGTCGGCCGATTGTAATCGGTCCTTCTCCGCCTGTGAGTACGATGCCGCTTGTCGCAACCACCGTCGATTCCGTCGGACCATAGTGATTGATCAATTGAAACGGCAATGCGGAAGATGGTGCAAAGCGCAGGCGATCCCCACCTGTCAACATATAACGCAAATGCACAGATTGTGGCCATTGCTCCATGATTAACGTCTCTGCTAGAGGCGTAGGCACGAACGAATGGGTGATTCGGTTTAACACCATCCAATCTCGTAATCTGGCAGCATCCATGCGAGCATCTTCATCTACCACATGCAACGAAGCTCCTATAGATAGGTATGGCCACAATTCCCATACTGAAGCGTCAAACGCTGTACCCGCCAATAAAGTAGCACGATCGTCTGGAGTGACATGATAGGCACGTTGATGCCAGAAAACTAGATTGAGTAAGGCGTTATGCTCGATCTCTACTCCTTTCGGCTGCCCGGTAGAGCCGGAGGTATAGATGACATACGCCAAATCAGCAGTTGTACATGCATGATCCGGATTATCAGTGCAATACCTTTCATAGTATTCAACATCCCGATCCAATAAGATGGTGCTCGGAATAAACTTAACCGGTATATATTCCAGAAATTCCCCTTTTGTCAATAGCATGCTGACCTGAGCATCTTGCAGCATGAAGGCTACGCGTTCACGCGGATACGCAGGATCGATCGGCAAATACGCTGCACCTGTCTTCAGCACAGCAAGCTGAGCCACTACTAAATCAATGGATCGTTCCGCATAGATAGCAACAACCGTTTGATTAACGGCACCTTTTTCCAGCATGTAATGAGCGAGGGAGTTCGCACGCTTGTTCAGTTCATTATATGTAATCCGTTCCGCTCCGCACGTAACGGCTATTCGCTCTGGCATCATCTCAGCCCGCTCGGCTACGAGTTCATGAACAAATTTTGCGGCAGGATGCGGCACATTCGTGTCATTCCATTCAATGACAAGCTGCTCCCGCTCGCTGCTCGAAAGCAGTAATAAGTTGTCAATGCATTGGGAGCAATCCTGAACTGCCGATTGCAGCAGAGTCTGGTAATGATCCTGCATCCGAGCGATCGTATCCGGATTAAACAGATCAGTATTGTAGTCGATGGCTACATAAAGACCGCGCTCACTTTCCTCTACGGCCATGCTTAAATCAAACTTGCTCGTACCGTTAGATAATTCATGGAACTCCATGCAAACATTTTCCACTTCGCGAGTAGTCGCAGGTAAATTATGTAGTGCGAAGGTAGCTTGGAAAATAGGTGTCGCTGCTAGAGATCGTTCTGGGTTCAAAGCTTCAACCAGTTGCTCGAATGGCAAATCCTGATTTGAATATGCTTCTAGTGTAGTCAGCTTTATCTGCTGCAATAGATCTCGGAAAGAAATGTTATCCGCAAAGTCGGCCCGCAGAGCAAGCGTATTGACGAAGAATCCTATCAATCCTTCAATCTCCGTACGCTGCCGATTCGCCACAGGCGAGCCGACGACAATGGTTTCTTGCCCCGTGTACCGATGAAGCAGCGCTTGGAATGCCGTCAATAGCACCATATATAACGTGACTCTTTCGCGCTTGCACAGCGCATTGATTTCCCCAGCCAACTGAACCGGTACTATCCGGCGATCCGTTGCGCCATTAAAAGTTTGCACCGCAGGGCGAGGACGATCTGTCGGCAGCAGCAGCAGCGGCGGGATGTCTGAAAGCTTGTTGCGCCAATACTCCAACTGGGCATCTATCCGTGCTCCTTGCAGCCATGCACGCTGCCAATGAACGAAATCGGCATACTGCACTGGAAGCTCGCCCAAATTCGGAGGTTCATTCGTTATGTATGACATATAAAACTGCTGCAACTCATGCTGCAGAACACCTAAAGACCAGCCATCTGATACAATATGATGCATCGATAGCAGCAGCAAATGCTCATCTACCGCTTGTTGAAGCAGAATTGCCCGAAAGAGCGGACCCTTGTTCAGATCAAATGGCCGCCGCGATTCTGTATAGATAATTGACTGCAATTGCTTCTGCTTCTGTGCTTTGCTGCCTGTCAACTTCTGCATCTTTATTGGAAACGAACCAGTCGGCGCTATTCGGGTGACAGCCTGCCCATCTATGAAGTGAAAGGTAGTACGCAATATATCATGGCGGGAAACTATGGACTGAATACTTTGCTGCAGTGCATCAATAACGAGCGAACCCGATAGGCGAATGGACAATGTCATATTGTAATAAGGGCTGCCTGGCTCCAATTGATCCAAGAACCACAATCGCTGTTGTGCAAAGGAGAGCGGAAAAACACCGCTTTTATCGTATATGACAAATTTATACCCCGCTTCAAATCCTTCATCGGCAATTTTCGATGCGGATATGCATTCGACCAGCGTTTCGATTGTCGGATATTCAAAAATGGCTCGAATCGGCAACTCTACTCCAAATGACTCGCGAATGCGGGACATGATCTGGGTAGCAAGTAATGAATTGCCACCCAGCGTCAGAAAGTGATCCGTAATACCGATCGGCTTCGTCAGCAAAACATCTTCCCATATCGATACAAGTGTTTCTTCATTAGGCGTTCGTGGTGCTGCGTAGACGGAATATTGATCAACGGATGTTTGCTGCTTGCTCCAGCGTATCCCCTCCATAATTTGTGTGCTGGTGCGGAGTTTATTTCGAATATCACTCCATAGTTCTGTCAGATTCGGTTCCATCCGACCTACGGTGAACGCCTTCCTCAAGTCGATAGAACGTCTAGGCCCAATTGCTCTTGACGTCTCCTCCCCTTCTGCTGCAAGCGACGTAATGAGCTCCTGCACAGGCAGGATTGCACCAAATCCTCCCTCTTCCGGTACAATCCAATTTGCAGCGACACGTTTCACAAAGTCTGCGGACACCGCATTGCGAGGGGTCTTGCGATAATGCAAATGTATATTCTTGCAGCCTAGCCGTTCTGCTAGGCCAGCTAATTTCTGCAAAACAATAATCTCAATATTTTTCCCTAGTATTTTGCAGCTAATAATATAAGAGTGAACGTCCAGCACGTCTCCGTTCTGCACAAACAACATGACTCCAGCCACGCCATATTCGCCGAAGCGATCACTGGCTTCGATGACCCAGCATTCATGGGACTGCCGATCGATCAAATCCTCCAACGCTGCACGATCCAGACCATGTGCCGTCAGATGGAAGTCTGCCGTCCAATTCGTGAGGTATACAACCTTATCGAACTCTTTCTCCGTTGCCGGGCGAAAGTCTACACGCAATTCCATGCGGCTTAGAAAATCTAACAACTGCATGCCAATCCCCCCTATTGATGTCGGAAAGAGCCTTCCAGAATCTCATAGCCATCCTTAGCCGATGTGTTTCCGATACGCTTAATTACCTCCACCGCAACATGCTCAGGCATAATCGATTCGTGTCGAGCCAACGGCATATTGCTGAGGTCAGTCCGCATTCGCGGAGGTCGTACAATCAAGAGCTTTCCCTTGTGCCGCTTGGCGACGGTTTTCGCCAGCCCTTCTATAGCGCTTTTGGCTGCAACATAATGCGGATAATCAGGCGGAACATCCGTAACGCTCTCAGCCGACAGCACAACACTCCAACCTTGCTTCGCAGCAACCGACTTTAGCCATACAGTTAATGGCACGCTGGTCAATCGGAAGCTGCTCGCTACGTATTGCTGCATGCGTTCCAGTTGCTGTACCTCTGTTGTCATCGGTAACATCGGGAGTCCGGCGTTAATTACCAAGATATCAGGCTTTCCAAACTCATCATCCCAACACTTCTGTAGTTCCAAACACCATGCAGCATCACCGGCATCTCCTTGATATGGTCGTATGCTTCCACATCCGGCAGGTACCATCTCCGCCAGCCGCCTCATAGACTCTTCGCTACGATGATATATGGCGAGTACAGTAGCGCCCTGCATCGCTAAACCGAGCGACATTGCTGCTCCGAAGCCGCGGCTTGCTCCCATTACGATCGCTACCTTCCCCACTAGTGCCCGCGATCTCGGCAGCAACTCTTCTATCCGATCTACTGTCACCTCAGCAACTGGTTCCCGCAAGAAGACGTGAAGCTCCGATTCTGCAACTAATGTATCTTGCGATTTGAGAGTCGCACGCGCCCGCATTTTGCTGAATCGATCGTCATAACCAATGACTTCAGCATCATAATTAATCGCGGCATCGCCAATTACTGCCTGCTCCCGAAAATGCATCGTCAACTTGTTGCATAATGAATGCCTCCCCGGAAGTACCATTCCGGCAAGATACGTCTGCCACATGAGTGCTGCTGCCTGTGCTGCGCCTACACCTTTGTCACGCAGCTTCAATCTTTCCATCCATATGTCCAAGGAAGGCTGGAGCGGCCAGTATTCTCCGTTCACCTGGCGTCCCTTATACAGGTCGCTTCCACTTAGCTCTATCGGTTCTTTACGAACTTTCGGCTGTGCCTCCATCCGGTTCGGTTCGCTAGGAGCGCCAGGCCGGAAGAATGCTTTTCCCTTTGCGGCTATTCGCTCGCCGTCATAAATTCGGAAATGACTCTCCTCCATAGACTCGCTTACGGTCTCGATGATGTAATCTACCTCGACAAACAACGGATGTACAAATTCGGCCGTAACACTAGACAACGTATATCCCTCTCGATCAGGGAGAGAAGATAAACAGAAGAGCTGCTCCAGTGCTCCATACACAATTCGTGCCCCATAAGGCGTCCGGTATGCATATGATGCATCGGCATGTAATGGGCTCCAGTCATGGCTGGCACGAGCAAACTCATCCAGATCCTCCATTGTAAAGCGGATAACGGAACGCGTAACTTGTGCCATCATGACACAACCACTTCGTCTTCTCGAGTAATATAGGCAGGCCATTCCACACTCGCAACCTCGCATTTTTCACCGACCGCAATACAGCCAATTGAGGCAAAAAACTGTCTAGCCGGCTCATTTCGTGGATGCTGCTCCACTTGCGCCAGCAAGCGCAATACCCCACGTTCAGCCAGCAGCCTGAACGTCGCTGCAACCATTGCTTCTTCAATTCCCCTTCCTAGTACGCGGCAGCTAAGGACAAAGGTATCCAACTCTGCCGTATCACCTTCCAACTTTACAATCAACGCTCCTACGACTCCGTAATCGCCAAAGCGATCCTTGCATTCGCATAACAGAGGAACATAAGCCGAATCTTTACAAACCTCCATCAGCTCTGATTCGTTTCTTCTCCGGCAATTGATATTAAATTGATTGGTCTTATTCACTAACTGAGTGAATCGTGCCATGTCAGTGGCTTCCGGTGTAAACAGCCGGGCATGAATTTCGAGCCCTGCTCTGTATTGTTCCGGTCCAATGGCATGACTCGCAGCTTCCCGCCGCTTTGATTCCTGCTCATAGTAAGCAGCACGTCCTAAATCCTCTAATGTCGGCGGAAGACGATCCAACGTACCTGCTTGCTGCAATACACGGATGGCCGCAGATGGATCGGCCGGCATCTGAATGCAGGAAACCTCTGGAATCGAAGCCTGCACCTCTGCGATTTCTACTGGATTATCATCGATAAAGACAATGCTGTTCAGTCCGAGTCCCAGCTCTACAGCGATCTGGCGCAAACTCTCTGATTTAGGCTGCCAGCCAACTCGCCAAGCCGCGATATGTTCCTTTTTCAGTCTCATCTCCCGACGTTTTTCAAACACTTCTATAACGTCCTCGTGCGCGTTCTTGGAGCATACAGCGATCAACATACCCGCACGACGCAACTCCAGCAGGTAAGACTGAAAGGTTTTGAACGCTTCACCTTTCCCGTTGTCTGCCAAATCAATTCCCTCGACGCCATCCTCCCCGACAACGCCACCCCAAAGCGTATTATCCGCATCTACGGCGATCAATTTGCGAGGCGAAGACTTGCTTAACGTAATCAATTGCGCAGTGTTTCTGGCAATCGCATGGAACACTTCCTCCGTATATGGGATGCGGGCTAAGAAATACAACTGTTCATTGTAGGATTTCTCATATCCGAAGTGACGAATTACCTCTTCCGCGTCTACAAGCAGAACGCCAAGTTTGCGAGCAAGTTTGCGCCGCAGCTCCTCACGAACCGCTGTTGCTGCCGCAAACACCCCCTCAACATTATTGGCATCCCCGACACCAAGAGGACGACGTTCCGACACGGCAGGCAAGATATAAACAAGTGTAGATTGCCATCTCCTAGAGGCTTCGAGCGCAGCATCCGCCATATCAATGGCTTCTTTCACATACGAACCGAGATTATCCGCCATCGGTAGCTGCTGGCCTGCCCACAGATCCTCCAGACTCGGCCATACCACCATGATATCCGGTTGAAAGCGTGCCGTAATACTGTTATCATTCAAGCATTCCTGCACTACTTGATTGTATGGACTAATCAATCCTTCAGAGATGAGCCCGCTTTGCTCCAATGTAATGCCCAGATACGGTTCGAGCGGGTTGATCGTGAACGTAGACAAGTATGCAATCTTTACATTTGCAGGCTTACCTGACTTTTTTATTTTTTGCCACTGCATGCGAAGTTGAAATAAGCTCACACTATCCCTCCTTTACACGTTACCCGCAAGGGTCTCTACACCCTTCTGCTTGAGCATGGCTTTCACATCGCCAATCGTCTTCATCTGTTGAATTTCTTCGATCGTGAAGGACACCTCGTATGTCTCTTCAAGCGCTGTAATCAGATTAATATGTGCGAGGCTATCCCACTCCATTACGTTGTCTCGTCCTGAATCGTCGTTCAATTGCGCTTCAGGCACACCGGTCACTGCACTCAGAATCTCTTCACATCTCATACCAGTAACTCCTCTCGTTTTTGATTCCATCCTTCAAAATGATGCTCATCCAATGCCCAAGTGTCTTTTAAGAAAGACACCATATCATCAGGATCTGTAGAAGTGCGCACCACTGTAATGCCTGAACAGCTTACGCGCACCTCTTCACAAAAAGCTGGATTGGCTCCTATATACAAGATTTCTTCCAGCCTGACCCCCTGATCGTTCGCCATTTCTTGCACTGCTGCCGAGATATGCTGGCTTCCAAAGCGCCAAGATGTTATGTGGCGCAGCCGCAGCGGCATAGAAGGCTGATCGCGAAAGGCCCGAATCATATCGATCTCTGCATTCGCGCCACAGAGGCAAATCGGGGTTCCCCGCTGCTGCACATTCACGAAATATTGCTGGAGTAAGCTATGGTGCTGTCCAACTTCAATTTGTTCACCTTCACTGCTTGAGCCAGACCAGATTACATCATCACACTCTACGATTACCATGCGATATGGCAGCTTCAGAAGAGGGTAAATGTGTCGTACAGCCCATGTACCTATCACCGCGAAGTATTCTGAAGTATAAGGAACATGCCCCAATTCATCAGCATATGCATCGGTTGTCGTCAACGTTGGATATAGGCGGGAAATATCATGATGTGAGGTTACCGTTACGTTAGTTACACGGCCTGCATTATGTATCATCAGAGATGTCAGATTTTCGTACCATTCAAGCTGGTGCTCATCCGCCTGTATTCGGTCCGAAGACGGCAGGATCAAAATCTGGGTTGGGGCCATATTCATACGTCGATAAGCCTCAAGCGTCTGGAACCATTCATCGACAAGCGCACAAGCTTGATCTGCTTCACTTTGGCTACTGTCCTGCAGCTGAAATACATCTTCCAAACGCAATAAAATTAAATTTATTCCTTCATGATTAGCAGCAAGTAAACTACGTGGATCGAGTAATTGCTGAAACACTTGATTGTAAGGAGCGAAACAGAGTTCATATGGCACCCTAAGGCGCTCCAGCCAGAATGATAAGGAATCGGCAACTAAACCGGATGTAAACGTTGATGAAATGGCTACCCGAAGTCGTAGAGGCGGGATGGATTCTGTCAATTGCCATATTGGAATGTGAGGATCAAGTGTATAACGATGCAGCAAATCTAGTATATGTGCGGTCATGCCTTGGGCAATTTCCAGTTCCCGCTTTCCCGCCCCGTGTACAAAATGGACTTCAAGCGCGTTATCGCGAGTGTCTAACTTGACGTCCAATTCATATCCCAATAAGCCGTCTATCGTTTCATACAATTCCCACCGTAAATTTGCAGTGTGCAAGCTTGCGTCCGGAAAGTTATTCTTGGAAATGCGCACTTGATGACAAGGCGTTCCTGCCGGCAATTGTGCAATCTGTCTCAACAGCCGTGGATCTTTCTGCCGACGTATGGCTATATCTAAGTCATGATTTATTCGGAGTGCCATATCGGCAAGCGTTTCCGACTCTTGTATGCTTGTTTCGAGATAAGAGGTTCCTACTCTCCCGTCCGACATGGCCACATGGAAGCGATCCTGTCCGCTGTACCGGTAAAGTATAGTCAACACTGCTGCTGCTACAAGGTCTGATATATGGAGGTTGTGCGCCAAAGCCAATGATTCGAGCTTTGTGTTGATCGGCGGATTTACTGTACACGCTGTCCGTCGTGATCCTGCACTAGAAGCACTCGATTCCTTATTTAGCTGATGATTGGTGAATAATTCAAGCATTTCGAAGGTGTCTATGTCTTGCAGAAGCGAGAGCTCTTCCTCTAACGGAAGAGGAGTGAAGTCTGTTGTCGATGATTGGTATATGTAGGATGAAGTATCTACCTCAAGTGTGGAATAAATATGGACCAATTCCTGAATCAAGCGATATACGATTGGTCTGTATGCAGCAGCTTGCACGTTCCAGAGAAGTCTGTGTTCTTGTTCTGTTACTTTAATCAAGCACGGATGACGCAGATGTTGTCCAATTGGATCGCACTGCTCAGCTTCCAGCCTAAGCAACAGTTCCCATGTGTTTGGATCATAATTCGCAATTTCCAACTCTTCGAGCTGCACGTTATGAATGCCAATTGGCTGGTTTATACTGTCTTGGAATCCAGCATACTTATTCATTAGATGCCTAATGCTATCTTCAAGCAGCCGTGGATTTAACAAGCCGATAAGTCGAACCTCAAAGGTCAGATCATGATTCACATAGTCATGAGTATTGCAGCTAAAAGTCTGCCAGGCAGTTCGATTAGGTGCCGTATTGCTTCCTCTTTTCCCCTTTTTCTCTTGTGGGTTCAACTCGCATAAGGTCGACGATTCTACCACTTGCATGAACTCACTTCCTTTTTCATAAAGACATTAACCATTATCGTTAAATTACTGATCGGTTAACGCTATAAATAATATAGATCGATCAAATTTTAATGGAAATCATCCCACAAATTTGCGAATCGAATACAACATTTCTAATCAAGCAAGAGGATATCCTAGAATCTGATATTATTCAACTATTTATTTGCGACATATAATGCGTTTATTCGACCTTTGACTGATTTATTTGTCGATTTCTGGGATTCAATATTTTGACGATATTAAGAAAAAACGCATTTTCTTCGTTTTTTATGGCAACATGGTTTAATATAATTATTTTGTAAAATGCTTCTATGAATAGGGATAACGCCGTCGCATATTGGTATTACGTACTGCTTACATCCTAAAAGTAGCCTGGTCTTACATAAAATTAAATCACCTTCAAGAAAATGTTTTTTTATGTCGTAAAATATGAGGACAATATCGGATTTTTTTGTCGTCAACGAGAGCGATCTATTCAAAAGAAGTAAAAATGCAAGCCAATTCAGATGAGATTGGAAGTATGCCGTAACAACAATCATGGAACAGTTAAGGATGCGAAAAGTTAACTCGCCTAAATATCTAAATGGCAATAGGAGTATCGGGAAGGTGAACTCCATCGTTTAGAGCAACCAGTTGGTAATTAATATAACTAAAGCCTCGATAAAAAACTTTGTATTCAAACGAAACGAAACAGCCAGTCGCCGATTAATTTCGACGCCTGGCTGTTTAACTTGCAAGTTGTTGTGTTCCTTATCTGATAAATGAGAGTTAGTCCCTAGAAGGCACAGCTTCTCCCTGCATGGATTACATAACTTTAACATCCTTGAACCGTGTTATGGCAGCAACGTCGATCCCATCAAATAACGGTCTACTTCCCGCGCTGCCTCACGGCCTTCGTTAATCGCCCAGACGACAAGACTCTGGCCGCGTCTCATATCGCCTGCCGCAAAAACTTTATCAACATTCGTGATATACTTGCCATATGCAGACTTTACATTCGTACGGCGATCTGTCTCCAAGCCAAGCTGCTGAATTAGGGTCTGTTCCGGTCCATCAAATCCGATTGCAATTAAAACGAGCTGAGCCGGAAATACACGCTCTGTCCCCGGAATCGGCTTATAGCTCTTCTTTCCGGATTCATCCACGATCCGTTTGATCTGCACCGTATGAAGCTCCTTGATATAGCCATTCCCATCACCGACGAACTTGGTCGTCATAATGGAGAATTCGCGCGGATCATTGCCATACAAGGCTTTTGCTTCCTCATGAGCATAATCTAATGTATATACGTTCGGGAACTGCGGCCAAGGATTGATGCTAGCATCTCGTGTCAACGGCGCCATCTCATGCGTGCCGAATTGAGTTACGCTGCGGCATCCATGACGCAGCGCTGTAGCCACACAATCAGTTCCGGTGTCCCCACCGCCGATGACGATCACATCCTTGCCCTTCGCATGAATGAACTGGCCATCCTCCAGCTTGGAATCCAGGTAGCTCTTAATCGTACCGTTCAAGTAATCCATCGCATAGTGAATTCCTTGCAAATTGCTTCCTTCGATTTGGAACTCACGCGGTTTTGTGGCGCCACCGCATAAAACGACAGCATCATGAGAGACAACTAACTGCTCTGCAGGTATGTCCTTGCCAATCTCCGTATTCGTCAAAAATTGAATGCCTTCCGCTTCTAGAAGCTGAATGCGTCGATCCACAACATGCTTCTCGAGCTTCATTGTCGGGATCCCGTACGTAAGTAGACCTCCTAGACGATCTGCCCGCTCAAAGACAGTAACCGAATGACCTGCCTTGTTTAATTGAGCGGCACAGGCAAGTCCAGCAGGGCCAGAGCCTACGATTGCTACATGCTTCCCAGTTCGCTGAGCAGGAGGCTCGGGCTGCACCCAACCTTCCGCAAATCCGCGCTCGATAATTGCTTCTTCTATCGTCTTAATCGTAACCGGCTGGCCGATCAAACCTACCGTGCAAGAGCCCTCACAAGGTGCAGGACATACGCGCCCTGTGAATTCAGGGAAGTTATTCGTCTTGTGCAAACGCTCAAGAGCCTCCTGCCATAACCCACGATACACGAGTTGATTCCATTCTGGAATTAGATTGTGTACGGGACAGCCTGATGTTCCTCCCGTCATTTCAATACCAGTATGACAATACGGAGTTCCACAGTCCATACAGCGGGCCCCTTGCATACGAAGCTCTTCTTCACTTAAATGCTTATGGAACTCTTCCCAATCCTTCATCCGTTCCAAGGGATCGCGATCAGCCGGAATCTGACGGCGATACTCCATAAATCCAGTAGGTGTTGACATGCGATTTCCTCCATCCGTCCATCCGTATATTTGTACGAGTTAGGTTGATTGGTATTTCTATTCCTGTAATTGTTAATGTATCGTTTTTCATTGCACTCTTCGACATGTTATTTCAACCTATCCTACTCAATTTATACCTATATTCCAATGGAGTCATGAACAAATCATTTGCATTTCTTCACACAGCAGCAACTTAACCAACTAGTTTTTCGATCTATTTTTTCCGCAAATAGGACTGGAATTGGTGAGAATACGCGTTCTTTTCATCCACAATGCCCGGCTGCTCCCATTCCAGCTCCCATACATGCTCATCATATGCCGGAAACCGCTCGTCGCCTTCAAATGTACCCGAAATCCGGGTTACAAGCAGCTTATCCGCATGAGGCATGAAAAGATTGTAAATTTGTGCTCCACCAATAATCATCACTTCTTCATTTTGGGCAAGCTCAAGTACGGGATTGATGTCAGTAATAACTTCGGCATCATCCGTACGCCACTCCGAATTACGCGTCAGCACGAGATTGCGACGCTTCGGTAGTGCTCCATTCAGCGATTCATACGTTTTTCTGCCCATAACAACGATCTTGCCTTTCGTATTCTCACGGAAAAACTTCATATCATTCGGCAGGTGCCATGGCATCCCGTTATCCTTGCCGATAAGCCGCTGTTCATCCATCGCCCATATCATCGTAATCGACAAATTCAATTCCTCCTTGGTTCGTTTGTTGCAGAGTCACAGAAGTCGAATGTAATCATTACGTTCGCTGCTCCTACACAGCTACAGGCGCTTTGATTGCCGGGTGATATTCGTAGCCTTCAAATTCAAAATCCTCAAAGCGATAATCAAAGATCGATTCTGGCTTGCGCTTAATGACCAGCTTTGGAAGCGGCAACGGTTCACGCTGCAACTGCGTGTTCACCTGCTCCAAATGGTTAGAGTAAATATGGACGTCACCACCGCTCCATATGAACTCACCTACCTCCAAATCGCATTGCTGAGCAACCATATGCGTCAACAGCGCGTAGCTAGCAATATTGAACGGCAATCCAAGGAATGTATCCACGGAACGCATGTTCAATAAACAGCTCAGCTTGCCCTCCGCAACGTAAAATTGGAAGGAATAGTGGCAAGGAGGCAGCTTCATTTGGTCGACCTCTCCTACATTCCATGCTGACACGAGCAAGCGGCGAGAATCCGGATTCGACTTAATTTGTTCAATAACATTCGTGATTTGGTCAATCGTACGACCGTCTTTCGTCTCCCACTTCCGCCATTGAGATCCGTAGACAGGGCCAAGATTACCGTTCTCGTCTGCCCACTCATCCCAAATCGTTACCTTGTTTTCCTTCAAGTAGCCGATATTCGTATCGCCGCTAAGGAACCACAGCAGCTCATGAATAATCGAACGAAGATGCAGACGCTTCGTCGTCACGAGCGGGAAGCCTTCATTTAGGTCAAATCGAAGCTGCCGGCCAAATACTGAGATAGTACCTGTCCCCGTGCGATCCTCTTTTTTCACACCATGATCCAAAATATCCTGCAACAATGCCAAATATGATTTCATTCTCTATCCACTCACTTTCCTTACCGTTCTGAAGTGTATCTTACCTAGTGTACCATTCCGAAGTAAAAAAATCATCGGGTATCCCATTCCATTATCATTGTGTTGATTGTATACCAAGTTGCGCCTTACCTTAAGGTTACTTGATTCTCATTCTCTAAAGGAGGCAAAATCAAAAGCAAAATCCGGGCATATTATACCCGGATGCATCACCATCTTATTGCTGCCCTTCGAATTTATGTCCACATTCCGCACAAAAGCTAGAGCTTTTCTCACTTGCTACCTGACACACTGGACATACAACCATCACTTTTATTTCTCCATTTTCCATATTTGGATTATGATCTACAAAGTGATGACCACAACTCGAGCAAAACTTCGTATCTAATGCAGCAGGTTTACTACAAGCCGGACACAACTTCTCATTCTGCACGGTGCGAATTCGGTCTTCAATTTCCTGAATTTCGGCTTTCTTTTGATTGACCTGTTCACTAAAGAGTAACAGTTGATCACTTATCTCTTCTAATGACTCATTTTGCATGGCATGATATACACATTCTCCCATACGACTGTAAATGCCCGTAATTTCTTTTTCCTTTGAGGATATTTGAAATTTCAACCGATTTACCTCTATCGTGGTCTGTGCTTTTTTGCCTGCTTCCGCCGCACCTTGTTTTAATTTATCAAAGAAATTGCTCATAGTATCCTCTCCATTCCGTAAATGTGTACTTATCATCAATACATTGGTATTAGTAATATAGAAGAAAAATCCCCTATTTATTACATTGATGACCTTTTACAACCAGTACCATTTACATCTCGGTAAAAAAAAGCCCCCGCAGCGCTGCTGCAAGGGCAAAAGCAAATCAATATATAAACAGAACCGTAACAGAACGTATACAGAACCCTCAGAGAGAGAGGGGATTACTTACCTACCGTGTGGATTGGGTGACCAAGAACAACTTCAGCAGCTTCCATCACGATTTCACCAAGTGTTGGGTGAGCGTGGATTGTAAGAGCCAAGTCTTCTACAGTTGCAGCCATTTCAACTGCCAAGCCCATCTCCGCGATCAAGTTCGATGCTTCAGGACCAACGATTTGAGAACCGAGAACGATACCTGTGTCAGCATCGGATACGATTTTCACGAAGCCGTCAACGCTGCCGCCGAGGGACAACGCACGACCGTTACCTGCATAAGGGAATTTACCAGCTTTCACTTTGAAGCCTTTTTCCTTCGCTTCGGATTCAGACAAGCCTACGCTTGCGCACTCTGGATCAGTGAAGCATACTGCAGGGATGCACTTGTAATCTACAACGCTAGGCATTCCAGCGATTGCTTCTGCAGCCACTTTACCTTCGTAAGAAGCTTTGTGAGCCAATGCAGGACCAGCAACGATATCGCCGATAGCGAAGATGTGTGGAATGCTTGTGCGACCTTGATGGTCAACTTCGATCAAGCCTCGATCAGTCATTTTCACGCCGATCATGTCCAGACCAAGCTCACCGTCTGTGTTCGGACGACGACCAACTGTTACGAGCAAGTAGTCAGCTGTCACTTCTTTGGACTCGCCGCCAACTGTGAATTTCACAGTAACGTCTTTGTCTGTTTGTGTAGCAGACTCAGCTTTAGCACCAGTGAAGATCTCAACATTGGATTTCTTCATGTTTTTCGATACAAGTTGTGTCATGTCTTTATCGAAGCCAGGAAGAACCATGTCCGCGCCTTCGATAACTGTTACTTTCGTGCCGAACTTGGAGTACATTTGACCAAGCTCAGCGCCGATGTAGCCGCCACCGATAACGATCAAGGAATTAGGAACTTCTTGCAATTCCAAAGCTTCTGTCGAAGACAGGATGCGTCCAGTGAATGGGAATGGCTTCAATTCGATTGGACGGGAACCTGTTGCGATGATGCAGTTTTTGAACTTGTAGCGCGGTGCTTCTTGATCGTTGAAGACACGTGCTTCATTTTCATTGATGAACATGCATTCGCCTTTGAACACTTGAACTTTGTTAGCTTTCAACAAAGCGCCTACGCCGCCAGTCAATTTCTTAACTACGCCGCCTTTGAATTCTTGCACTTTTTTGAAGTCAACTTTTACGTTTTCTGCAGTAATACCGATTGCAGAAGCGTGTTGTGTTACTTCATATTGATGTGCCGCGCTAATAAGCGCTTTGGATGGAATACAACCGCGGTTCAAGCAAACACCGCCGAGTTCGGATTTATCTACGATGAGTACGCTTTGGCCGAGTTGGGCAGCGCGAATCGCTGCCACGTAACCGCCAGGGCCTGCCCCGATAACCAAAGTGTCAATATTCAAAGATGCGTCTCCTACTACCATTTCCGGTTACACCTCCATTACAAGCAACTCAGGGTTAGCAAGCAGTTGCTTGATGTAGTTCATAAAGTTTTGAGCTGTCGCGCCGTCGATCAGACGGTGGTCGAAGCTGAGGGACAATGCCATAACTGGCGCTGCCACGATTTCGCCGTTCTTCACAACTGGTTTCTCGGAGATACGGCCTGTACCCAAGATTGCAACTTCTGGGAAGTTGATGATCGGAGTAAAGAACATACCGCCAGCAGAACCGATGTTAGTGATTGTAATTGTGCTGCCTTTCAATTCGTTCGGGCCAAGTTTGCCTTCGCGACCACGGCTAGCCAAGTCTTTAATATCATCAGCGATCATCCAGATGCTGCGACGATCTGCATCATTGATAACAGGAACGATCAAGCCATTGTCTGTATCTGTTGCAATACCGATGTTGTAGTATTTTTTGTACACGATTTCGTTGTTTGCTTCGTCGATCATTGCGTTCATCGCAGGGAATTGACGGCAAGCTGCAACGAGTGCTTTTACGATGAATGGAAGGTAAGTTACTTTTATACCTTTCTTCTCCATCATTGGCTTCAAGCGTGTGCGGAAAGCAACAAGCTCGCCAACTTCCACTTCGTCCATGATTGTAACGTGTGGAGCTGTATAAGCCGATTTAACCATTGCATTGGAGATCGCTTTGCGGATACCTTTGAATGGTACGCGCTCTTCTTCAGCTGCACGCCCTGTTGCAGGTGCTGCTGGTGCTGCTGTTTTCGCTTCTTCTGCTTTTGGTGCTGCAGCTGCTGCTGGAGCTGCAGGTGCTCCTCCGTTAGCGAATGCATCTACATCTTCACGAGTGATTTTACCGTTCTTGCCTGTAGCAGGAACTTCAGCAATGTTCACGCCAAGATCGCGAGCATGCTTGCGAACGCTTGGAGTTGCAAGAACATCACGGTTAGGTGCTGTTGCTACGCCTTCAGCTTTAGGAGCTTCAGCTGCTGCTGGTGCAGGAGCTGCTTCCTCTTGAGCTGCTTCTTCTGGCATATCTTGCTCAGGAATGTCACCTTCAGCGTCGATGATCGCTACAACTTCGCCCATGTGGCATACTTGACCATCTTTCGCGAATACTTCCAATACCGTACCATTTACAGGGCAAGGAACTTCAACGATAGCTTTATCGTTTTGTACTTCCATGATGATGTCATCATCAGTTACCTTGTCTCCTGCTTTAATGTGCATTTTAATAATTTCGCCTTCGTGAAGGCCCTCCCCTAGTTCAGGGAAGCGATACTCAAATTTAGCCACAGTAAAATCCTCCTTCTACTCTCTGTTCGGTTCTCTCTTAGAAGTTCAATACTTTATTGACGCCATCTACGATGCGAGCTGGTGTAGGCAACCATTGATCTTCGATTTGTGCGAAAGGATACACTGTATCTGGACCTGCAACGCGAAGTACAGGTGCTTCCAAGTGAAGAATCGCTTTTTCGTTGATTTGCGCAATAACCTCTGCAGCTACGCCGGAAGTTTTTTGTGCTTCTTGTACAACGATTGCGCGGTTCGTTTTCTTGATGGACTCAACGATTGTGTCGATATCAAGCGGCGCCAAAGTGCGAAGGTCGATTACTTCTGCTTGTACGCCTTGCTTTTCAAGCTCAGCAGCAGCTTTCATTGCTGTATGAACCATCAAGCCGTATGCAAGAATTGTTACGTCTTTACCTTCACGAACAACTTTTGCTTTACCGATCTCAACTGTATATTCGCCTTCTGGAACTTCATCACGGAACGCATGGTACAGGTTCAAGTGTTCCATGAAGAATACTGGATCATTGTCACGGATTGCGGAAATCATCAATCCTTTTGCATCGTAAGGATTGGAAGGAACAATAACCTTGATACCAGGAGTTTGTACCATCAATCCTTCTAGCGAGTCAGTGTGCAATTCTGCAGCTTTTACGCCGCCACCAAATGGTGTACGGAATACGATTGGCGCATTGTAGCGGCCGCCGGAACGGAAGCGCATGCGTGCTGCTTGAACGCACATTTGGTCAAGTGCTTCATAGATGAAACCTACGAATTGGATTTCAGCAACAGGACGGAAGCCTTGAACACCAAGACCTACTGCCAAACCGCCAATTGCGGACTCCGCAAGCGGTGTATCGAATACACGCTCTTCACCAAATTCTTTTTGCAAACCTTCAGTCGCACGGAATACACCGCCGACATGGCCAACGTCTTCCCCAAAGACCACAACATTAGGGTCTCGTTTCAACTCAACGCGCATTGCGTCGCGAATCGCTTCTTTCATATTCATTTGTGCCATTGCTTCGTTTCCTCCTTACCGTTATCACAGAACCTTATATGGATTCGTTGTCCTCGCATCAATACGAGTCCCGTTAACTTTCAGATCGCTGTCCGAATTATTGGAAATCTGCTTTTTGCTCTTCCAAGAATTTCGGAGTTGTTTCGAACATGCTGTCGATCAAACCTGAAACAGTCATTTTCTCTGTCTTTTCAGCACGTTTGATTTCTTCGTTCACTTTTGCTTTTGCTTCATCTTTTACGCGAGCTGTGTCTTCTTCTGTCCAAAGACCTTTTTTCTCCAAGTATTTGCCGAAGCGCACGAGTGGATCTTTGATTGCCCATTCTGCTTCTTCGTCTTTTGTACGATATTTTGTAGTATCGTCCGCCATGGAGTGTGGACGGTAACGGTAAGTCAACGCTTCGATCAATGTTGCGCCCTCACCTTTGCGTCCGCGTTCTGCAGCGATTTGAACAGCCTTGATAACGGCAAGTACGTCCATGCCGTCTACTTGCATGCCATGGATACCTGCTGCAACGGATTTGTGAGCGATCGACTTCGCATTTGTTTGTTTCGCAAATGGAGTTGTGATTGCATAACCGTTGTTTTGTACGAAGAAGATAACTGGCAAGTTGAATGCGCCTGCGAAGTTCAAGCCTTCGTAGAAGTCGCCCTCGGAAGAACCGCCGTCACCTGTGTATGTGATTGCAACTTGTGCTTGCTTTTTCAATTTGAAGCCCATAGCAATACCCATCGCGTGCAGGATTTGCGCACCGATGATGATTTGCGGCATCATTACGTTAACGCCTTCTGGAATTTGTCCACCATGTTGATGTCCACGGGAGTACAAGAATGCTTGGTACAATGGCAATCCGTGCCATACGATTTGCGGCATGTCACGATATGCTGGCACAACAAAGTCTTCTTTTTGCAAAGGATATACACTACCTACCATAGAAGCTTCTTGACCGGATACAGGTGCATAGAAACCAAGGCGGCCTTGACGACCGAGGTTGATTGCGCGATCATCCCATGTACGTGTAAATACCATACGGTACATGATTTCTTTCAATTGTTCGTCAGTCAGATCCGGAACCATATCCGGGTTAACAATTTCTCCTTCCGGAGACAAAACGGACAACGGTTGAATATCTTCCGTCTGAACTTCAAATGGGAACTTGCTCATGTTTTTCACCTCAATAAAAGTTTGAAGATTTTGTTTCGCTGTTATAGAATTATTATACACCTGTTTTAGTCGATTGGTCAAAATAAAACGCGAAAAAAGTGAACATTTTGTTGAATTGTTGTTATAACAGCTCTTATTTTTGACTATAACAGGGTGTTACAAATTTGTGAACTCACTCACATACTCGATACTTGTTCGCGGAACATTATATAGTAGAAAGCCAAAAATCCTGCTTTTTTCTATAGTGATTCTCTAATCAAGACCATCGAATTTAGTATTCACCAACATTGATAAAATTTTGCATGAAGGCGGTGCTATGCATGTCAGATTCTTCAATCTTAAAAAGAACTATTGTAAAACACGATATTCCAAGCAAATATCTCGAAGGAGGCAGCCGTCACGTTCGCGTATACTTGCCGCCGGGATACCAGGAAATTCTCAGCTACCCGGTTGTCTATTGTCAGGATGGAGAAGATTTCTTTAATTTCGGTCGCATTGCGACACACGCGAATCAGCTCATTATCGAAGACGATATGGAGCCATTTATTATCGTTGGTGTCGATGTAAATAAGAAAATTCGCACTTCAGAGTACGCTCCAGATGGAGAACGATTTGATTCGTATACACGTGCATTCGCAGAAGAAATTGTACCTGCAATCGAGCAGATGTATCCTGTTCGAACAGACTGGACAGAAATCACGCTTGCCGGTGATTCACTTGGGGGTACAGTATCTCTGCATTTGGCACTAAAATATCCTGATAAGTTCCGCCAAGTAATCTCATTATCCGGCGCCTATTATCCATATTCGCAGCAGCTAATTGCGAAGGAGCAGGATCTTTCATGGCTGCATCTCTTTATGATTGTTGGTTTGCAAGAGACGGCCTTTACAACTGATACGGGCACTTACAACTTCGTTGAATTGAACCGAGATACACATAAGCTTTTTACAGATCGAAAAGCACATGTCCACTATGCTGAGCATGATGGACATCATTTGTGGGGATTCTGGCAAAAATACGTCCCAGATGCTCTGCGTCATTTCCTAGACTAATCAAGCCCGCCTATCTTATAGCTGTCACATTACGAGCAATGATATGAGACATCCCTATTTAATAAAAAAAAGTAGTGGCATACAAGGATGTATGTCACTACTTTGATCCTATTATAATAAAATTTTGTCACATGAATTGATGTTCATTTTTGATTCGCTTTAATAAGCGCTCGCAACCTGTCTTAATTAAGCGGTATACCTCTTCGAAATTGCCTGTATAGTACGGATCAGGAACCTCGTCGCTATTCTCTTCCGGCAGCAAAGACATGAATCGAAGAACTTCTGATGTCCGAGTGTCTGAACCGTTCCAATCCAGCACATTACGTTCGTTGTTCGGATCCATACAAACAATATACGTAAACGTCTGAAAATCCGTCGGTATCAACTGGCGCGCTATCATCCCCTCATAAGTAATACCATGCTTGTCCAACAACTTGCGCGTTCCTTCATGCGGCGGATGACCGATATGCCAGTCCCCTGTTCCTGCTGAATCCACTTGAATCACGTGTTCCAAGCCCGCCTGCTTTACTTGGTCACGGAACACGGCCTCAGCCATAGGAGATCGGCAGATATTTCCCAAACAAACAAACAATACTTTTACTTTCGTACTTTCTGTCACAGAAGCTCCCTCCTTTATTATCACTATTTTACTGTTAGCGGAATTCCCCCAACATATAAATGGTCACATCCTCCATAAGATTTCACTTATTGTATCGACTGTCACTATGTAATGCAAATGGATTTTATATTTGGTTCGACTTGCATAATTCGATATAATAAAAAGGATGCAGCATGCCATCAACCCTATTAGTGAATTAAAGGAAGGTCTTTACATTGCCAAACGATCTAAAGTTACCCATAACACCATCACATATTGCCATTGTAGCTGGAGGAGCCATCTCGGAACAAATTCTGATGCAAATTCAAATTTGCGATTATATTATTGGTGCCGATCGAGGCGCACTATATCTTGTACAGCATCAAATCACACCTGATCTGGCCTTAGGGGATTTTGACTCTGTCACTGATGCTGAACGTGAACGAATTCGTGAATCAAGCAGGCAGTATACAGATTGTGACGCGATCGATAAAAATTATACCGATTCAGAGCTTGCATTCAATCGTGCGTTAGCGATGAAACCATCGCAAATTACAATGTTCGGAGTAACCGGTACACGTCTTGATCACACGATGGCTAATATACATTTATTGCGTAAAGCCGTTGATGCAGGGATTATGTGTCGTATAATCAATGACCATAACATTATTATGTTAACAAACTCGACGGTAACACTTCAGACTAACAATTATCCTTACGTATCTTTACTTCCTTTGAGCTTAACGGTAACAGGGATTACATTAACCGGATTTAAGTATCCGCTTGATGATGCAACACTACATATCGGACAATCTCTAGGGGTTAGCAACGAATGGGATGATGTTGATGCCGCAACTATTCAAGTAAAGGAAGGCTACTTACTAATCATTTGCAGTCGCGATTGAATGTACACTGCTTTTCCTGCAATCTTATCCTCAATCTTCGTAAGAAAATAGCCATTTGATGCTCCAGTACGAATGACTGACATCAAATGGCTGTTTGATAATCACTACTTTACTTACAACAGCAACATCCCCGACAAGGCAGACAGTAAAACCGTAATCAACGGCGATTGCTTCCATACGATAAGTGACATTACCCCAATGAGCACAATGCACATATGCAATGGAGTAGTAACTGATGTCGTAATTACAGGATCATATAGAGCAGCTAGCAATAATCCCACTACTGCTGCATTAACCCCATGTAATGCAGCTCGAACTACTCGACTTCGTCGGATATGCGACATAAATGGCAATACCGCCCCCATCAGTAAGTACGAAGGAAGGAAGATAAATAAAATTGACACAATAGCCAGTAAAACCCCAAAACTACCGTGGCTAATGGACGCCCCGATAAATGCCGCGAATGTAAACAATGGGCCCGGAACGGCCTGTGCTGCTCCATATCCCGCTAGCAATGTCGAATCGTCCAACAATTCCGCGGACATTAACTCCTGCTTAAGCATAGGTAAAACAACATGTCCTCCGCCAAATACTGATGCCCCTGTACGGTACATCATTTCCATAAGCTGAGTTAGTACACCGGGAATATATGAGCCCACTATGGGCAGGCCAACGAGCAGCAAGATAAATAGTGCCAGCATCCATTTTGCAAAAGTACGTGAAATCATGGTCATAACTTCTTCTTCGCATACGGTTGAAATGCCTCCATTTCTGGAGGTTAGTACAGATTCATCCAGTTCATTTCGGAACAATAAGACACCACCAGCTAGTGACAGTGCTATAATCATTAGCTGCCCGTATACGCCAGGCAGTAGAAGAGATAGAATAGCGGCAATGATAGCAATCGTTCTGCGGTGCGTATCAGTCGTCAATTGCTTATTCATTCCCCACAATGCTTGAATAATGATTGGGACAGCAGCAATCTTCAGTCCCTGCAGCCACCCTGGATCTTGACTAGGCATCCAGTTGATCCCATATGCAAATAAGGCAAGCAGACAAGCAGATGGGAACGTAAATCCCAGCCATGCTGCTATACCGCCAAGCCATCCTGCCCTGCTTATCCCAATTCCAATTCCTAGCTGGCTGCTAGAAGGGCCGGGAAGCATTTGACTAACAGCTAGCATATCTGCAAATTGTTGATCAGTAACCCATTTTAATTGCCGCACATAAGTTCTATGGAAATATCCAATATGCGCTGCTGGGCCTCCAAATGAGGTTACCCCCAATTGAAGTGCAGTCACAAACGTTTCTCGTAATTTCTTCCTATAGGTACTCATTCTTGTTCGATTGCTCCTCGTCTCATCACCGTAATGTCTTCATATCTCCTATATTGTTAGCATGAGGCACGAATCGAGACAATAGATTTACAATATCTCAACATAGTGCCCTATATAATTGATGAATACACGAGAACCATTTCATTAGGGACATGATCTTATGAAATACCCTCGTTTAGCAGCATCAGGAGCAGACAAATAAGATTCTATCGCATCTGTAGGAGCGCATCTTTCAGGAAATGCATATTTAATTCCATTTATAATCGTGCCACGATAATTATCCCGCTTCAGCAGCCGTGAACCACCAAGTGCATAATGATTATATGTAGAGTAGCCTACAGGAAGACCTTGAATAAAAGCCATTACTCCGACATCATTAATCGTATTATGCCACTCTTCTTCAGAGATAGCTGGTAGTGTAAACGTGTAGGAAACGCCATTTCGCAGAGAAATCTCATTGTGTGCGTTAATCGTACTGGCCAATGCGTTCTGAACTGTATTCACGATTGTTGTACGTCTTACTGAATCGAAAAGATGATCATCCTTCAGAAGCGGAATTTCCGCCGTATCGTACTTCAACTCACGCTGATACCCTGTAATCCATCTTTTCGAAGACGGATGATATATCGTAACATAATCATCCAGCGTGAACCCGATTACATTTCCGTACTGATCCGTAAAGCCATATGGCAATGTAGGTTTCCATACATGATTCAGTATTGCATCTCCACTTCTGCCGACATACTCTTCTTCAGCATATATATCGAGACCATCGTAACCAATGATTGCAACCACCGGTATATATCGCTTCAACTCATCCTGTTTTCTGACACCATCCCATAGTCCAAAGTTAAGAAATAGCGTCATGAAAAATGATTCAACTGCATCGTCCCGACGAAGCTCAAGCCGCTTCTTTGATTCATAGCCTTCCTCTGTCTCCTTCCAAACTGCTGATGTCCGCAATGTGCGGGCCGCATCATCAACCGCTTGATTCATTGCGTCGTTAAACTTCAGCTCAAGCTGCAGCTTTTCCGCTTCCTCTCTTGCTTGCAGCTTATTCACCCAAAATAAAGGAAAACAGATTAAGACGAAAAGGATTGAGAATTTAACTATTTTCATTTCGAACCATTCCTCCGACAGGAATACGAATTCGCTCCGTTGGGCCAAACGAGCCAGTTAACCAGTCCATAATCATTGCGGCTCGCGTCCGATTCGTATTGCTCACAGATACAAAGAAATAGTCACCAATGCTAAGCTTGTATTTACGTGTAGTTGATTCGACAGATTGACCATCTCCTGGAAACATTTTTTCCATAATCATTGCTTTATTGTTCAATTGATACCGAATCGAATAGTCACCAGCAAACGTACTATTCTGAACGGGATCCGTGTATATTGGATCATATTTTTTCTCATAATGTTCTACAACAACCTCGTATGTATTTCCTGTCCGCTCGATATCCGTCATAAAATCATTCCACATGACAGGTGTAATCGCTCCCTTATCCCTTACCGCATCTGAAAATGTAGATGCACTTCTCATCACATACATCACAGCCAAATCATCCTGCCGCTGATATGATTCTAATATCGGGTAAAGGAATAGCAGCAAAACTCCTATCATCACACTAAGCAGCTTCAACACTGCATTCCCCACACGAATCCTCCTACCTGAAGATCATTTTTCGGATGTCGCCACCTTCATTTCGTTCCACGCTAAGTTCATAACGCTTGGTTCGCGATATCGCATCGAGTTGAATCTGATCAAGATGGATTGGTGAAGTAAATCTCAAGCCTTCGACTACTAGTTCAACATTTGTCCTCAACTGCCCAATAAACAAAATGACGTCAGCGCATGTTATAGACTTGGAGCGTATCGGATCAATCGTTGCGCGAACACTGCGATCCTTATCTTGGTTCGCAGAGTCCACTTGTCGAATTACAGAAGATGTACTTCCAATCATTTGTAGAGCGACAGCCAATGCGACTACTAACAATATGGATGCTACCGCTAGTTCAACCATTCGACTCGCATGATACATACTGAATTACTCCTTTAAGAATAGCGACTATTGTAAAAGTATATTGATTCTGCCATCACACAGTTGGTAATTAATCCCCTATTGCTGCTCAAAAACAATTCCTCTTGTCACATTGCTGGAATCAACAATTAATTTTGCTTTAAACTTACCGCTTGGATTCACATAGTTATCCGACGACTCATTCAATGCCGAATCAATACTGTCATTTCGATTGTTACCTGCAATTTCGCCATTTGGCAGCACATAATAACCATAATGGTTCCCATCTGATTTGCTGGCTCTGTTTTTGCCTGTAACTACACGAATACCAAATTGATCTTGTTTAAAAAACTTCCGTATTGCATTGATAACCTGAGAACCGCTTACCGAGGTATTATCATATACCGTAAAAGATGCCTTGCTCAGCTCTGTCTGGATGGAGGAAAACTCATTTTGCGCCGTCTTCGTTGCCTCTTGTGCGCTGACGAACAATAAGACAACGATCGTAATTAATGCAATGGTAAGAAAAATCCCTGCTGCCACCTTCAATGCAGATTGGGCATTATTCATACTTCATACACTCCTTTGTTTATAGGTTTCGAATTTGTTCAAAGGAAGAGCGCATTTGCTCCGCACTCATCCACACAAGCGGTATAACGAGATACAAAAAGATTAATGCGTATATCGGTGCGAACCCCAGCCATCTTCCCCATCCTGCTTTTGCCTCAATGCTTGCTTCGTAATGATGTCTAAGCATATCCTGCTCATAGCCCCAATCCTGCTCCGCATCATCAAATGCCTCAACAAGCGGAATATGATTATGGGCAAGCTCCAGCTTGTCAACAAGTCTTACAAAATCAGGATATGGCGCTTGAATGCGCAACTGCTTAAGCGCACGATCTGATCCGCTCTCCCAATTTAGCAAACATACTTGTAATGGTCGGCGGAACATAATCGTGCACCGACTCATCCATTCCATCATCATTTCGGCTGTCATGCGCTCAAAAGCTCGCAGCATCATGCAGAGCGATTGCATCTGGCTGATTTCTGTACGCATATCTAACTGCCTTATCCGTATACGAAGACGCAAAATGATAACAGTTGCATAAAAGGCACACCATCCAGCGATAAATGGGAGAGCAACTTCCCACCAAGCCACCTTCATCTCACGAAAATACATGGCAAGCGGGACAATTGATTTTGTTAATTGATCAACACGTTGGGGACTCCATTCAGGATATGTCTCCGTAAGAGTCGTTTTCAGATCAAGCTGAAGCCCCGAACTGCCTATATCTAATGAAACATTACTGATCCACTCTTTAACGAAATCCTCATGCAATCCTGCTTTTTGTGACGTGTCATCGATTTGATTCCACATCCATTGTGCAGAGCCGAAGTGAAGAGATAGAATTAGCATAAAGCATATAGTGCAAGTTACGATTGCATGTACAAAACGACGCCCAAAGTATTGTTCTAATGTCATTGATTCGTTTGCTTCGTGCAATAAGTGCTGTGCTCGCTTAATCTGGTCATTCGAACGACAGTTCACCCAATTAACGAGCATTCGTCTGATTGCTCGCCGATCCAGCAATCGTTTGCTCCATCCAATATGGTTGACTTGTTCATGTCCAGACACATGTCTCCAATGGAGCTGTTGCAATAAGCGATGACAAATGAGTACAGATAAAAACACAGTTAATTGAAGAAGCCAGCCAAGCTTCGAGTTATAAAACAGCTCCATCGCCGGGAAATAAGTTATAGCCCATCGCTCCAGAGGATCTGTAAATAAAATTGGAATAACAGCAATGGCTTTTAATCCCCCGAGCAAATAGTCAAGCCTTGTACGCATGACCAACTCTGTTTGCATTTCACGCACAATCATGGCAAGCCCCTTTAAATAAGAGGAGCCATCTCCCCCCTTCGGATCGCCATATTCTGCAACAAGCTTGGATAGGCCCCCAAACATTTTATAATACCGGTTAGGTGCTGCTTCCTCAAAGACAGACATGGCTGTATCGGTATCAGGATCCGCAATCATGTTCGCAACACGCTGTAAATGCGGTACAAGCATCGGATGCGCTCGATCAATGGTATCTTCAAGCGCGGCATCTACCATTTTGTATCGATGATACGCATGTCTCATATGCCCTATTGATAGGGAAGATAATCGTAGTAACTTGATTTCTGCACGAGTAATTACCACATCTCGATATAGACTTTCCGCCACACTAAGTACAACAATAAGCATGATCCATGACAAGATATTTTGATCAAAGGTGATAAATATCGATACAGCAACAAGAATCGCCAGTCCACTGCCGAGAAGTATGGAAACAGTACGCTCTCTTAACAGCCATTCATCATAACTGTATAAAGGTGCGAGCTGCTGCCGGAGAGATGTTGTCTTTTTCTTCAGTAAAGGAACTTTCAAACTGCAGCGGTATGCTTCACGCAGCACTCTCTTATAAAATTGGCAGAGACCAGCAATTCCGGTCGTGTGTGCCCGTGCACCAGTTTGACTCGCAACCACACGAGTCGGGCCCAGTTTTCGAGACAGCATCCACAATATCCAAGCAACGAGAATTGCTCCAATTGCAATCCATATCAACAAGCTGCTAGCTGGCAACCGAATATCCTCCTTCCTGAGCAAGCCATTCTCGGAAGCGCAGTTTGTCCTCAGTTGTCATTTCTGCTTCCATGGCTTCCTTCTGATTTACGGAGATTGGATTTACGAGATAATATCGACCATGATGATACTCAATAATATTGCGATGCGTGAATGATCGAGTACGCATAATATACCGATGCATACGCTGTGTAGAATCAATATAACTATCCCATGTTATGTTTGGAATCAAAGGCTTCTCGTCATTCAAATCACTTTCGTCTGCATTGTTAATCGGTATACATTCCGTAATTCGTTCAATATATCGATTTCCTTCCGCATCCCGCGCTAGATGAACATCAAAGTGAATAACCTGGCATACCTGCTGCTCTGCAATGGATTCATTATGGAACATTCCTGTCTTAAGCAGCGAATTCCGCAGTGATAACACGAGATCAGGAAATGTCTTTGCATGGTGAGTAAAGACAGTAAATAAGCTCGCAACTTGTGACATCTGTATCATCCAGGCTGCAACCGGGTCTGTTGCCACTTCACCTAAAATATGTACGGTTCCGTCCGTCTTCTTTTGTACATCCAATCCAGCTTGTCCGGCTATCCGTTCTGTCTCCCGAAGTGTCAAAATATTTCTTCCTGGATAAATCTTGCGAAGGTTGAGCTCAAAGGCCTGTTCCTGTACTCGAAGCGGATAAAATGCATAAATCGATTGAATTAATGCCATTAACAATGTTGTTTTCCCTGATCCTTGTGCACCTGTAATTGCCGTTATTCTTGCCCCTCGCATTAGGAAATGCAGAAGTTTAATCGGAAGCTCGGCATTCTTATCTCGAATAAGCTGATCAAGTGATACGACCTGCGTATCAAACTTTCGTACGAAAAATGACCACGATTCAGCAAATGGCGGGCGCAACACAACGACACGCGAACCATCCTTCATATGATTAATCCGATATCCATCCGCTTCAGTAAGCGAACCAGGCGTTTGATATTTATAGATATTGTGGCATACTCGGCGCAATTCCGATTCTGTCCCGAAAGTGAGAAATGCTAGCCTAATGGACTTCCCCTTATAAAAAATCCAAATACTATCACATGCACGCAGCATGACACCAACTGCAGGTTCACCTTCGTTCTTTGCAAATGAAGCTCGAGAGGGATTAGACCAGTAATCCCCTTTCGTCATTGCTTCATCGGGTATTCCACTAACACCACCTGATACACCATCAATTCGCATATCACGAATCTCATCAATGACAGAAAACCCCTTATAAAGCTGGTACAACCGCTGAGCGATAATGCGAATTCGATCCTCCCAGCTGAACTGAAGCCGTTCTAAGCGAAAGGACGTATCAATATCTTCTGACGTAATCACATCATGCAATTGATACTCGCCTTGAGCAGACAACATACGTTTCCGTTCATCCCAACCATATTTTTCGATTAGTCTACTCAAGGCATCCAAGCCATGCCGCTTCTTATAGACAAATAACAATAAATCAAATTTGTCTTGTGATGTTAACTGCTCTGGACGCTCGATTGGCAACAACTGATCTGCGTTGCTTTTTGTCAAGCGGATCTGCTCCCGAAGCATGTCAACAATCCATTCCTTAATGTACTCTTTATCAGCAATATCGCCGCTGCAGCATGAACGCAAAGATTTTCGAAGCGAAACACGACGTTTCATTTCACGTGAAAATTCCTCTTCTTCACGGTACATATCTAGCGGTAGATCACTCGTCCATGCTAGAAATGTATCTTTCACTGCTTGATGCAGTCCGTCCCACGTCCATTCAACCTCATTTCGATAGACAATCTGGCTTCGCCAATGTCGAAGCATACGCAAATAAACATACAATGCAACAAATAGAATGGCTCCAGCGAGAATAGAGAATAACACGTAACTCCATAATGACATCTCCTATCCCCCCGCCTTTCTGCTTCTTCCAGGATGATAACCAGACACTTCAAGGATATATCTGCATAATTTCTCATGCTCAGAGATGAATGGAGAACGTTTCCCCCGATCCTGACGGAGAGATTGACGCAGGTACCAATCTATCAGCATCCTATCGTCTGCTGCATTGCGGTAAGCGGATGAATAAGGCATTGCAAAAATGGGCTGATGAAGAAAATACATTCGTTTCACATTTATGGGATTCAATCTAACATTTGTATCATACTGACCGATAACAAATGCATCTGCTCTTTTACTTATATTCTCCATTGCATTATGGATCTCTGACCGAACTTGTGATATCACAGCAATAGTACCATGCAGATGCATGTTCCCTGTGAGCTTCAAAGAAATAAAATCCTGCTCATTGATATCCCACAACACAAGATCATATCGCTTACTTACAAGCCTTTGTACATGAAGAATAAGATCAGCATTGAGCATGTCTTCCATTTCCCCCGATTCGTAACCAGGAAGAATGTCTAATCGGCTCATCACGCTCGTCATGTAAGTAGATATTGATTCTTCATCAACTTGATGATTTTTTAGCATGCGGACTAGAGCGCTCCATCCGTTCGGAGTCGTAAGACGACCTCCAATTCCCGCCTCACCAACAAGGTCAATAGAGGGTGGAAATAATCTTTCTACTCCCTCTCCCCTACCTTTGGCATGTATGAGCAGCACATTAATGCGAAATTGCCAGGCAAGGCTGATTGCCGTACAAGCAGCTACGGTTGATCCCCCAGCCATCCCCCTGCCTGTAGACGAAATCATCCAATGTTTACAAAGCGGCATGATTCATTCGTCCCTTCTTTGGCGTTTTCAAGCATTGCCTCCAGACTCGTTCTGCCAATTTCCCGGTGAAATGCTCGGTCAATAACCGCCAAGCACGTTTTGTAGCACGAGGATAAGCATATGTTTGCAGCTGTCCCTCATGAATGCCTGACATACGTGCCATCCAATTGCGTTCGTCTTCTTCAATGGCAATATATTCTCGAGACCACCGATGCTCAAAAATTGAAAAATACCATTCCATCATAAATTCATATTCATCTTCAGGCATAAATGAACGAAGAAGTACTGGGACAAATTCTAGCTCTTCCCCATCATATTGCTGCTGAAACGCTTGCAACCATTCCCTATTCTTTTGCAAGGAATAACGCTCCATCGTTTGCACAAGAAAACGTACATCTATCTGCTTCCACTGTTCAGCATTGCAAAACAGTGCACGATCCGTGTCAATAATAATATGCTCGTATGAATCCACACTACCGCCATGCCATTCAATCAGTTGGAGCATGTCGTCCCAGGATACAGCACCGGATAGAACATCATAGCCATTCCAGCTCATAATAGGAATGGGCGACTGAGTCAACAGCCCAATCTCCATTCCAATCCTTCTCGTTGTTGTAGCATCTACAATTAGAACCTTCTTTTCTAATCTCGTTAGGAACGTCGCTAGCGCCACTACATGATCGCTCTTATCACAAGCGCCTACGAAAATACCTATCGTCATCTTCCTAACTCCTCCCGTACATTCATCTAATTATGTATGAAAACAATTCCCTTCATTACTGCTTCGTATTGCCTGGAATCGCCTCTGAGAATATGAAATTTACTTTATCAATTGGAGATTCCCCAACAGTTGCAACAGGATTCGCATCGTTCAGTGTATTTGCATCTTTTTCTTTGGAAGCATCCTTAGGAGAGTGGTTATCCTTCTTTGCAGTCTCCTGCACCTTTGAACTTTTACCATTTTGCGAATCAGAGTGTTGATTGGTTACGACTGAACCACCTTGATTGCCGGCAGGTTGCAGTTCTTTGGAAGGCACGGAACTAGGCTGTCCCACAAATGGTGAATTTCGGTTTGCCTCAGCGGCTCTTCCTGTTAAAGGTGATTTCTCTGAATTAGAAATACCATCTGCTCCCACATGAACTGAAACGTAAGAAGCATCTGTATGGTTGGCTTGCGCATGGTTCCAACCATTACCTGAGCCGTTAGCTGCATCCTGTTGTTCCCATTCCTTCTCCATTCGTGTTCGGATTAATCGGGCTAATGCAGTATCTGCCTTTTTCACGATGTTCGGGTCAGACTCAATCAACTTCAAAACTAATTCATTTGCCGGATAATTCGGGATAGCTTTATTTTGCATTTGAGGCTCTATGTACCGCAAAGCATAAATCTGCCCTCCGTTCAAATAGGCATCTACACATGCACTTGAGAATAATAGCCTTTCTTGTTCGTCCAAATGAGCCCAAATAGTTGGATACTGAATACTTTTAATTTCTTTTTTGCTGAGTACGATATAGTCTTGACCATTTGGAAACCGGATTCGCACATCAATCATGTCTCGTTCTTGTAGACGCAATGGGAGCTGGATAACCGCTGTCTCCACCCAACGCACATCGTCAGTCATCTTCTCATCTTCATACAACATCGTTGGAATCACTGGTGTTCGAGGCACGGCATCTATCTTTAATATCTTTCCGATGATTTGATCTGGATGATTCAACAGTTGCTTCGGAGCAAGATTTGACGATATTTCAATTCTCGCAATGTCATCTGATCGAATGCGCTTGCCGGCAAGAAGCGACTGCTTGAATATCCAGACGCTTGTGCGATTTTGCAATTCTGCATCTGCAATTTTCCGCAGCTTGGTAATTTCGTCTTTATACTGAGCAGTTTCCTTGAGTTGTTCAGCTTCATTTTGCCCCATGGCCCAAAAATGATAGCCTCCTATAAGTATTCCAACCAACGTTGCTCCACCTACCGACGCTGCAATTAGCTGCTTCGTCTTTCTTGTCCATCTTCTCAACTTCGTACATCTCCTCTCTCTGCTTTATTTCTGCTTATCCATCGCCGCAAGCGAGAGACAAGCCCTCCTTGTTGTATCGGACCGATTAATTGTTCTACCCAGCGCTTCGTATCCTCCGTACATTCGAACGGATCCGACTGAATCGGAATAGATGAGGTTGCTTTCGCTCCTCTCCACTTCCTGGTTCTAGTTTTTATTGAAAAATCCGATTGGAGAACACCCAATACCCAACGATTGAACCTTCTTAGCTCAAACTCTCTGACGAGTTCTATATAATCTTTCTCTCTCCAGGGGGCTAAACTTCCTACAAGCACAGGGATATGTGCCCTCATGAATTCGTCCATACGTTCACCCTGATCATCACAACCAAGGTCTAAGACGATATATTCATAGATACCTAGCAAAGATGGAAGAGGGCTCGTACCAAACTTCCACTCCATACAGTCAATCCCAAATAACTTAAACAAATCATCGCTTGCTAAATACAACTCTTCTTCCCCTTCATAGGCGTAAGCTAATGAAGGTATCACGGAGTCTTCCTTATAATTGGCGTCGATATATAAGGTACTTCTACTCTTCTTGGCAAGTACGGCAGCACACATCAGTGCTGAATGCGTAGTTCCAAGTCCTGATGCAGCTCCCCAAAAGGCGATAACTGTCCCTGCGTTCGCCTGATGCCATGAACTTCTCTCATCTAGACCAGCACCATATGTATTCGAATGGCCTGTAAATAAATTCCTTAAGTCCTCAATCAACTCATCAGCAGATTGATAACGCTCCTCTGGCAGCTTCGCAAGCAGTCGTGTAAGTATCCCAAACATGTTCTCCGGTACGTCCTTTGCAAGCATCGAAGCCGTTAACGGCCGTTCCCCCTTCCATGCACCACCAGTAAGCATATGGCTAACGAGCGCGCCAACCCCATATAGATCTGTTCTCGCATCTGTCTGTTGTCCCCGATACTGCTCTGGAGCTGCAAATCCAACTGTCCCCAGCTTCACAGTATCTTGTTCCGATAGTGGATTTACATTTCTCGCTATACCAAAATCAATGAGCTTCACTTGCCCATCCTTCGCCAGCATAATATTAGATGGCTTTACATCGCGGAACACCACCGGTGGATTCTGTTGATGCAAATAGGAAAGTGCCTCACATACCGGGAGAACGATACGTATCGATTCTTCAAAACTTAGCGGCTTTATTCGCAACCGATCTGCTATCGTATGCCCTTCGATATACTCCATTACCAGGTAAGCTCTACCGCTTGTATCTGGTGGATAAAAATCAACGATTAGCGGCAAGTGAGGATGACGAAGCGTGGTTAGTATCGATGCCTCATGAACGAGCTGTCGCACGTCCTGAGCTGCGGGTCTCGACTCCTTAATCGCCCACTGCTTACCGATTAAACGCTCATCATTGGCTAAATATACAACGCTCATTCCTCCTGTTCCGAGTAAACGAACGATACGATATCTGTCGTACAACAAATATCCAGCCTGCAAATGGGCCGTAATGGATTGCGCCATAAAATCCCCCCAGGCGACAAAAAAAGCACCCTGATTGACGAACCTACCGGTTCGTATCAATCAGGGTGCTTCCCTTCGCTCGTATTCATTTGTTGTTATTTTATGCCATATCCATGCAGTTGTCTAGTCTTTTTTAGAACTATGCTGGACTTTGCCATACTTCACTGTCCGAGTATAAGCTACATCTTCATCATGTACAGGGTGATTTCGTCACGATTATGGAACAATTGCTTTGCGCGAATAATATGAAGATGCTCCATAAACATCTCCTTCACTTCACGTATCGTCTGCAGCGGCTTCTTATGCATCAACTTTACCGTAACAATAACAGTACCGCCTTGCACAACCGAATCCAACAAGCCAATCACAAGTTGAGCAGTAACCTTAGGGCTCCAGCTCATATCGCATACGAGCAAATCAAATTCGCCAGGTTCCAGCGCAACATCCCCAGCATTGCTCTTATAATATGTTAAATTCGGGTGTTCAATCAAGCTAGGATGCATTGCTGCCGGATCAACAGCAGTAACCTGAATGCCCCGTTCCAGCAAGAGGCTCGTCCAACCGCCTGGTGCAGCACCAATATCAAGCGCATTACGGTACGCCGCAAAGTCCAGCCCAAAGGTACGTTCTGCTTCCAAAAGCTTAAACTTAGCACGGGACACTTGTCCCTCCTCACGCCGGAAACGTATTGTACCGCCAGGCCAATCCGAACCAGCCTGCTCCGGAGTCATGAGCCCTGCATATACAGCCCCATCATGAATGAACAAAGCTACAATGCGCTCTGGATCCTGGATCGCGACAGATGCGCCCTTACGTTCAACTGCAGATCGCAGCGCATCACGAAGTTCTTTATCCAAGGATTCGCCCGCCGTACTGGATCGCACATGAACCCCCACACGAAGATTTGTGATTGAGCCATCTACAGATTTCATCAATTGGTCGAGCAAACAACCTAATGTATGTTCTTGATCGCTTTGCAGCGCCTGAACATCAACGGCAAGATCAACTGGCTGTAAATATCGGATGAATATCGCCGGTTCTGACTCCATCACGTGGAATACTTCACTTCGATCTACTGGCAATTCCATCAAAGCAATTTCACCGGAGACGAGCATACGACTCTTCAACTGGCCAAATCTTCTTCGCCATTCTTCCTGCGCATATGCGATATAGCCGTGGTTGGATGTAACAATCCAGTGTGATCCTTGTTCGTAATTTGTGTCTATTTGTATCGGATGTAATAATTCCAAGCAGTGCAACCTCCAAATGCTGAATCAAGCGGGCTTACTTCAGCTGTTTCCATTTCATTTTGTTAACTATAGAGCATTCATATACGTCATTAACTATCTATTTTCCCACTCTTCAGACGCTCATAAAGGAATGATACAGAATGAAAAGCATATATTTTGTCCACGATGCCTGTACCACTACGATTATCCCATACCAACAGGCAAGGGACACTTTCAATTTGCAAAGTACTCACCCATAAAGGAATAGAGCCAACATTGACAGCCGCAATTTCCAAATTTGGGTTCGTTGCTTCCACAATTTCAAGCATTCGAGAGGCTAACTGGCATGTTCCACAAAATGGACTATGTATAAATACCGCATCCCATTGCTTAAAAAACAGCTCTACAGCAGACAAACTCACAGATTGCGCCTGTGCTGCCTTCAACTGCTTGTCTGAGATCAATATCATACCATATTTTCTCGTATCTGCGTCAGCAATGAATCTGGCATCGGCCCATTGCTAAGCTGAACATGCTCAGGCTTATTCGCGTAAAGCATCTCGAACATTCGCTTTCTGCCAAGTACGCTTGACGTATGCAAATAGATCGCTGTCTGCGGATAAAGACCGCGCAAGACTATCTCTCGAACAAGGTCTGTTCCCGTTTTCTCGTCGGCTCCCAAGTCATGATCCAAGGACAGGATTCCTACTTGCTCATGCTCCAATAGAAGTAGACACTCCTCCGCATTGCGAGCTAGCACAAAGCCTTCTGGACAGCGACGGTAATCATCCAAAAATACATGTATCATCTTTCATCACTTCCTTACATTACTCTGATGTCTGTTCAAGTGTAAGGTGCATTATGCTCAAACCACAATTTTATCCATTCGTCTGCAAAATGTTTTGAATAAACATCCATTCTTGTCCATGCCCCCCTGACGGGTCACCAGGCGTTTCCAGCACGAACATGCAGTGTTCCAGCTCCTTCGATCTAAGCAACTCTGCAATGCCATCTGCCCCAATATACCCCTGTCCAAGATTCGCATGACGATCCTGTTTGGAGCCATAGGTCTCCCGAGAATCATTCAGATGGACAGCTTGAACATGATTCCAATAGTCGTGACAACTTCCAGCCTCGAGCATCTCATTGGTAGCAGAAGGATTCCATAGCCCACTTGCATAAGCATGACAGGTATCAAAGCAGAAGCCGATTTTATCGGGATAATTACTTAATCGTCGGATGCTTACTAGCTCTTCAAATGTTGCTCCTAACCCGCCATGATTACCTGCCTGATTTTCAAGCAGCAGCTTGGCACGACCATTCCACACAGAAAGGACGGTGTTTAACGTGACAATTATATTTTCGTAGCTGTGCAGCTTCTCTGTATCAGTGGCAGGTGTACCTGCCCCTCCCTTATATGAACCAAAATGAACCACAATTCCAACTGATCCGCATGCTTCCGCAATCATTAGATCGTTGAGCAGCGATTGAACTGTTAGTTGAAATTTCTCAGGTGAGCGAGCTGCATCTACAGCTAAATTTGTTGGATACGGCGTATGGGCAATAGATTCGATGCCGTGCTGCTGACAAATATCACGTGCAGCTTGTGCATCTGTCTCATATCCACTCTTTACCGATAAGCCCCTCGGATTTTTACTGAAATACTGATAGCTGCGAACACCCACCGCATGCTGCAGTTGTACAGCCAATTGCGCTGCGTGCGCATATCCTCCCCGTAATGGCAAATGACAACCGTATGCACGCGCAGCGTGGCTATTTTTATTCGTTTTCGTGGCCATCTGCCGTAGGATCTATCTGACATTTCGGACAGAAGTTTGAAGGGCGACGTTGTATCAACGTGACTTCAATCGGCGTGCCGCATTTCGGACAAGGCTCTCCCGTCTTGCCATGAATGGAGATGTCCATTGCTTCCCCTGCATAGGACTTCTCATGTAGTTTAGAAGATATTTGTAAATCCATATCATTTTCATGTTCAATTGCATGATGCAATACATCAAGCATTGCAAAGAATATCCGATTCCAATGCTCTTCTTTCAGCTTTTCCGTGCGTACTGTAGGAAGAATTCCTGCAGCAAAAACAATATCATCCGCTAAGTGGTTTCCAATACCAGCGATAATGTTCGGATTGGTAAGTGCAGACTTCAAAGTGGTGCGGCGCTTTGCGAATCGCTGACTGAAACGCTCTGGTGTCAAATGGCGAGATAGTGGATCTGGGCCCAACTCAAGCTGCATATCCTCTACCTGCTTCGCTGTTAACCACATGATATGACAGTTACGCGCCCCGAAAATTGCCATCGCTGCATGATCAGTGATGACGGCAAACTGTGAGTGGGACACATCATGCACTTGATCCGCTTCTGCAGAAGAATGGCCCACTACTCCATGAGCAACTGCCTGTAACGTAGAAACGATCTCTAGACGACTCCCAGCTCCGATCTGAAGAACAAGTCGTCGGCCATCATCAAGATGCCAAATCAAATCCGTCCCTCTGCGTTCAATAAATAAAATTTGTCTTCCCACTAATCCATTGGTCAAGCTATGGAGATCCGTATTCAGCCAAGACTCACGTTGTACATGCAGGCTGCGAATGCGTTCTCCGGTAACCAGCTGATCTAGCTGTTTGCGGTATCGTTCCATAACTGGAATTTCCGGCATCTCGCATCTTCCTTCCTAATTTCACATTACATGATCACCATGTATGTTCTCTCTTATATTTTAATATCATTAATCATATAGGCTATTTATTATAACATTTCCTTCATGAACCATTTACGTACCTGCTCCATGTTATGAAAGACCATGTCAGGCTTCACACCGGCACGCGCACAAAATGATTCATAATTATCGGGTGTAGTAACCCCTGTATAAGTAAGTGCTGTACGGCAGCCTGCATTAGCGCCGGCAAGAATATCCGTCATCATGTTGTCTCCAATTACAATTGCGTTTTGCGCCGTACATCCCAGCCGTTTCATAGCCTCATCCATAATGATGGCACTTGGTTTGCCTATTACGACAGGCTCTACACCTGAAGCCGACTGGATTGCCGCTCCGATCGTACCAGCCCCCGGGGAAAAACCGCGATCCGAAGGCAGCATGACATCTGGATTGGTTAAGATCGATACTGCGCCTTCTCGAACGGCACAAGCCGCTGCTTCCAGCTTAGCGTAGGTCACATTTCGATCCAGGCCTTGAACGACAACTCCAACATCAGAGCCCCATACTTCTTCCGCTTGCTCCGTCCAAGAAATCCCGACATCCTCCAACGCCCTCTGCAATCCGTACTCGCCTATCATGAATACCAGTCTATCCGAATATCTCTTCTTAATATACGATGCAGCCGCCTGAGCAGAGGTGAGAACATCTTCAGCAACAGCCGATATACCAAATTGCTGCAGGTGAACCGCCACTTCTTCAGGTGTCCGTGTTGAATTGTTCGTTACAAACAGATAAGGAATATCCATACTCCGAAGGGTCTCTATTAGCTTGTTCGCTCCCTCAATCGGAGAAGTTCCATGATACATCGTTCCATCCAAATCTATGAGCGCATATTGATTTCTGCGCCGGATTCCATTTTCCATTCTTACACACGTTCCTTCCCAGCTTGAAGCATGCCGGCCATTCTAAATAACAGCACATCTACAAGCACGATCAACATCATAATAAGCACTCATTAGCTTTCCTAATAAAAAGCATGCAATATCCAGTAAACAACGGATTCAAATTTCAAGAAAACTTTGGTCTGCGTGCCGCCAACAAATTTTACACTTCTGTTTCATAGCATTATTATTGTCAACTCAATAGAGCCAATGCTAGTATACGCAATTCCGAGCCAAAAGGACAGAGTCTCATCAGACCAACAATTCCGATGCCAATAAATGAGGACAACAACGCTGAACCGAAATCCGACCCGCAAGGTGAAATTCCAAGATGTGTTCAGAGCGCATAATCTAATGTAAAAAGAACAACTCCCGTCATTCCCATGAATAGGAACGGGAGCCATACTTGGCAAGGCAGAATGAGTTCATTTGCACTCACCCATACAATAGGCAGCTAAACAAAAACACCAATCTCCTCATAAATCATTACCGCTGCTCCCGTGCTTCCGAAGATTGAATCACACGATCTACCAAGCGCTCGACAACAAGCCCATCTTCTAATGTTGGAGCCAGCTCGTTCCAACGCTGATCTCCATTGTGGCGCAGAATGAAATGGTGAAGCGAAGCGAAATGGCTGTCTTGGAATATCCCCATCGTTGTCTTCTCATCAGGAAGCAGCGAAAGCGAGTCAGGTTCAGGAGCAGATTCGTGACGACCGTTTATGAGATGAAGCTGAGGCTTCTTATCCGATTCCAAATTACATGTAATACTGCCTTTCGTCCCAATGATATGCACACGAAACGCATCATCACCATAGGCAATACGGGATACCTCAACAATACCTTGTACGCCTTGAACTGTTTCATACTTCATCATTGCCCAGTCATCAACATTAACAGCTACTCGTTCGTCTTTGCCATTACCTGCTCTCCGACTTTTAATAAAAGTTTCTGTACTGCCTTCTATACTCTTCAATTCACCAAACCAATGGCGCAGCAAATCCAGTGCATGAACACCTAAATCGATAATTGCTCCTCCACCAGACAACGAGTCATTTACTCGCCAGCTGTATGGACGGACATCACTTAAATAACCCGAACGCAAATAAGCCAGTCTGCACTGGAGCACATCTCCGATAATCCCTTCGTTAAGCCAAGCTTTAATCCGCATGACAGCAGGGTGATACCGATAGACAAAGGCTAACTGCTGCGTAAGCGTTGATGGGACATCTGGCAGCAATTGCGCTGTGGACGCAGCACTTTCCGTTACAGGTTTCTCACAATAAATAGCTTGATTATATTGAACCGCCAATCGTACCTGCTCAGCATGTAGCGCATTCGGTGTACAGATGCTTATTGCTTCAGTCCCGTTATATTGCAAAGCTTCCTCCAAGGAGGAGGTTACGTGAGCAAATCCAATTTGCCGTGCCTGCTCTAATGTTTGTTCAGGACGACGGGTAACGAGTGTATTCAATACAGGTGTTACAGGAAGCTGCTTAATGATCGGCAGCGTTCGCAGTGCAGTCATATGTGTTTTGGCAATATTGCCGAAGCCTACGATCGTAAATCCAAGAGTGTTCATAATGAATCCACCTTCCTTGATTTGAGCAACGAATTAGGTGCTTCATACTTAATAAAGTGCGTTGGGAAATGAGAAACTTATTTCTACATTGTAAAGAACCATTTCATGGCTGGCAAGAGTGGAAACACGGCACTATAATGCGCCGATTCGACGCAGAATGATGGTAGAAGCTGTCGATTGCGGACAGTCCTTGATGTATACCTGTCCCCTGATAAACTATTTGTCAGGTTCTGCGCTTTCCCGGGAAACTATAATGAGGACTTGCCTCTTTCAGGGGGCATTTCACAACATCATAGGCCCCAACATATCTTGATGCAAAAGAAAAAAACGGATCGCTCCGCTTGATTAGGGACAGGTATTCACGCACATATGACACGGGGATTCACGTTTCTGATTTACCTTTCTTGTGCGAATATTGCGCAATACAATCCTGTTTATACATAAGGAGGCTCCCACTCCCTCTTACTCCAGCCTACTTTCGTATTGACAACGCGAAGCTGCTCATCCAACTCTACCTCAACGCCGAATGGAAGACCTTTTCGATGCCAAAATCGAACATCATGCCATATAATCTTATACCCGTTACGCCAACGCTGTGAGCTTACAATGACATGCTCAGCAAATCCAAGGAATGCCCGTACTCCATCGGTTGTTCTTGCATGCTCCAACACATGATCATCAATGAAGTTTTTAGTGTACAGGCAATGCTTATCAAAGGACACGTCTGATAAAATCCGCAATGGGCTGCGATGCCGAATCCAACCTGTTTCATAATGTTGCTCATACTCCACAACATATTGCCAGCTCAGCCAAGTGACCTCAGGAATAAGCTGATGATGAATTCCACTTGAAAACTGCTCCTTCAGTCGGCTCAGCAATCGCTGATGCACCCTCCATCGCCATATGATATATAATACGGACACCAAATATCCCAATACGAATAACCATGCTGCATCCGCCCGTGTCATCCATAACCAACTTATAATCCCGACGAGATGAATGGCAAATAGAAATGGATCGAATAAGCATAATACATCTGCATGATGCCATTTGGATGAGAAAGGTTTGGCTGCTTGAACACCATATGCATTCAACCAGTCAAGCCCAACATGGATCATAACTGCAAGCCATGAATACAGCATAACAATCGGCCAATCTCCCCACACTGCAAACAACATTGAAACCGGCAGAGCAATGGCTATTGGCCATACAAACCATGCTGGGACAGCATGCGTAATGCCTCGATGGTGACGCAAATAGGCTGCATAGCTGCGAAATCGTGTTATGGCATCGAAATCGGGCGCATGTGAAGAAATGAGTGTAGCCGTCAGAACCGCGAAGAACAAACTAGGACGCTCCGCAACCTGAGGATGTACACAAGCAGCCCCTGCCAAAGAAGCGCCAAGCAGCAAATGACTCGCAGTATCCATCCATAACCCCTCCTTTAACATCTCTGTTGCTCTCGTGCAATTGCCTAGGCAATTGCACTTACAACAACTCGGTTATGGATAGCGTATCGAGTAAGCGTTAACGCAGCATTGATGTGATATTAAGATGTTGTAACGATCGCATGCTCATCGGCAAGAACCGTATTTTCAAATACGTCACGTGCTTCCTGTAAAAGTTCCTCCATCCGTTCATCATTGTATCGTGAACTAAAATGAGTCAGAGCAAGCTTCTTGGCTCCTCCGGACACTGCGGTTTGCGCTGCTTGCCGAGCCGTGCTGTGGCCAAATTCATTTGCATTTTCGCGTTTATCTTCCATAAAGGTTGCTTCGTGCACGAGTATATCAACGTCTTTCGCGAGCGTGACCGCATTTTCGCAAGGACGAGTATCGCCGAGTATGGCCACAGACTTTCCAGGTATCGGTTTCCCGATGACAGAGGATGCTTGAATTCGTTCCCCATTCGAAAGTATGACATCCTGCCCTCGTTTCAACTGACCGTATAAAGGTCCCGGCGGCAGCTCCTTTTCCTTTAACAGCTTTAAATCTAGACGCCCTGGCTTTTCCTTTTCTTGAATTCGATACCCAAAGGATGGAACACGGTGATCAAGAGGCAGTGCCGTAATTATAAATTGCTCATCCTCCCAAATCACGCCAGACTCTATCTCTTGGATATGAAGCTCATAAGGCAAGTGCGTCTCACTTAATTCAAAAACAGTATGTATAAATTGATGTAACCCTGCAGGACCAAATACGGTCAAAGGAGACACCCCGCCTTGGTAAGCGCGACTAGACAATAGCCCCGGTAATCCAAACAAGTGATCGCCGTGCAAATGAGTGATAAAAATAAACTCGCACTTGCCTAGCTTCAATGGCGACTGCAGCACCTGGTGCTGGGTGCCCTCTCCGCAGTCAAACATCCAGAAGGAACCGCGTTCTTCGTACAATCGGAGCGCAATCCCGCTTACATTGCGGCGAGTCGTCGGCATGCCAGCGCCTGTTCCTAAGAAGTAAATATCCATACTCATACTCCTTTGCTTCTGTAATTAAATACGAAAACAATATCATCTTTTATTTAATCTATTTAATCATTAATATTTTAAAATGTTTTACACACATAGTATGTCTCACTCCACCAAGATATAATAAGCTCCGTACTGCCTGACAGCAATACGGAGCTTATATTATTGTCCATACATAAGTGTGACACACTGCTGCACAGACATCTAGTAATTTTTTTAAGATGTAAAGATTAGGCCTTATCTACGTTAAAGTATTGTGCTTGCGGATGAGCAAAGACCATTGCCGACACGGATGCCTCTGGCTCCATCATAAACCCGTCCGTTAAATGAATGCCGATGTCTTCCGGCTGCATTAACTTGAATAATGGCCCTTGATCCTCGAGATTTGGACAAGCTGGATATCCGAATGAAACTCGTATCCCTTGATATCTAGCTCCAAATCTCTCCTTCATTGTCATCTGTTCCGGATCAGGATAGCCCCATACTTCACGCATCATATGATGAATCCGTTCTGCAAGCCCTTCTGCCAGCTCCAATGCAACAGATTGCAGCGCATGTGACCTCAGGTATTCTCCCTTCTCCTTCCACTTATCCGCTTTGCCGCGAACATCATCACCAGCAGTAACCACCAAGAAGCCTACATAGTCCATTACGCCGCTCTCTTTTGTTCGCAGAAAATCTGAAAGACACAGGTAAGGCTCAACCTGCTGCCGTGGGAATGTAAAGGTATGGAGCACCTCCTCTACATTGTCAGGATTATAAATGTGAATGGTGTCCCCTTCCGATTGGGCTGGGAAGAAGCGATACATAGCATTCGCCTTTAGCACACCTGCTTGAGCTTCCTCTGCCAGAATTCGGTCAACGGTCTCTTTCAAAGCTAATGCCTTCGGGTCACGATTGTTCAACAACTGTTCAACTGAGCCCTTTAATCCCAAATGATGTCCCAACAGCATCTGGAAATTCAAATAAGGAAGCACCTGTGGAATTGGAATATCGCGCAATACATGTCGCTCTAAATCAGGCGGAATGTACACTTCGGCTTCCGTAATGCTGGAACGAACCGCCCGTGTTAGCTCAGGTAGGTTCGACTGCTGTTCCGATTCACGAGCCAACCGTTCCTTATGAGCGCGGAGTTCCTCAACCAGCAGCTTACGTTCCGATGAATCCATAATTTTATTGGCCAGATCAAGACCGTCCATTGCGTCCTTTGCATAGAGAACTAATCCATCATATTCCGGACTAATTCGATTTTTCGTGAACTTTCTCGTTAATGCTGCCCCACCAACAAGAATTGGCACATCGATGCCAGCAGTACGCAAGTCTTGTGCGGTTATGACCATTTGCTGAGCAGACTTGACAAGCAAGCCTGACAGTCCAATTGCGTCTGGCTTTTCCTTGCGATAGGCCTCGATCAACTGATCAGGTGGAACCTTAATGCCTAAGTTGACAATTTCATATCCATTATTCGATAGGATGATTTCCACTAGATTTTTGCCGATGTCATGCACATCGCCCTTCACCGTAGCGAGTAGAATTTTCCCTTTCACAGCAGATTCATTCTTCTCCATATGCGGCTCCAAGAAACTGACCGAAGCCTTCATGACTTCTGCGCTTTGGAGCACCTCAGCAACGATAAGTTCATTATTGTTGAACAGCCTTCCAACTTCCTCCATCCCTTTCATTAACGGACCGTTAATGACTTCGAGTGGAGTGTATTTTTGCAGCGCTGCTGTCAAGTCAGGAATAAGCCCTTCCTTCGTACCTTCTACCACATAGGATGCCAAACGCTCATCAAGTGGAAGGTTGCTGGTTTTTTCTTTTTTCTCTACTTTGCGGTTACGGAAAGCGGCAACAAATGCTGCCAGCGTCTCATCGCTGGTGTCATACAATAAATCTTCCGCAAGTTTGCGTTCGTGCTCGGGGATGGATGCATAACGTTCCACCTTCTCCGTATTGACGATCGCATAATCCAGCCCTGCGCGGGTACATTCATATAGAAATACAGAGTTAAGCACTTCACGTCCCGCTTCAGGCAGACCGAACGAGATATTGCTTATCCCGAGAATCGTTTGTACCTTTGGAATCGCCTCTTTAATCAGACGTATCCCTTCAATTGTCTCTTTCGCCGAACCAATGTATTGTTCATCCCCCGTTCCAACTGGGAACACGAGCGGGTCAAATATAATGTTTTCTGGTAGAATGCCGTAATTATTCACGAGGATGTCGAAGGAACGCTTCGCCACCTCCAATTTACCTTCACGTGTAATGGCTTGACCGCGCTCATCGATCGTGCCGACAACCAGGGTTGCACCATAACGATGGACAAGCGGCACGACATGGTCAAATTTCTCCAGACCGTCCTCTAAGTTAACTGAGTTAATAATCGCTTTCCCTTGGGAATACTTCAAAGCCAATTCCAATACCTTGGCATCTGTCGTATCGATGACGAGCGGAGCCTTAACCTTCTTCACTACTTCCTGCAGAAATTGTTCAATATCGTGCGCTTCATCGCGATCCGGATCCTGCACGCACACGTCAATGACATGTGCCCCATTTTTCACCTGGGAACGCGCAATCTCCGCCGCTTCTTCAAACTTTCCTTCGGCAATTAAACGCTTAAACTTGCGAGAGCCAAGCACATTGGTACGTTCTCCAACCATGTAAGGACGACTTTCATCTTCTACATATACGGTCTCAATACCGGATACAGCTGGAGGATGTTCACCAAACGTTGTTCTTGGGGCATACTCGAGCAAAGTTTCTCGAAGAACCCGAATATGTTCAGGTGTTGTTCCACAGCAGCCGCCTGCAATATTCAACCAGCCCTGCTCTGCAAAGGTTGCGATTTTACGAGCAAGCGATTCTGGCGATTCATGATAATGACCATTCTCATCTGGAAGCCCCGCATTCGGGTAACAACTGATCGCAGAATTAGCGATAGACGCAAGGGTACGCAAGTGATCACGCATGAATTCAGGCCCTGTCGCACAGTTCAATCCGACGGAAATCGGCTTCAAATGTTCTAGGGATATGTAAAACGATTCGATATTTTGACCGGCAAGGGTTGTTCCCATCGGTTCAATCGTCCCCGAAATCATAAGCGGAAGTGTGATACCTGTAGATTCAAAGGCTCTCTGTATCGCAATCGAGCCAGCTTTGACGTTCAACGTATCCTGAGAAGTCTCTAAAAGAAGCATATGAACACCTGCTTCTATAAGTGCAACTGCTTGTTCATAATAGCTGTCAATCAACTCATCAAATGTGACTCCACCGGTAACAGATAAGGTTTTTGTCGTCGGCCCCATTGCACCAGCAACGAATCTTGGCCATTCCGGTGTGCTATATTTTGCAGCTGCCTCAACAGCCAGCTTCGCCGCGGCAACGTTCAACTCACGTGCACGATCAGCAATATCATAATCGGCAAGCACGATACGGGTAGCCCCGAACGTATTTGTCTCCAATATGTCTGCGCCCGCTTCTAGATATTGTTCGTGTATTCTGGAAATGACATCTGGACGTGTCAGGACTAACATCTCATTGCATCCATCCAATTGTTCGCCTCCAAAGTCTTGAGGCTTCAAGTCAGCTTGTTGGATCATCGTGCCCATAGCACCGTCTAAAATGAGAATGCGTTCATGTAATTGTTCCTGTATCGTTCTTGTTTTCATCGCTCTGCCCACCCTCTACCTTAAACGTTAAACCCTAGTTTAGCAGATGTGATCCGATTAGAAAAGACTCATACACGACTCGCTTCAAAATGTTTCTTGCCCAAACTTTTCCTCTGTACTATAATTAAATGAATAAATCGCATTGGGAAACGGGGGATTAGAAATTGGCACAAGTACGAATTCGAAACACGAACAAAATCATTATAGGGGAAGAAAATGTTCGTTCTTTTCTATCTTCGCAGGGTGTGCTGTATGAGCATTGGAACCCGAACAAACTTGATCCATCTCTTCGCGACAAGTTCGTGCTATCCGATAAGGAGAAGCAGGCCATTTTAGATACGTATGAAGAAGAAATCCGCGATCTGGCTGAAAGACGAGGCTATCGAACGTGGGATTTGATTTCTTTATCCGATGCAACTCCTAATATTGAAGAGCTACTGAAGAAATTTGAGCAGGTTCACACCCACACAGAAGATGAAGTAAGAGCCATTACTGCCGGCAATGGTATATTTATTATTAAAGGTAGCGACGATGTCGGTTATATGGATGTAGAACTGGAAGCTGGGGATGTGATCTCTGTTCCAGAGGAGAAACCACATTACTTCACGTTGATGGACAATCGTCAAATTGTAGCGGTACGCCTCTTTATCGAGACTGAAGGATGGATTGCGCACCCGTATACGGATCCCACCTTTCAAAAAGCCTAACTCCTTTACAAGGTTAATCCTATAGAAATGAACTTATTTTCACGTCTATTCACAATGCCTTTCATTATATGCAAACAGGGCAGTCTCATAAGTTCCTGTCTTTACTCGGATCTTATGAAGCTGCCCCTTCTTATAGAGGAATCATTTTATTTTCTTATCGAAATTCCTTACTTTACAGTAAACTGCTTCTTCGGCATCGAGTGCATATCACGAGCAGTTACATGAGAGATGACGGTATAGGTACCCGCTTTCTTGAATGTCTTCTCGAACTGATAAGTTCCATCTTTTACAGGCTTACCCTCGATCATCTCATGCTCTTCTCCATCCATCCACAATTCAAACTCGACTTTGTCAGCGTCATCTACCGCCTTATCATCTTGCGTTACCCGAGCTGAGATTGTAGCAGCTTCGTTGCTCTTTACTTCTTTCGGCACCTGTAATTCAACCTTAATCATTGCAGGCATCTCATGATTTCCTTCTTGCATTGCACCAGAGCCATGACCAGCATGTCCTTCATGACCGGCTGATGATGAGCTACTTCCCGAGCTATTTCCACAACCAGTTAGCAGCATTGCCCCGATTGCCATTATGAGCACAATTAATTTATTTTTGTTGCTGAACATACAAGCTCACTCCTCAACATTTATGCTAGGATTATCGTATCATTATATACAGCATTCTCCAATTCCTCATGACTCTATCGAGCTATAATTTAGGTAATTCTGTGACGATCCAATGACATTTATCACACTTTTCCTCATTCTTTATTTCAATATTTTCTTTTTTCACCGCACATAAATACATACAACGCATTAGAAAAAGCCTGTGTTCCCACAGGCTTGCTCTTGTTAGTCTTGCTCGATGCAATTGATTATGAAGTTGTATCTACAACGATTTACGATTCCTTCGAGTTGATCGCTTCAATAATTTGCTCAATTTCAGTTAGGCTCGTAATCGTATATTCTGGATGAACATCGCCTGACAATTCAAGACCTTTACGATTCAACCAGGCATGATGCATACCAACATTTTGAGCACCTTGAATATCAGTCGTTAATTTGTCTCCTATCATAATTCCTTCATGCGGTCCTATACCGAGCAAGGACATCGCATGCTTGAACAATTCTGGATCCGGTTTCCCTTTCGGATGATGCCCAGAGATTACGATATGATCGAAATAAGATAAGAGTTCCCGCTCACCATTCAACTTTTCCTGCTGCAGGTCAGGTGAGCCGTTCGTGAGCAACAACAACGGATACTGTGCTATTAATTGGCGGAGCACCTCGTAAGTCTCATCATATACATAAGAACGGGCCCGACGTTCACTCATAAATCGTTCTGCCAACTCTGCACCTAGTTCTTCATCAACTCGACCGGCTGCCTGAAGTCCCTGTGTCCATGCTGCTCGACGATACGCAGGTGCAAGCTGCTCTAATAATCGAAATTCAGGATGATCCCCTTCTGCAAACTTTCCCCATAGGGCTTCAAATGGATTAATCCCGATATTCTGCGTGAAAGGATACGTCTCGTAAGAAGCGTATAATTCGCGGGCAGCTTGACGAACACAAGACTCCAATTCCTCTGGTTCAATACCTGTTCGCTCATATGCATATTCACAAGCAGCAGCAAAGGCTTCTTCAACAGAGCGTTCATCCCATAATAGAGTGTCATCCAAATCGAACAGCACAGCACGTATAGACATGTTTCTCTCTCCCATCACAGCGACTAGATTAGCTTCTCATTATATACATGTGCAAACTTATTTCGACGCTTCTTTCTTCGAAGTGTCTTCGAACTCAATCTTATGCTGATTAGCAAAGACGCGCAGTCGTTCGCCCATTGCATTGGTATCGTATCTGTTCAGCATTCGAGAGAATATCCAATTCGCACCTTTCCCCGTATGTTCAATCACCACATATCCAGGCTGAATTGCAATCTTCTTCATATCTTTGGAAGACAAGGTACGAAGACGATTCCAACGAATCGTTGATACCTCGTCAGCTCCGACACGCAGAAACGGTCTTCTTAAGAATAAAATCATTCCCAATCCGACATAACATACGATCGTAACCCAATAAAGAGTTGGATATTGATTGTTCGTGATAATCCCGCCTAGTAGTGCATACATAATGGCGAAAGCAATCAATGCGAGCGGCATGATGAAGCTGCGTCCTTTAAATTCTTCATACGCAGGCTTGCCTGCAGACAGCGACGGCTTGCCTTGCTTCATTCGCTGCTTGTTCAATTTTGCACTATTTTGGCGGACTTTGCGTTCCCAACTGCGAGACATGAATTCGCTACCCCCTGTATTGTAAACGAGTAATGATAATCCATCGTTATTAATGAAGAGTCATTAATGAACGAGACCGTTCGTACCGGAATTATCTGTTCCTTCTTCGTCCTCTACATAGCGAATATTGTCTAATTGATTACGCACCTGCTTACGGAAAAGTACCAAATATTCCTCACGTAGCTTTGCGCGCTCTTCCATTTCCGCTTCGCTCAGCCCTACTGTCTTATGTTTGCGGGCCAGTTCATTAATTCGTGCAATAAGCTTGTCAATATTCATCATGTACCTCCATGTGTGTAAGCATATGTTCTACTTTGACATGGAGGTACCAGCTTGTCAAGCAAGCTTCTCCAAAGCCATTATATAGATAAAAAAGAGGCTCCATGAGCCCCTTCGTAAACTGTTTATATGTATAGATATTTGTTTCATCTGAGCCAATTTTCCGAAAATTGTTTTGTTATCAAGGAATCGGTACCAACAATACTTCTCCTGCCTGCAAAAATTCACCTGTTAACTGATTCATTTGTGTAATTTCATATATAAATTCACGAATATCCGTATGCTCAGGCTTATATGTTGATGCAATCTCCCACAACGTATCTCCAGGCTGAACAAGAACTCGTTCAACAACAGTTCCACTCACAACATCCTCACGGTCATCATCATTTCCAAGTGCTTGTACAATGCTTCCACAAGTAATGAACAACAATACGATTAAACTGATCATAAAACGCACACGCAAAGGAAACAAACGCTTCTTTTGCTCAGATTGCGAAGCTGTTGTCGACACCTTATAAATGGAACGATACGTTGTATACATCATAAATGATCACTCCCAAACACTTGTTCTATTATTTAATACTTCAAATTTAACACGAACACACGTTTGAGTCAACATATATTTAGAACGCTCGTTCCCCTTTTATTGTTCGTTACTCTTTTGGGATTGTATGCATTTCATTGAAAACAGCATGATCAAAAATGATTAAAGATACTTTATTTCCTTCTTATCCGATTACGCCTATATTCTATTTTTTATTCAAAATCTTTAGAACTTATGTTTGTACGAACGGAGGTTCTGTGGTATAATTTTGTCAAAAGAGTATTCATTGGAGTTGATACCCTTGTCTAAAATATCAAGTCGTCAACAAGCTATCCTTGATTTTATACGTGATGAAGTCCGAGCTAAGGGCTACCCACCTTCTGTTCGTGAAATAGGAGAAGCCGTTGGTCTAGCATCCAGCTCTACCGTACATGGTCATCTTGATCGTCTCGAGAAGAAGGGCTTTATTCGTCGCGACCCTACGAAGCCTCGGGCAATTGAATTGCTTAGCGATCAGTCCGACCGCACGGCAGACTTTTCTCGCTCCTTTGCACGTGTGCCGGTAGTTGGTAAAGTAACTGCGGGTGAACCGATTACCGCAACAGAGAACATCGAAGATTACTTCCCACTGCCTTTGCACATGGTTGGAGACGATGAAAATGTATTCATGCTATCGGTCATGGGGAATAGTATGATTGAGGCCGGTATACATAATGGCGACTATGTCATCGTACGTCAACAGCAGACAGCGAACAACGGAGATATCGTCGTTGCGATGACCGAAGATGATGAAGCGACGGTTAAGACATTCTATCGAGAAAAGGATCATATCCGCTTGCAGCCTGAAAATCCAACTTATGAGCCGATTCGCTTACAACACGTAACTATTCTAGGCAAAGTTATTGGTTTGTTCCGTGATTTTCATTAATACAAACAGAAATGCCTCGTTTCCACTTCATTAGCTGGTTAAACGAGGCATTTTATTTTGCTTCCATCTCCACCATCCCCCTCAAGACAATATTTTCAAAAATAAGCTCAGTACAATCGTTATACCGGATTGAAGATTAACTTACTTTTCGCCTTCTTCCCTTCGTTACAATATCTATAGAAATCATTATTTCATTTGAGTCGGCATATTATTATTTTATTGTTTTTCAATAATTATTTATTGACTAATAGTATATTCCTAATTATGATTGTACCTAACGAATTACATGGTGCTTGTTCATCAACCGATTAATACGATAATCAATGTAGGAGAATCGAATGGGAAAATTTTTTAAACTTAGATCATTCATTTATTTTGGCTGGCAGCAAGCGCTGTCTTGCTTATTCCCCGCTTTTATTTTTGCAATGCTGGCACTTACCAAAACCGTTGACATCCCTTTCATGCATCGCTATGATTTCTTGTTGTTTGTTTGCTTAATTGCACAGATTATTATGATTCGACTTGGGATCGAAACGTTCGACGAATTAAAGGTAATTTGCGTCTTCCATTTGATTGGACTTATGCTCGAAATATACAAAGTCCATATGGGTTCTTGGGCTTACCCTCAAGAAGGCTGGACAAAAATATTCGGTGTACCTTTATACAGCGGATTTATGTACGGGAGTGTGGCGAGTTACTTATGTCAAGCATGGCGACGACTACAGGTCAAGGTATATCGATATCCCACACCTTGGTATACGATACCGCTAGGGTTGGCCATATATTTTAATTTCATGACCCATCACTTTATTTATGATTTACGTTGGGTATTAATGCTCTTGCTATTCGTCATCTTTTTTAGAACGTACGTCGAGTATACGGTATTGGGCGTGACACGTCGTATGCCACTTGTGCTGTCGTTTGCTCTAATCGGATTTTTTATATGGGTTGCAGAAAACATCGGGACATTTTTGGGTGCATGGTATTATCCTCATCAAGTTAACGGTTGGAATCTTGTGAAGTGGGGGAAATTCAGCTCCTGGTTCTTGCTAGTCATCGTGTCTTTCATGATCGTTGCCCATCTGAAGCATGTAAAAGGAGGACATTTCAAGAAAAATAGTTATATCCGCGACATGAAGTCGTAAAATCAGAATGAGAACAGCTTGTTCTTTACTTTCTGGTAACAATGCATTTGGAAGTACATTCTTTGATGCATATTATAACGTGTCAACTACTGTTCTATTGTAGAAAACCTAGTATCATGTAAAAGTTTTTATATCGGATTGAAATTGAATCTATCGTTGGATCAATTTTCAAAATCAAAAGGCTTTGTTCTTCCAAAAATTCTTATAAGCAGCGAGATCCTAGATCATTCCCACGCATGTTAGAATCAATTGCAAAATGTTCAATATAAGAGAAATGTTCTATTTTCCAATAAAACATAATTCCAACAAACTCATATCTTAGAGTCGCATCACAATGATATGCTAGAAACAAAAGCCGCTGATTATCAGCGGCTTAATTCATGTTATATATCATTTACATCGAAATTAAGCGAATATTGAGTCAGTGAATGATTTACTTTCTCTACAAGTAAATATAACTTTGCTCCATTAGGAATGTATATGTTTTCAATAAATTGATGTGGTCCAATGTTATAATTTGCATACATTAATCCCGTGCTTGTATTATCGATATACTGAATTTTTAAAGCTAATCTAAAATTATTCCAATCATCCTTTGGCTGAATCCATGCAACAAATCTCTGCATTTTACCCGTGTTATTAGTCCATATAAACCAGTCCTTGTCAGTGTTACCCTCGATGTATAAATTTACAGCGTTCTTGGGGAAGATAGTGATTGCAGATTCTTGAGTATCCCCTATGCCCTTAGCTGCAAATACGCTTGTTGCAAATACCAACATAAATACAAATGCAAGAATTGATGTTACAAATCTTTTATGCTTCATAATATCCCGTTCCCCCGACATAAAATTTTCGAATTCTAAACATCGTACATAATGAAGTTTAATCTATATTGTTCCTGAGTAACAAACTTGTTAGCACTTGCTCTGACATATAAAGTTGCACCTTGAGGAACATATAAATTCCTTATGATTGCAGGAAACTCAGAACCTGGTTTTGTTGGTTCTGCATACAGCAATGTGGATTCTCTCGTTTCGGTGTACTTTATTTGAGCAGCTAAATCAAGCGAAGTTTGTCCACCATTTGATCTTAAATCCAAGAGGATCCAGCGATCTTTGCCACTATTATTTGTCCACTTATACCAATCAACATCTGATGCATTTGCAATGAAAAGATCATAAGGTTGATTAGAAATTAACGTTAATGCATTATCTCTCGTATCTCCAATTCCGACAACATTAGTTGATACATCTGCAGCGATTGCCGGTTGTGTCATTGTCAGTAACAACATGGATGCAAAAAGAACAGAAACCATTTTCTTAATCCTCATAGTCCTTTTCCACCTTTTTATGTAGTAGAGTTGTTTTTCCAACTCTCTCCTAGATAATACCATCACATTACTTATAGTGTATATAGAATTTTGTATTTTTTTCCTATTTATTCCTCTACACTCTTAGTTCTTGCAGTAACCTCATATTTTTATATAAGTGCTAGCTCAACGAATCCTATACTAATCTATCCAGTAGCTGTATCAACCTTAGTTACCTAGCTTGTAAAAATATCTCCACCAAAGGCTTGTCAAGGTGCGAAGTTTTTAGTGTTAACGACTTGATCTATTTTAGACATAAGAAAAAGCACCGGTTAGGGTGCTACAAGAAACATCATCTATGCCACCAAGATTCCACTATCTGATGAACAATAGCTGGTTGGTAACCTCTTCCTATCAAATAAGATACTGACGCAGCTTCTCTAAAGGAGCGGCATTTAAGGAAAAATAATTTTCAATACTGATGGCAGGATTTTAAACCGTGGCAGTTATATCAAAACTGCGATTTAAATGTCCGAGTTCCATCAACATATGTAGTCGGCCTTCTTACTTTACATCTTTTTTTAATGCTTCCGGGAGCTTCTTAGCACCGAAAACGATTTTTGGTTTCATTGATTGCTTTTCAGCTCTTGTCTCCATTCGATTCATTAGAAACATTTCAATCTTTTTTCTCATCCTTAACACCTCCTTTCGGTAAAATGGTTAGAGCTTGTACAAAGAAAACAATTGCTAAGATGGTCGACTGTACTACTAAATTGATGCTAACAATGAATACTGCCAAGCATTTGTATATTGTACCATTTTTATGCACAGCAATCTCTTCAAACCAATTTGGAGCACGCAAAAGAAATATCAACATAGATATCATCGTTACTATAACTACAGCCGTTTTAGATAACGGTATTACAGGTACGATCACACAGAATAGTGAAGTCATGATCATACACACAGTTAATGATGAAAAATGAATGCCACCTGAAAAGCTTCGGATAGTCGCTAATCCCACGAAAGCTAAAACTGACTCCATAAGCTGTCCAAAAATGGCACCTATTGTAATTGTAATTAAAATTACTCCGTATTGATTTATAGTCATCGCAATACCGTATTCAAGCACTTCTATATCTACTTCACTGTCAGGATTGTTTTTCTTCAAGGTTCTTGCAATATTCCTCGAAAGACTCTCTAACACTTTCATCATCCCCCTGATCAGATAAAAAGTAAGCAATTCCGAAGCTTGCTAATGAAAGCATCATGAGAAGTATGTAATTTTGAGACATAATAATGACTAATGTCAAAAATATAGTTATTGCGGATACAACGCCTGAGATGATTACAATGCGATTACTATATTCTGAATACTTGATTCGAAATGTATCATGCGGTGGAACGATAATAAATGAAAATCCCATGCCTGTTGCTCTGAGGAGCACTGCTATTGCTGCACATATAATGAAGGAACATAACTGAATTGAGTTAACAGGATAACCTGTATTAGCAAATATAACGGATTGGTCAGCTACTCCTAGAGCAGCTAAACTATAGTAAACGATCATTTGAATGGATATATAGGCAGACAAACCTGATCCAATAATAAACGCTGCATAATGAAGTCTGTATTCTAACACAGAATAGTAAAAAAATACAAGTATGATATATTGCAAGGGCAAATCCCATGTAGGCAAATTGATCTGCGTCCTTAGTAGGAATGAGCATATTGCTAATGCCACGGATAAAATGAGCAATTTATATTTGTACCTTAATAAAGGCTGCTTATATATCTTTAGGATTAAGGCATTAACAACTGCAGCATCAAGAGTACTAAACAATAGGTAAGTAAAAGACTGACTCACTAACACACCACCCTTTATAGTTATATAAGACTATTATAAATTAGGATATCTACGTATGGTATTGTTAATTTACTTTAAAGCTTGTAAAACAAAAAAAGAAAATCTCTCGTTTCAAAAATAGCGTAGATCATATCTTAAAAAATAACAGCATATGTAAATTGGATCGAGGCCATTATAGCGGGCGGACAAGGGATTACCATCTTCAAAACTTGGTTTGAATTTTTGCGCAAATAATTTTTTTTACTACTGGTCCTATTCATTTTTGTAAACTTCTGGACGATAATATAAATGTCTCGACTTTTTTAAAAATGGCGCTCCTTGACGTATATGGCATATAAGAGCTGCTAGCAGACTCCATCGTGTAAAAAATAACCGATTAGCTTATGAAGTTCCTCATTTAAATCTTCATTTTCAAACAGATGGGCGATCTCTAGTTTTGCAGATGTAGTACGCCAATCGAGAGTCAAAAAGTAATACGTAAATACTTATTTGAGGAGGTTTTGAAATTATGTTTAGATGAAGAGTATAATGCAAGCTGGCGTTATAAACCAAGGTCTATCTCAAAGTCCAACAACGACATCACTTCACTGCAATTGTATTCGGTATAAAGACAGAACCCCCTGGAAATGTAACCGCTTACTTAAGTGAGCAACTATTATAGTTAAGGAAGGAAGTCCGCTTTTATGAAGAAAACATCAATGTTGTTAATCTTGTCGACAGTTTTAATTTTATCTTTAGTGAGTGGCTCAATTATTTCAGCTAGTCCATCAACTTCTTCAGGAAACGAATTGACCAAAGGTCAAAAATCTCCTGTAATGATGGCGTACTACAGAACATGGCGTGACGTAACCATGCCTCATGATTCAAACTCAACTCTACCAGACCCTAATGTGACAGCTATGACAGACATTCCTGAAGAAATCGATATCGTTTCCGTCTTCCACTATGTAAAACCAGGAACAGATGAACAATTATTTTGGGACACTCTTCGTGATACCTACGTGCCTACCTTGCACGAACGTCAAACCAAAGTGATTCGCACGATAGATATTAGGGAGCTATATAACGTACCTAGTAGTAGTACAATGCCCACTTCCAAAGAATATGATGATCATGCGCAATCCTTAATAGATAAATACGTAACTCCCTACAATTTAGATGGCTTAGACATTGATATGGAGGAAACATTAACACAAGAAAAAGAAACAAAAGCTTTTGGTTCTTTTGAAGCTCTGTCTAAACGTTTGGGACCAATGTCGAATAGCGGCAAACTGCTTATCTATGATACAAACAAAGACAATCATAGTCTTTTCAAAAAAGTAGCTCCATTTTGTGATTATTTGTTTCTACAAGCTTATGGCAGAGCCCCTAGTAGATTAGATAGTACATGGGCAACTTATAAAAATACGATCTTCCCAGATCAGTTTCTTCCAGGTATATCCTTCCAGGAAGAATTAGGTGCAAATTGGGGGGATGCTCAGGAACCATTTGAAACAAGCAGAGCTTACAAATATGCTGCTTGGCAACCGAAAGATGGTCCTAAAGGAGGAATGTTTATCTATGCCATCGATAGAGATGGAAAAGAATACGGAGATAATACAATTACTAAAACAGACTTTAATTGGACAAAAAAATTAATTGATGTCTTGAAAAACAACTAAATATTTCTGTAATGCGTCTACTTGACGGAGAATAGCCATTATCATTAGCCATTGCAGAAAGTTTTGAGAGCCGTGAGAGATTCTTTTCTCAACGGCTCTTGTTTACTACCGATTAGAATTCATGATCGTATTTTTCAAGTACTCCTTGAACTCTGCATATTCGCATTCTGTGATTATTCGTGGGAAGCTCATAATGACAAGCTCATGAGGTTTATATTGTTTCTTATATGGAGGATGTTCGTGATGGTATTTGTTTTCTTGGAAACCAAGTCTCATGTAAAAGTTTTTACGTCGAATCGAAATGGGGTCTATCGGTGGATCAATCTCTAAAATCACAATTTCGTTCGCTTCAATAAATTCTTGCAAACAGCGTGACCCCAGATTATCCCCTCTCCTATTTGGATGAATTGCAAAATGTTCAATATATGAAAATCGTTTCGTTTTCCAGTAACATATCAGCCCAACAAACTCATCGTCTTCCAGAATCACTTCACAATGATATGCTGAATTATCTAAAACTTTAATTTGATCGTCAAATATTCTCTGTTCGTGTTGAGGAAAGCTTATCTCATATAATTCTAGCAATTCCCTAAAATACATGTCATCAGCACTTGTTAATCGAATAAAATTCATACAAATTAGCCCCTTTCATCCTGATATACGATGCACCCTATTTTGTATAATCACGATATTCATCCCAGAGTACCATTGCATCTCTTTATCTTCAAGTATTTCAATCAGGGTTATTTATCTCCATTTAGTACCCCTGCAAAATTCCTTTTTATTTGTTCAAGCTATGTGGATGCTTTGCTTCTATTATCTCGATAATTCAGATTATGATTCCTGTCTTTCCAACTCAATCTACTCTTCTGCGATCATTGGTATACATCCTTTCTGGCTATAATAAAAAGAAGCACCCCGAAGAGTGCATTCAAATTCGTTTATTATCAAAGGTCGTTATCAATAAAATACAAAGTATAAGGATAAATAGGACTGACAAAATTATGGGATTGTATTAATACATAGATAGTTGCTCCATTAAGACATAAGTATTACTAATCGTCCCCGTTTGCCCATTAATATATTCATTATAAATTAGATTCGTTTCTATGCCATCCTCGTTGAATATGAGTCATTCTCCAACTCCTGCCTATATAATACCATTATATCATTTTTTCGCAATTCAAAATCTTCCACCTCCCCCGCTCGTCATACGCCGAAACAAGGAAGCTATTTTCTCCTATGAAAAAAGCCGCTCAAATGAGCGACTTATTGATCTCCCTTTTTATAAATATACCCTTCGTAAAGCCCCCAAATCTTATCACCATCAATTCTATATGCATGGAGTTTCAGCTTACCTGCCATATTCCCTCTCACATAAAAGTATGTCTTTGCAACATTTGATTTTTTATACCAGTAATCGTCACCCTGGATGTTTGACACCCAAACTTTTGACTCTGCAAGCATAGAGACAGAATTAGTTGCTACTTCCGTTTTTGTAGCAGCAAATCCTGCTGTTGGAGCCAATACGCTTGCCAGCAATGTTGCAGTTGTGCCGAATACAATCAATGCTTTTTTCATCGAAACAACCTCCTGAAATGGTTATTTATGGTTCACAATTACTATAAAACAGCAACATAGATACTACAATCGATTCTGTAAATGTTGTAAAATTTACACCGATTATAGTAATTAAATTCATCCAATTTTATTTCATGCAACCCTATAACATACTGGTCATATACTACATCCGTACTTTGGCTATCTGCGTATGACGGTTGCTTTGAAACGCGAAGGGATTCATGTTAAATCATAAGCGTGTTTATGGCTTCTGAAGAAACCTGGTATTCGCTCTGTCATTCGGAAGAAACGTCGTTATTCTGGCAAGCGGTATTCGTTAATCATCCGAATTGACTTGAATGAAAGTTTCATGCAGAAGCGCTTCTGCGTAAATTGGTAACTGACATTCTATATTCAGGTAGGAGATCGATTTGTTTATCTATCCGCGATTCAGGATCTTTTCAATAACGAGATTATGCGTGGCAATTATCTAATCGAAATGACCTCACACTCGTTACAAAGACTTTTGACATTCTTAGTGAGAAGAGATCTCAAAGGTGTTCTCCTGCATTCTGACCAAGGATTTCAATATACATCATGTTTCCTTCTACAACCAAGAACGCTTCCAGAAGAAATTAAAAGACCGTTCCCCGGTAGAATATCGGAAAACGGTCGTAGCATAAAGGTGTCTCTTTGTGTTTACTTGACAGGGTTATGACCAACTAGGAGGTAGCTTTCTTTGCTCAAAACATGTATATGCGATATGGAGCATCCCTTCCAAAGTCTCGAACTGTATGACCCTTAATATCTAAGTAAATAACCTCCCCTGGCTGAAGTTTCACATCGTAAATAGCGTCCTTATTGCCAGCACCTTCATCTTTTCCCGTAAGGATATCTCCATTAGGAAAGTACGCTCTATTGTTTTACTCTAGACTATCTTGTGAGCCCAGGCTCATGATTCCGTACACGAACGGATTCAGGAGTTACTACGACGTGATGATTAAGTTGCAGTAGACCGCACCCTTCAAGTCTCGGGTCTTGTGCGAGTGAAACGGTTCGTTTGATTAGCTGAGCATATATTTCCGGTTCTGTGAATTTTCTTTTATGTTTGGTTTCAAGAAGATTAATGAGCAGAGCGGCAGCTCCAGCCACATGTGGAGAGGCCATCGAGGTTCCTGATAATTGTGCATATTTAGGCTGAGTATAAGTCGACCAGATGCCATCACCAGGCGCAACAAGATCCACCTGATCATTGGTATTGGTAAATCCAGGGAAGGTCCCGTTCAGACTAATGGCTCCTACGCATACAGCCTCTGGGTAAGCGCCGGGGAAACTGCATTCGTTTCGTGTTGCACCAGTTCCTTCGCCTTCATTGCCTGCTGCGCAGACGACCAAAATATCGTTATCAACGGCATCTTTCACGGCCTCGTGCAGAGCTGGATCGTCGACTGTTCCACCGAGGGACATATTAATGACGCGAACTCGCTGCCTATTGTCTGAACCGCCGCGCCAATTGATACAGAATTGGATCGCTTTTACAATATCCTCATTAGACGCACCGAATTTCACGCCTGTATCTGTATTAATCCGCTGCATAACTTTGGCGATCAGCAGCTTCACTTTAGGCGCTACACCGATAACACCGTTCCCGTTCTCTACAGCCGCGATTGTTCCTGCAACATGTGTGCCATGACCACTGAAATCAGTGACATCACTCTCTCCTCCTTCAGAAGCAACGAAGTTGCGAGTTGCTACAATATTGCTGCTCAGATCGGCATGCTGCACATTACAACCACTGTCGATTATCGCGACAACAACACCTTCGCCTTTACGGCTTTCTTGCCAAATTTGTTCTGCTTTTATCATCTGAACACCAGCAGGCATCTCGTGAATCGTTTCTTCTTGTGCTAATACTTCATACTTAGGTATTCGAAAGTCAGTCATAAAAACATCTCCTTTAGCAGATTTAATGTAATTGAATAAACATTGAGAAGTCGATTTTAGATGCAAGCTCCGGCATGTCGATTAACGGATTTCGATTACCCTGTATACGGAATATCGCTTGATTACGATGCTTCTCATACAGCAGATTCGGTGGGAACTGCTTGTGCCAGTCCAACAAAACTTGAACGTTAAACTTGCTTCTAAACTCCGGTCTAATCTGATCACCATGCCTCATCAAGAAATAAAGAGTGGCTCTCGCTACGAATCCTTTTCCATATTCAGGTTCGAATTCACCTCCCGTTCGCGCATCTCCCCCTGTTTCCATACCGCAATTTTCTCGTGTCGAGTCATTTGTCATAATCCGTTCTGGATTAAAATTCGGGAAGTCCTCATAAACCTTGTTGCCGCGATAGCTGTTACAGTCGATCTCACAATAAAAGAGGTGATGAAGGTCTCCTCTCATCGGTTCGCGTTTATTGAAATAAGACTGCGGAACAACATGCTCGATATTAAGCGGTAAGCCGCCTTCACTCGTTACATTTTGCTGCTGAAGGAATTGTTGATCTTCTTTTAATACGGAAACCGGATCGGCTTCTTTGCCGGAGTATATGCTTCGAAAAGTTCCATCAGAGTGCAAATCTACCCAGGTTTTCAGGTGCTGTCCGCTGCTTCCATAGTTGGGCTGATTCTCGTGCGTATGGGTTAACAGCTCGTTAAGAGAACGAAATAATGCCTTTGAATCGGTAGTAGACAGATCAATACTGCTGTAATACTGTTGGATATCTGTCTGATCTTGTGCGGCATCATAATATTCTCTATCGTTCAGTCGTATGCGTTCAAGGTTAGTTTCAAGAAGCTTGATGCTGTTATCCATGCCAGATAGTAAATGACGGATATCATCAATCTGAACTGTCGTTTGTGTATCAGACATCGTCGATTGATCCAAATGGATGAACCTCCTAATTTTAGTCGATTTTTAAGGTGCCATGAAGTAATATAGTCGTTTTTGATTTTACTATACGCGGTAAAAAGTTCCGGTAAAAGATGAGCAACAATTACGTACAGGGCGTCTCACAAACGGGAGGCAGTCCCGAGCTATTTATTCGCTTTCTATAGCTTTAGGTTCTTCTACATTTCATTAGATGTAGATGGCTTGCATGTATTCGTTGTGACTAACCTTATCAGGCTTTGGCTTGCAAATTGGTGCAATCCACTGTACCCGGCAGAATGCTAGCCCACTAGTACATATGCACTATCTCAAAGATCTTGCCTGCATGCACTTTCAGTTGCTCTAGTTGTTCAAGAATGAAACCGCGTATTGTTTCCTTATCTTTAATTGCAGCATGATCTTCAACTATGTATCTGGCTGCTGTCCCTTCGGCTGCAAATGAGGTATCGTCTATACTCACTATTGTGTATTTTTGCATAGTGTACATTCCTCCATTTTCAAACTGAACCGATGCAGAATCGTTCTCATAGAATCTGCCGCTTCTTCTGCTGTAGGCAATGACTTGTTTATTATCTCTTTGGCATTCATTAGATTGAATTCATTTAAGTTCATATGCTGTTACTACCTTTTTGTATACAAAAGAAGCACCCCGAAGGATGCTCTTAACGTGTATAATGCTTAATCAGTATTTCTTTTAAAACGTCTTGAATGTCCACTTCTTCTTCTATTGCAAAAACTAGAACTCGTTGGGATGATTTAACTTCTTGCACATTGAATTGCATCTCTTTCCCATTCACCGAAACTACCCATGTCAAAGGACGTTCAGATACAAGCTCATATCCATACATTATGTTGTATAGTCGCGACTTTAATTAACCTTTCCTCTCGACATACTTCGTCATTAAAGGTATTTCCTCCTATGAAAAAATCCGCTGCACTCAAACGTCAAGGACATCCAAATATTGTTTAAATTATAAAGATCCTATTCACTCAAAAGTTTAAAGAGAAGTCACAACGGGAGTTTTTCAACGATAAAGAAACTCAAAAGGCTGCAGAGGATTTCGAGAGAAAAATGACTGAAGGACTTGAACAGGTCGATCTCCCCTTCGTTTATTATCTGTTCAACTGGGTAGAAAATTTATAAAAAAGGAGTTGTACATAAAAACACATTGAAGATACATATGAATAATATCACTACTCATATTGCTCCAATTTCACAAAGATGATGCTACGTGACGTAAAGTTAGATATGTTATCAGATTTTCCTAGATAAATTGTTGGGTAAAGGACTTAGTAAAAGGAGTGTAGAGATCGTTCACACAACAGTTTATGGAGCAATGGAAAGAGCAGTGCTGCAAACAAGATCGAACGAAATTCGTGTAAAAGTGCAATAATAAAGGGAGAAGCAGCAGCTCTCACGCATATTACAGCGTGCTGATTTGCCAGATCTTCCGATACACTCTCTGAGACATACGTATGCAGTATTAATGTTAGAAGCAGGCGCAGATATGAAGTTTATACAGGAACAATTAGGTCATGGTAGCATAAAAATTACCTCGGACGTCTATGCGCATATTTCAAAAAAACTCGAGCAACGAAATATGGAGAAAATAGAATCCTACACTACAAATATTCTGGGGGCAAATTGGGGGCATAACAAGAAATAGCAGTCTTCCACGCCCCCCAGCCTCCACAAAAATAAAAAACCCCAGAAGCCTTACGGCTCTAGGGTTTAGATGAATTAGTATAATGTCATGTATTGATCGCGTTCCCATTGGTGAACTTGCGTGCGATACATATCCCATTCAATTTCTTTTAATTCCAAAAAGTGCTGTAATGCATGCTCACCCAATGCATCGCAAACCGTCTCATCACGAAGAAGTTCTTCCAATGCTTCCTTCAAGCTGGATGGCAAGCTTGGGATGCCTTCCGCCTGACGCTCTTCTTCTGTCATGACGTAAATGTTACGATCCGTAGGGGCTGGAAGGTCTGTCTTCTTCTTGATTCCTTCCAATCCTGCTTTCAAAATGACCGCCAGAGCCAAGTATGGGTTCGCCGCTGGATCCGGGTTGCGGACTTCAACACGCGTGCTCAAACCACGGGATGCTGGGATACGAACCATTGGACTGCGGTTGCTTGCAGACCATGCCACATAACATGGAGCTTCATAGCCAGGAACTAAGCGCTTATAGGAGTTGACCGTTGGATTCGTAATTGCCGCGAATCCGCGAGCATGCTTTAATACCCCCGCCATAAATTGACGTGCTACCGGACTCAAGCCGAGCTTATCGCTTTCATCATAGAACGCATTCTCCTTACCGTTGAACAAGGAGATATTGCAGTGCATGCCTGAACCGTTCACACCGAACAGCGGTTTTGCCATGAATGTAGCGTGTAAACCGTGCTGGCGAGCGATCGTCTTCACGACGAGCTTGAAGGTTTGAATTTGGTCTGCTGCCTTAATTGCATCTGCATATTTGAAATCAATCTCATGCTGTCCAGGAGCCACTTCATGATGGGAGGCTTCAATTTCGAAGCCCATCTCTTCCAGCTTCAATACGATTTCACGGCGGCAGTTCTCACCAAGATCTGTTGGTGCCAAGTCGAAGTATCCGCCTTGGTCGTTCAGTTCCATCGTCGGATTGCCCTTGTCATCTGTCTTGAACAAGAAGAACTCTGGTTCCGGACCAACGTTCATGGACGTGAAGCCCAATGCTTCCGCTTCCTTCAAAGCCTTCTTCAAAATACCGCGAGGGCATCCTGCAAACGGTGTTCCATCTGTTGTGTAGACGTCGCAGATCAATCTAGCGACACGATCTTCCGTTACCCATGGGAAGACGACCCAAGTATCCAAGTCCGGGACAAGATACATATCGGATTCTTCAATGCGCACATAGCCTTCGATCGAAGAACCGTCAAACATCATTTTGTTGTCCAGCGCCTTAGGCAATTGGCTTACCGGAATTTCGACATTCTTAATCGTACCGAGCAGATCCGTAAATTGCAGACGGATAAATCGTACATTTTGTTCCTTCGCAATGCGTTCAATGTCTTCTCTGGTATAACCCACAGGGTAGCATCTCCTTCTCCATAAGCTTGTTTAGATGATTATCTATTTAGTAAAGAAACGAGACAACTCGCCTTGAATCAGCGATACTTGCCCCGGTCTGTTACCGGCTAAAAGCTGTTGCTTCAACATGCGGTGCAGCTGGAGATCGGACATTTCCTTGCGCTTGCTCTCCGAAGCTTCACTAAGCACAGTTGCCTCTTCCGATTCCTTCGTTACCGGATTGAGCACTTGCTTGATGCCTGCGATGTTGACTCCTTTTTCAATAAGTGTTTTGATTTCAAGCAATCGCTCTACGTCATTGAAGGAAAAAAGACGCTGGTTTCCAGAAGTACGAGCAGGCATAATTAATTCATGCTGTTCGTAGTACCGAATTTGACGAGCAGTCAAATCCGTCAGCTTCATCACGATGCCGATTGGAAACAACGCCATATTTCTGCGAATCTCATCTCCCACCGCTTATCAACCTTCCTAGTTTGTCATAAAAGAAAGTTTACGTGCTGTGTACGCTAACTGACATCACATCATAAAAACGCCTGTCTACCGGAGTCGCCCATCAGTGAATTTACTCCTATCAGAAGTGTGTTATGCCTTTCTTGTTCTCATTTTATCCCCCGGAAGTAAATGTGTCAATGGATGTAAGGAAATCTAACAAAAAAATATTTATAGCTCCAACAACCCTCGATCTACCATTGTTTGCAAGGCTGTCATTGCCCCAAGTTTTGCATGAGCGTACGTAAGCCCACCCTGCATGTAAGCCGTATACGGCTCACGAATTGGCGCATCTGCGGATAATTCTAAGCTGCCTCCCTGAATGAAAGTACCTGCCGCCATAATGACCGGATGCTCATATCCAGGCATGTCCCACGGTTCAGGAACAACATGCGCGTCAACAGCCGATGCTTTTTGAATGCCTTGAACAAATGCAATTAGATGATCCGCCGTATGGAAGCGCAGCGCTTGGATCAAGTCGGTACGAGACGCAGTCCAATGCGGAGATGTCTCAAATCCAAGCTCCTCGAACAAAGCTGCTGCAAACACACTTCCTCGTACGGCTTGTCCCACGATGCTAGGGGCAAGGAACAGCCCTTGATACATCGAACGAGTCATACCAAGCATAGCCCCCACTTCCCCGCCAATTCCAGGCGCAGTCAAGCGAGATGCTGCTGCCTCCACATGGGCACGCTTGCCTACAATATATCCGCCCGTTTCGGCAATTCCGCCTCCTGGGTTTTTGATGAGCGATCCGGCCATCAAATCTACACCAAGCTCCGTTGGCTCTTGAAGTTCGGTAAACTCTCCATAGCAATTGTCCACAAATACAATCACATCCGGCTTGATCCCTTTCACTTGCCGTACCATTTCACCGATCTGCTCTACCGTGAAAGATGCTCTCCAACCATATCCGCGAGAACGTTGAATGCCAATGACCTTCGTGCGTTCTGATATACTAGCGCGAACTTGTTCCCAGTCCACTGCTCCTTCCTCAGTCAGCGCAACCTCATTATAGGCCACACCCCAATCGCGCAAAGAGCCTGTTCCATCATGCTCTTGTCCAATTACCTTATGCAGCGTGTCATAAGGTGTACCTGTAATGTACAGCAGTTCATCTCCCGGACGCAGAACGGCGAACAGCGCGGTGCCTATCGTATGCGTACCTGATACAAAGTGGGGTCTAACCAAGCCTGCCTCTGCACCGAATACTTGTGCATAAACTTCATCCAGCACCTCGCGGCCACGGTCATTGTAACCATAGCCTGTAGACCCTGCAAAATGAAAATCACTAACGTGATGCTTCTGAAACGCCTGAATGACCTTCCACTGATTCCGCTCGGCGATTCGTTCTATCCCCCGCACCTGTCCGGCAATCTTCTCTTCTATTTGCTGCTCCAATTGCTCCAGTCTTGCTGTAAATTGCATTGTATTCATTCCCCTTAGTCCATTCCCATGAAGGAAAGCTTATTTCACTACGTAATCATTTAATTTGTAACCGTGCTGTTCAGCAGCAAGTCGATCCAAGCGAACCTTCAGCAGCAAATCGTTTTCGTCAATTTCTTGCTGCAAAACCTCACCCATTCGATAGATTAAGGCAATTAAATCTCCACGATCAGCCGCGATTCGGTAGGTTATTGTCTGTCCTGCCAATTGATCCTGCACAACCTGCCGAATCCGCTCCAAATCACCTTCATCATATGCACTAATAATAAAGTGACTTTTGTCATGGGGCAGCATTTGCCGCTGTTCGGGTGTACACAAATCCTTTTTATTATAGAGTACAATTTGCGGCTTGGCCCCTGCTCCCAATTGCTGTAGGATATCCTCTACAACCCGCATATGATCTTCACGCATCGGTGAGGAGGCATCCATAACATGCAAAATAAGATCCGCCTCATTCACTTCCTCTAAAGTCGCTCGAAAAGCAGCAACGAGATCATGCGGCAAATTTTGAATAAAACCAACCGTATCTGTTAACACAACTTCTTTCCCGCTTGGCAGCTCCCATTGACGAGAAGTTGGATCTAGCGTTGCGAATAACTGGTTCTCTACATATACATCTGCTTGTGTCAGCTGACGCAATAATGTCGACTTCCCAGCATTGGTGTAGCCAACCAGCGCAACTTGATAAGCCCCTGTCTTTTTACGCCTTTCTCGATGCAGATTGCGGCTGCGAACAACTTCATGAAGCTGACGCTTCAAATCAGAGATACGGCCTCGAATATGCCGGCGATCCGTCTCCAATTGAGACTCCCCCGGCCCTCTTGTGCCAATTCCGCCGCCTTGACGGGACAAGTTCTTTCCATGCCCTGATAGGCGGGGCAGCAAGTATGACAATTGAGCCAGCTCAACCTGTATAATACCTTCTCTTGTTTTCGCCCGTTGTGCGAAGATATCTAGAATAAGCTGCGTGCGATCAACAATTTTGACGTCCAATGCCTCTTCCAGATTGCGGACTTGGGCGCCTGACAGCTCTTGATCAAATATTGCGGTCGTTGCACCCAATTCATCGATCACTCCGCGCAGCTCCTGAACTTTCCCCTTCCCTATGAACCATCTTGGGTCTCGGAATTCACGCTGCTGTGTCATGGTTGTCAAAACCTCAACACCAGCGGTTTCAGCCAACTGTACCAGCTCGTCAAGTGAATATTGGGGATCAACCCCGCTTCTCTTGACATCATCCGTTATTAAAGTCACGAGCACAGCTCGATCGGGTATATTTTGATTTGTATGGTGAGGCTCTTTTCGCATTCGCGTGCATTCTCCTTATCGGTTCATCATCCATAAGACCATTGCACTCATGTTCAATGGCATATACGTTGTACAGTATACCTCATTTTCGCTCTCATTTTAAATCCTCTGGTTTTTTAGTCATTAATTCAAGCTTTCCCGGAGATTGCTGCGGATATAGCTGTAAAAGACGCATGCCTGATTGCACAGCCGACTCCATCACATTTCGAACTAACCGAGCATTACTTAACAGGTTAGGCACAAGTACTTTCTCATCTAACATAACTTCAATTGCGCCTGGGTAACCGGCATAAGCACGTAATCATGATCCTTCGCTATTAATTCTGCGATGTGCAGCCGCTCTTCCATAGAATAACTGCAATGATTTTATTTTCTGGGAAGTTAACCGCAGTCAATCTAATGCCACTTAAAAGAAGATTCTAAGAAATTATGAAAAACAAAAAAAACAAAAAAACAAAAAAAAAACATTGATAGATCATAGAATACTAAATAAAATAGTTTTGAATTTTTTTGGATGCGAACTTATGGCTCCCTGTTAACGAGATCAAAAAATAAATTGGCATTCTGTTGAAAAGAATTTGATTAAAGCACTTATTCTTAATGCGGAGCATAAGGAACTGGTTAATCACTTTAAAGAAACTAATCTTATAAATGGGGAAAGTTTTACGGTGTACGAAAAAACTATTGATGAAAATGGAGTTCAGTATTATCTAATAAGGACTAGGGGTGTAAATAACATTAAGCTTCCAGTCTTACATTTTCAAATGTTTTTCATGCATAACAGAGCATGTGGGAGAAGGAAGATGCCCAAAGTTCACATTAAGTGTGGAATAGGTTGATTCAAGCGACCTATATAGCGCAAGATGAATTGGAATGAAAGTTTGATTTCACTGTATATAGCAAACGGGAGCCTTCTTAATAAAAGGCTCCGAGTTAATGGGCTAATAGTTAGTGATATTCTTTTCCCTGATAGATAACATACCCAACAGGTCTGTGGGTAAAATGGATTACTGGAGATCTATCTCGATTATCTTCAGTGGCATATGCATGACCATGATCTATGTATTCGCCTTGCAATTCAATCTCTTGTCCCTCAGCAATACCACTTATCGGCTCTGCTAATCCCATATGATCGCCATATCGGATTGCTACAAAAGTATCCTGTTTCATGTCAACTAGAGAAGCAGGGGCTCCTTTAATGCTAATTAGTTCATTAATTTTAACATCAAAATGTTGGTGCATCGCTCCTCTTCGTTCTCGATCAGGATATACTTTTACAATAGTAGCCTTAACATGCACAACAGGAGCATGCAGGGACAATGGATGTAGTTGATGACCATATGAATCATTGGTGATCGTATGTCCAAAATGGGGGTGCTTTTCTAAATTGTGGTGGTGACGATTAAGTAGATACTGATGACTAGACACTTTTGAATCCTCCTTAAATGTGTGATGAAAAGTAGTGTTGCCAAAAGTGCCTTATATATTCGATAAATAAATGAAATGTCGTGTGCCTAAATAGATGGAATAGATAATGCCCGTTTATTGGTAATTAAATTATGTATTCCAAACCCCCTCTCTGTAAATTGAGGTGGATTTTTTTCGATATAATCAGATAAAACTAGGAATGTTGATTCGTTCCGTGTCATCATCTTTATTTGCAAAGTCATCATAAGTTAAGTTTCTTAAATTTGCTTGTGATAACTTACCTTTGTTGTACTTTATTAATCTTACTGCTTGATTACGAATTGCCTTCTCGATTAAATTTCTAATAAAGCGCCCATTACTAAAATTATAATTATCCTCTTTTTCTTTTGTGATCAGTTCCTTTATCTTCACTACTGCCTCTGGAAGGATTACATACTCTCGCTCTAAGGCCATTTTGTAGGCTATTTTGAGCAATTCATCATTTGAAAAATCAGGGAAATCGAGATGAATTGAAAATCTTGAAGGTAGACCTGAATTTGTTAGCAACATTTCATCCAATTCATTTCTATACCCTGCAATTATAAGAATAAATTCATTCTTATGGTCTTCCATAAGTTTCACCAGACAGTCGATGCATTCCTTACCGAAGTCTTTCTCACCACCTCTTGCAAGACTGTATGCCTCGTCAATGAATAATACCCCGCCTAACGCTTTCTTTACAACCTCTCTTGTCTTTTGTGCGGTGTGACCAATATATTCTCCTACAAGATCAGCCCGATGTACTTCAAGCAAGTGCCCCTTGCTTAATAAGCCCATTGTCTTAAAAAGTTTTGCAAGTATTCTCGCAACACTCGTCTTACCCGTTCCTGGGTTTCCTTTGAATATCATGTGGTATACCTGTTCATTAACCAGCATTCCCTCGTTCTTACGGTGCTGATTAATTGTCAACATGGCGTAAATTTGAAATACCAATTCTTTAACCTTATCTAAGCCAATTAGCTCATCGAGTTCATCAAAGATTTTTGCATACTCCTCTATATGTTCACTTTCTCCACCACTTTCTTGAGCAGCAGGTGGTATAATATTTACTTCATTGCGAATTTCGCTTTCTTTACTGTTATTGAATACGATGCTTACTTTATGATCTTTTGTTGTTATAGATCTATTGTCAGAAGCCATGGTATCACTTCCTGAACGTTATCATTTTCCCACTCAATATAGTCTCTAAATCTTTCTGAGAATTTAGTCGGGCACGTGCCTTTAGCGATATCGTAGTTAGATTGTATTTACGGAATAATGTTTTTATGTCCCACCAATTGCTTTCAATGTCCTAGCAAGGTCATCAAAGAGATCTTTAGTTGCAGACACATTTAAAACCCCAAACTCTTGTGTTAACCCGCATGCTTATTGCTTACCAAAATTCTTTTTCTCCACCGCGAGCCAGGCTGTATGCTTCATCAATTTGTCGATGTTTCAATATATTCTATCGCCTTACAGGTTATTAGCAGAGTTTGTATCTACTATAGCTAATCCCGCTTGCTCTATTCCTATTCACGCCCACATTACAAGCAGAAGCAGATTCAAGACCTCCTTTCACATAAGCAGGCCATAAAAAAGAGTGTGCAGCAACCTACTCTGCACACTCTACACATCCCCTTATGCTGTTTGATACGGACTGTTCATGTAATTGTCCAACACGCGTTATCTATTTATCTCAAGCTGCTTTATTCACGTTAGATTGAATTTCTACAGGAGCATCTTCAGTCCCCGCTCCGCCATCTTTCTTACTGCTGTTATCCTTCTGACCACCATGATTATTGATGTGATTCGACTCTTTCGTGCTGAGACTATTAATCCCTGTGGAGCCATCATTGGAATTATTGTAACCTGGTGTACCGGATCCCGAGGAACCATTATCCTCTGGCGAGCCAGAATTGTCACTGCCATCTTCATTACCTGTACCGTTATCGCCAGTTTCCGGCTGCTGGTTATCCGGATTTTCCGGTTCAATCGGCGGCGTCGGATCGACTGGATTTTGCGGATCCTCCGTTGTCGGAGGATCAACAGTCGGCGGCTCAACTGGAGGCGGCTCAACAGGTGTTTCTTCCTTGATCGTCACGGACGCTTCATTCGATTTGCCCGACTCCTCTGTTGGCGTTGACGCAATTATATAATACGTATAGGTTTCGCCAGGGAAGACACCAATATCTTCTGCTCCAGTCTCCTTAAGTCCTTTCAGCAACTGAGTGAACTTATTATCCTTGGAAGACTTCCGATAGACCTGATACGAAACATTATCTCCAGATACTCGATTCCAGCTCAGCGTCACACTCTTCGAATTTTCAGAATACGAGGCGCTTAGTCCGCTAACTGCCTTAAGCTCCTCTGGTTTCTCTTCCACTTTATCCGGCTTGTTGAACGAGCCTGCCTTCTTGCTTTGCAGCGCCTTGCCCATAACCTCACTGAACATCTTTGACGCTCCGCGGCTGCTCTCATGGATAAGGTGATTTCGGTCAGTCTTGTCATATCCCATCCAGACAGCTGCAGTCCATTCCGGTGTATAGCCAACAAACCATGCATCTCGGTCGCCCTTGCCATTGTAACCTGGCACGGAATGCTGAGTCGTACCCGTTTTACCTGCAACAGTACGGCCGCTGATTTGTGCATTTTTACCTGTACCATTCGTAACGACTTCGCGCATCATTTCAGTCATATAGTAAGCCGTTTTCTCACTCATGACCTTTTTGCCTTTTGGTACGTGATACACATAATAGTCATTGTTTTTACGGTCTGTAATCTTCGCAATTGTATAGGAATCATAATAATTCCCTCCGTTTGCGAATGCATTATAAGCCTCTGCCATGTTGATCGGTGTAACCCCATGCGTCATCCCGCCCAATGCGATTGACAAATTATAATCGTCATTCGTCAGAGGGAAGCCAAGATTTTTCGCAAAGTCAAACCCTTTCTTCAGGCCAATATCATTCAGTATCCATACGGCAGGGATGTTGATGGAACGTCTAACCGCTTCCGTCATTTCCACTGACGTCGTATAGCCCCCAAGGTTCGTTGGACAATAATTGCCGAAGCATTGCTTCTCATTGTTCAATCTCGACCACGGGAAATACTTGCCCGTCTCCAGTGCTGGCGCATAGGACACGATTGGTTTGAAAGATGATCCGGGCTGCCGCTTCACAGTAGCACGATTCAATCCTTTGCGGGCGTAATCCCGGCCCCCTATCATCGCGATGATGGAGCCATTGCTATGATCCGTAATCACCATTGCACCCTGCATTTTCGTGTCATCCTTGCTCTGCTCGAACATTTCGTCATTATTGAATGCATTGAACATAATGCGCTGAGCGTTGGCATCCATCGTAGTATAAATATGATAGCCGCCACGATACAGCTCATCCTCGGTAAGTCCTGTTTTTTCTGTCGCTTCCTCTATCATGTAGTCAATGAATGCATTGTACGCCTCGTCTTGCTTATTCTCCGATTTTGCCGAATGCCCCGACATTTTCGGATCGTAATCCACCGCCGCTGCGCTCTTCGCCTCTTCAGCCGTAATATAGCCTTGTTCATACATCAGTTGAAGAACAACAGCTCGGCGTTCCTTCGAACGCTCTGGACTCGACAGCGGATTATATCGCGACGGCGCTTTTGGAATAGCTGCCAAAGTCGCTACTTCCCACAGTTTCAAGTCATTTAAGTCATCTTTATTGAAATACACCTTCGCTGCAGCTTTGAGACCATATGCATTTTTACCGAAGAAGATTCGATTCAGATACATCGTTAAGATTTCGTCTTTCGAGAAGTGATTCTCAAGCGCCAGTGCGATCGATACTTCCGTAGCTTTACGGAAAAATGTCTTGTCACTCGTAAGGAACATATTCTTGGCAAGCTGCTGTGTAATGGTACTGCCGCCTTCAACAAGGCTGCGCGATACAACGTCCTTTACCATCGCTCGTCCAATCGACCACAGATCAACCCCAGAGTGCTCCTTAAAGCGACGATCTTCCGTCGCAATGAATGCATTGCTTACGAACTCCGGAATATCTCTCGGCTCTGCGATTTCCCTATGCTCTATGCCTTTGCCCAGCTTCGCAAGCTCGGTACCATTTATATCATATACTGTGGATACCTCCGCCAGCTTGAACATATCCGCATCCTTATATTCACGCATCAGCCGCTCTCCGTTCAATAGTACGAACAAATAACCGCCAACGGCACAGAACACGGCAAATGCCGTCGTGAAAAACATAAGCCAAAACGTTTTTTTCCAAGTCCATTTCTTTTTCTTCTTAGCTTTGTGCTTAGGATTTCCATGTGCCGGTTTGCGCGTAAGGTGTGCTGGTTCTTTTTCCCTTGTCATCTGCATCCGACTCCCTTTATTTCTTTGATAGTCTCTCTCTTCATACCTTGTTGAGATACGATTGAAACATATCCCTCATACTTATACCCAATATGACTACGAATGAAAAGAACAACCCTTCAGGGTTGTTCGGCAGCGACTATATTCCATTAGACGTGATGGAGGGGCAAAAAGTTTCATTGGCAATCTGCCCCATTCCATGTCAATTACGCCTCGTTCTGATGATCTTGCATCAGGGATACGTTACGTTGCGGCGTGAATGTGGAAATGGCGTGTTTATACACCATTTGTTGACGTCCTTCGCTATCAATGACAATGGTAAAGTTATCGAATGCGCGAATGACACCACGAATCTGGAATCCGTTCGTCAAATATACGGTCACTGGAATGCTTTCCTTACGCAATTGATTCAAAAATGTGTCTTGAATGTTAATAGATTTATTCATCGTCCGTACCCCCAATAATCATGAGATTGTGTTGAAATATATTCAACCTGTTATCGAAACTTTCCTGCTATGTGCTTACAAATTTTTTCAAATTGTTGATCCGCACGTTCTGAATCCGTGACATCAACCCAGTGAATGTCCTTCATGTGACGGAACCAGGAGAGCTGGCGCTTTGCAAATCTTCTCGTGTCGCGCTTGAGCAGCTCAACGGCAGCATCCAAAGACATTTCACCCTCAACATACGCTGCGATTTCTTTGTAGCCAAGACCTTGCATCGATACCAGATTTCGTGAGTAGCCCTGTGCAAGCAGTTGGCGCACTTCTTCCACCAGCCCCTCCTCCATCATCATATCGACTCTTGCCTCTATTCGTTTATATAGCATCTGCCTATCCATTGTCAAACCTATGATGCAAAGCTCGAACGGAGATTCCTTCTTCTGACGAGCCAGTTGGTTCGATAACGGTTCGCCTGTGAGATGGTATACTTCCAAGGCTCGGATTACCCTGCGCTGATCGTTTGGATGCAGTCTTTCCGCTGATTCGGGATCCACTTCGCGCAAGCGCTCCAGCAATGCCTCATTGCCATGAGCAACAGCAAATTCCACCATTTCTTGGCGAAATGCATCGTCTGCGCCGTGATCACTGAATTCAAAACCGTAGCAGACGGATTCCACATAGAGTCCCGTTCCCCCAACGATAAATGGGGTATGATTGCGGCTTGTTATCTCATCGATCAAATTGCGACATTGTAATTGAAAATCGGCGACGGAATACGGTTCATCCGGATCCAATATGTCCATCAAATGGTGCTGAATTCCTTCGCGCTGCCCCAGCGGAAGTTTTGCTGTGCCAATATCCATTTGCCGATATACCTGCATACTGTCACCAGATATAATCTCACATTGGAACTCCTTAGCCAAGTCAAGACTAAGCTTCGTTTTCCCAACTGCAGTCGGACCAATGAGTACAAGTAGTTTCGGTTTATTCCTTATCGTTGCCTCCGGCAATGTCAATCACCCCATATGCCAATTTCGCTCCGGACGGTAACACACGGGTAAATCCTAGCCGGGCAAATTCTTCGCTGTTCTTTACTTCCTTCATGACCACTCTCTTGCGAGCTACACGGCAAGCTTCTTTAATCGCTTCGTGCGTCAAGGCTTCATGGTTCGCCATCGTCCGCAGCGGATCTATCGATGCTGAGCTCGTTACAGGAGAACGGAACATAGGATCGAAGTATACCACATCTACAGAACGGCTCGGAAGTGAGCGGAGCATGCTTAGATGATCGGCCTGCTTCATTTGAATTCGACGCATTGCCTGGGTAACCTCTTCAACACCACTTTCATACAGCTGCAGCCCTTCATGTACGAGCGCGAACAGCGACGGCTCACTCTCCAAGGCAGTAACCCGACCGTTCGGGCCCGCCGCAACGGCAAACACCAGCGCATCGCCTGCAAGTCCGGCCGTACAATCCAATACCTCATCACCAGGCTGAATGCCGCTCGCAGTTATCATTCCATCTGCATCACCGGACAAAATGCGCTTTGCCCGCACATAGGCCATACTAGGGTGATAGGTCAACTCAGTGCTGCCTAGCTTTAAATAGCGTACACAATCATTTAGGTAGACGAGAAATTCATCGTCGCCATATCTGCGCTGCATGCGAGGCAATGTCTGATTCCGGCGTTCAGCATAGTGCCATCCGAACAGCTTGGCCATCTTCCGTGCCCGCTCTTTTAGCTCTGGTGACGTATACTCGCCTGTCGTGACTATCATTTGCTCCTCCTCATTATATACGCTGGGGAAAGGGAATTACAAATCCTCGCCTTTCTTACATTACCCGCTTAAACATTTTTTCCAGATCGTATGTGGTAAATCGAATAACGATCGGTCTTCCGTGCGGGCATGTAAATGGCTGACGACATGTTCCCAATCTTACAAACAGCGTCTCTGCCTCAGCTGCTGTCAAGCGCTGATTCGCCTTAATCGATGCTTTGCAAGAGCACATCGTTGCTGAGGCTTCTCTTAATTTCGCAATATCGGGCGCCTTCTCGTTCAACACCCAATCTGTCATTTCTTGAATGATATTGGCTTCTTCCCCCTTAGGGAACCAGTATGGATGAGAACGAATCAGGAACGTTTGCCCGCCGAACGGCTCCATCACGATACCAACCTGCTCCAGCAAATGCATGCGTGAGCGGATACGCTCAGCATCAGCAGGCGTAAACTCCAGCGTAATTGGTAGAAGCAGCTCTTGAGAGGCTTCTACTGGCTTGCCGAAGCGTTCAAAATAATATTCATAATTGATTCGTTCATGCGCAGCATGCTGATCAATTAAATACAGTCCTTCTTCGTTCGATGCTATCAAATATGTGCCATGCAGCTGACCGATATAAGATAGTGCTGGGAATTTCGGCAATGCTGCACTGTCTGCGCTTCCTTCCTCGGTCAACCATTCCTTCCACTTCTCCGTGCCAGCCTTCGTTGCGGACTGCCCGGCTTGCTGCTTCGAATTTGGATACGACTGATATGACTTCGCCTTCGAATCCGAAGCCCCTGCACTGCGGCCTGAATAGGAGGTCGATGGCTCTCGAATGCTTTCACCCGACTCAATGCGGTTCGCAGCCAATTGCGAACTTGCAGACTCATCGGGTACAGAGAAGCGCTCACCATGATCTGCTGCTTGTTGATGTACTTCTGGTCTGTCCACAGCATCCTCATTGCCAATCGCGGAAGCTTCAGGCTGTATAGCCGCATCAGAGTTTGCATCAGTGCTTGCATCAGTGCTTGCATTAGTGGTTGCATTAGTGGTTGCATCAGCGCTCATTTCTGATTGCAACAGAATCTTCGCTTCGCTTCCTTCCACCAGCCTTTCAGGACGGTTTGCCAGTTCCCTTACAACTGCACGACGCTGTGAAGAGGAATCAATGGAAGATTCGGAATCATTAGAAGCGATACCAGAAGAATCATTGCCTTTATTCTGTTCCCGATTCTCAGCGGATTCTTGGCTGCGATTTACGATTAACTGATTGGATATCCGAGTCTCATTAGCAGAATTTTGAAAAAATTCCTTTGCCGAAGATGAATCTGATGACGAATCAGATGCTATGACCAGCGCTCCCATCGGCTTCAACTGCTTTTCTTGATTCGCTGCAATCGTCTCTGCCGCTTCCCATTGCAGCTCCGCTTGCTCCACGTACGTTCGTACCTTAGCCTTTGCGGGAGCAGCTTCTGGAATAAGACGCTGCTTGTGCAGCAATGTCTTCACGGTTTCTTCAATGAAGGCACACAGCTCGGCTTCTTTGCTAAAGCGCACCTCCAGCTTGGCAGGATGTACGTTGACATCCACTAGCGAGGGGTGCATGTTAACATGAAGCACAAGCATTGGATAGCGATTAATGGGCAAGAACGTATGATATGCACGAAGAATCGCTTGATTCAGTGGAAAGCTTCTTACATATCTGCCATTTATCATCCATGACATCGCATTGCGGTTCGAACGAGTCAGCTCAGGCTTGCCAATATAGCCTTCCACCTCGAAATCCAAATGCTCCCCTTTAATATGCAACATCCCTTTTGCTGTCTGAACACCGTACACAGAAGCGATAACCTGCAGCAAATCACCATTACCGATTGTTTGCAGCAGCGTATGCTCATTATGCTTCAGGGTGAACGCGATATTGGGATAGGACATTGCCAAACGATAGATTAAATCAGAGATATGGCCAAGCTCTGTCTGGATCGTCTTCATATATTTCAACCGCGCTGGCGTATTATAGAATAAATCGCGAACCGTGATTTCCGTTCCCTGCATGGATTGTGCTGGTTCAAACGATTTAATCGTGCCGCCCTCAATAACAAGGCGTCTGCCTAAGCCGCTCGAATCTGTTGACGTTACCAGCTCTACCTTGGCAACAGCCGCAATACTCGGCAGTGCCTCTCCACGGAACCCTAAGCTGCGAATCGAGAATAGATCCTTTCCTGTCTGAATCTTGCTCGTCGCATGCCGCAAAAATGCATTTTCTGCGTCATCATCACCAATACCAGAGCCATTATCCTTAACTCGGATGAGCTGCAAGCCCCCTTCCTCTACAGACACATCAATGCGTGTTGCTCCTGCATCAATCGAGTTCTCAACTAATTCTTTTACAACTGAAGAAGGCCGCTCCACCACCTCGCCAGCGGCAATCTGGTTGGCAATATGCTCGTCCAACACTTTAATAATGGCCATTTTTGACACCTCCCTAGCTCCCGACTCTGATAGAAATATTCACCATTAAGAATCATTTTCCAAAAAATATCAGGTCATTTACGAATCATTTCACGAGCCCGCTTCATTAAGTCATGCAGTTGATTCATAGCTTCCAGCGGGGTCATTGACATTACATCCACATCCGTTAAGGAACCGATGAATTCCTTCATAGCAGTCACTTCAGCCGCATGTTCGGCTGAAAACTTTTGCTCCTCAAGCTGTTGGCTTTGCTGCGGCTCAACTTGATTGAATTTCTCCGTACCATTTTGCTGCAAATATTCATCTCGAGCTTCTAGTACGTGCTCATCATTCTTCTCAGCCTTTACAACAGGTGGTTCCGCTGATACTGCCGTCTGATCCCAGCCAAATAAGGACAGCTGCTCTACATGATTCTCAGGGCGCTCGCCTTCAGTGTTTGATGTTAACGGCTGTACATTGTCCCGATCAGCAGATTCGTAATGACTTAGCAGGTCATACGCACGATCAATAATCTGATCAGGCAGCCCGGCTAAACGCGCGCAATAGATGCCGTAGCTTGTACTTGCCGCGCCCGAAACCAGCTTGCGGAGGAAAGTAACTTGATTGCCGCTTTCCTGCACAGCCATGCATACATTTTTCAAGCGCTGCAGACGATCGGCCATATGAGCCAGCTCATGGAAATGGGTCGAAACGAGCGCCTTGCAGCCAATTCGATTATGGACATACTCCACTACAGCCTGGGCAATCGACATCCCTTCACTTGTAGACGTCCCACGACCCAACTCATCGATAATAACCAAGCTGCGGCGCGTTGCCTTTTCTGTCATCACTTGAATGTCCATCATTTCCACCATGAACGTACTCTGTCCGCCTATTAAGTCATCCGCAGCCCCAATTCTCGTGAAGATCCGATCGACAATCGGCATTGATGCCCGTTCTGCAGGAACGAAGCAGCCAATCTGCGCCATGATCGAGATAAGGGCTACTTGACGCATGTATGTGCTTTTACCGGCCATATTCGGCCCTGTAATCAGCAGCATCGTCGCATCCTGCTCGGTCAGCTCTGTATCGTTCGCCATGAAGTCTCCGCCCTGCATGACAGCCTCAACGACCGGATGACGGCCTTCTTTGATATGCATATCCAGCTGTTCCGTGAATTCCGGACGAACATATCTCCTTGCTGCACTTACTGCCGCAAGGGATTGATAGACGTCGATTTCAGCAACCGCTTCTGCCAAGGCTTGCAGACGACGAATCTCGCTGCCGATTCGTTGACGCAGCTCACTGAACCGCTCGTATTCCAAGCCGAGCATCTTATCCTCTGCCTCGAGAATCAGTGCTTCCTTCTCCTTCAATTCAGGAGTAACGAATCGCTCTGCATTGGACAGTGTCTGCTTTCGCTCGTATCGCCCTTCTGGAAGCGAGGACAAATTCGACTTCGTTACCTCAATGTAGTAACCGAATACTTTGTTGTATCCGATCTTCAGCGACTTAATGCCGGTTGACTCCTTCTCTTTCCGCTCTAATTCGGCGATCCAGCGTTTGCCGTTCACACTCGCTTCTCGCAGCTGGTCGAGATATTCATCATAACCTGGCTTAATAAGCCCCCCATCTCGGACTGATACAGGCGGCTCGTCCACAATAGCGCTATCAATCCAATCACGGATATCCTCACAAGCATCAAGTTCACTTACCCGATTGCGCAGCGTGGCAGACGAGGTTTGTTCGCAAAGCTGCTTCAGCATTGGAATTTGACTTAGTGAAGATTTTAGGGCAACCAGATCGCGTCCATTCGCCGTTCCGAAGGCAATGCGGCCTACGAGCCGCTCCAGATCGTACACCGAGGACAATTGCTCACGCAGTTCTTCTCTCCAAATGAGATGATGATACAGTGTCTCGACGGCTTCCAGCCGTTCCTCAATCACGTTCCGATTCATCAGCGGTTTATCTATCCAGCGGCGCAAAAGTCTTGCCCCCATCGATGTCTCCGTACGATCAAGCAGCCAGAGCAAGGAGCCTTTCTTCGCACGCTCGCGTACCGTCTCCGTAAGCTCCAAATTGCGGCGCGTAAATGGATCAAGCACCAAATATTGATCGGGATCATAGGTTCGAATGTTCGTCAGCTGACTTAATGAGCGCTTCTGAGTTTCCTGCAAATAGCCCATCAGTATCGCAAGCGCCTGCTGCCGTTCATCCTCCAGACGAGTCCAGACTGCTTCTCCAAATTGCTGGCGTGCCAAGGCTTCATCCTGGCGACTCCACTCCGTAAGAAGAACAGAACGGTTCCATGACTTCGTCAGCGGCTCTGCCTCTTGAAGCAGTGCTGCATGACCAATGATTTCAGTCGGCATATAGACATTCAGCTCGTCAATTATCCAGGATTGTCCAATAGGCGCAGATGTTACAATCATTTCTCCCGTGGACAGGTCGCAAGCTGCCAAGGCATTGCTCGTGCTTCCTTGTGAGAGGCACACAAGATAGTGATTCGTCTTGTCATCAAGCAGTTTGCCTTCCATTACGGTGCCCGGCGTAACGATTCGAACGATTTCACGGCGGACGACACCCTTAGCTGTTGCTGGATCCTCCACCTGCTCACATATCGCTACTTTATAACCCTTTTCGATCAAACGTTGAATATAATTATCTGCTGAATGATAAGGCACTCCGCACATTGGAATTCGATCCTCAGCTCCACTGCTGCCTCTTCCCGTCAGTGTAATCTCTAATTCCTTTGATGCTAGAATAGCATCGTCAAAGAACATCTCGTAAAAATCCCCGAGGCGGAAAAACAAAAAGGCATCCTTAACCTGTTCCTTGATGCTTAAGTATTGTTCCATCATCGGTGTCAGCTTCACCATAAACACCCTCCGATAACATAAGTAGAATTTTATTATAGCAAAAAAGGAGCGGCGACTCACGCGCATTTCACGCCGTCACCGCTCACTGGATATCAAGCCATGCATTTCGCAAATCCTCATTCTCGTCCCATGTCCATTTAGCACAAATTCGGTTGCGGAGTGATTGAATGGATTTTTCGACTTCGCATTGTACACTCTTACTATTATCTGTCCGCCGCTCATTCTTGCTTTTCACAGCTTCACACAGCAATTCATCCAGTAGCTCGATCGCCAATTGGCGCATTGGCAGCTTTCCTGCACCTGCATATTGGATATCCTTCTCTGCAGCGTGTGCGTACAAAAATGCCTGAATCACGTCCTGACGTACACTGTCGCGCCTTGTAAGCCTTGGATAACATACTACTACCGTATAGAACAAAGTTAGGATCTCTAACGTCAATGCTGGAGTAAAAATGAAGCACGGGAGCGTTCGGTATTCAAATCCGCCTGCTCCGCCGTGGTCATGCTCGCGAACATCCCCGTAGGTTCCGTATCCTGGGCGCCTTTTTCTCGAACCAGAGGGCTGTTCAATGAATGATAGCGGGAATGCGACATAGGTATCCAAGGCTCTTATCAAGTCCGAGGTTAGAGCAACCCCGCTAACATGGATGTGGCCCCCTAACGAAAACCTTCCTCGTGGACATGAGCCACCGAGCCAAACCAGATTGGGTGTCTGCATGCTCGAACTGTGTTTACCCTTAATGATGTTCTCAGCAAGCTGCACCGCCTTGCGTACATGTTCTACAAGCTGTGCAGGCCGTTCAGCAGGTTCAGGACGCAGCTCCATAAGTGGAAATAGAATGCGACCTTGCAGACGTACTGCATCACAGCCTGCAGCACCACTCTTCGGCAAGTAACGCGCAGCGGAAATAATCTTGGCTAAACGGGTATCATACAAAATTAATTCGACATCCATTCCGAGCTTGATCCCCGAACTCCTGTCCTGAATTTGTACCTGCTCAATCGACTCTTCCTGCCATACTGCCGCGTATCTTTCTCGTACCCATGCCGGCATGCGCTGCGGCACAGGATCGATATGCACAATGACATCGCCAAGCTGAGGCTCATCCAATACCCCAGCTGGCAATTCTGTCACTCCTTCCTCCGCGGAAGAGGAAGTACAGCGCAGTGTGACCGATGCGATGTCCCAGCCTACGGCATACGCTGCTCTCAGCGCCAACCGAGCCAGCCGTCGATACGGCGGCTTGGACCAATCATCAAGCGGATGATACAAAGGCGCCCCCTGCGGCGGGTTGATGCTCTGTGCGGCAGCGACAATTCGGCAGCCATTCACCCAGAAGCAGATCGTGCGTACATAATGCCGTCCCGAATTCGGTGGCAATTCATCTGCCCACGTGGCCCATTCTGCGACAGGGAGTCCCCACAGCTTCAAGCGTTCACGCATGGAGCCTGATTTCCAATAAGAAGCATAGCGATTGAGTACAATTGTTCCTGACTCCGCTTGATGACGGAAGGCAGCATTGTAATCCATTACAGCCTGCAGCGCCATGTTTCGATTCCACCAAACGACAACCTTACCATGTTCCTTCACTGCAATGGACTGGGCAGCTGCCCGTATAAATTTGGACTGGGCAATCGTCTTCACTCTGTATTGCTTCCATATATCCGCTGCTTCCCGATTATCCGTGACGACAATTACCCGTTCATCGCTAACAAGGTCTCGGCTCATGCCTCCATCTCCTTCACAGCCGGCAAATAGATAGTTTCGTACCTTCCATGCTTCATCGTGTCTTCAACAAGTTGTTATGTATTTTGTTTTGAATCCAAAAAAAAGGAGGGCTCCCGCCCTCTACAATCATTCCTTTGCTGCATATCCTATGGGTATATCATCAAGTTTATAGGCACAGGTACTGCAGCAGCTCACCCACCATGCGCATGTTGGTTGAGAGTATCCAAAAAGGAAATAAGAAACCGCCGCAAGCGGTCAGGGCCTGCGGCGATAATTACAACTCCTCATCCGTCAAGTCCGGTTCCAAATCGTCGAAGCTCTCGTCCTGAACGCCAAAATCAAAGTCCTTGTCTTCGAAATCACTGCATCCGTCCTTACATACGAGGACACATACCTTTGTCTCTGCAACCATTTCCACCAGAAACTCCCGTTCAACACGAATGGTCACACCGCGCCCATGAGAAGATACACTTGCTTCCACACAGTTCGGCTCCTGAACCGCATCGGCAGATACCTCGACAGTGGAAGAGCGGTGTTTCGGATCAACATACGACAACGGAACGAGATCTACATACGACACCGTTTCTTTCGCAACGTCAGTTTGGGAATTGTTGTCGTATGAATACCAGATGTTGATATCGTAAGTACCAATTACTTCAATGCCGTCTCCTGCCCGCACCGATTCATATTGATGGTTTATGATCCATGCCCCCAATATGCTTGTCGGATGATTAGGCGGAGAGACGGTATGTGTGACGACAGAGAACTTACGACCTTTGCCGCAGATTGCTTTCGTGATGATTTCCCGGCAGTGGTGTTTTTCTATGTTTGCCATCCTGTGGACCTCCTCCATACAATCATTCAATTAAAGTGTATGCAGGACATTCGTCTAGGGTGACAACAATTTTATCAGAGTTGACTCATTTTTTGAGAGTAGCGAAATGCTGGCCTGGCGCGGGTTATACGCCAAGGCGAAGTTGTTTCTTATCTCTTTTCGCTATCTTCAAATATTGCTGCAGCTCACGAATTACTTGCAAGACTGCCGCTCGTACTTCAAATTCACCTCTTGTTGCCGGCAGATCCATTTGACGGAATACCTTGTCCAACTCATTAATAAGCTGTTCTGTTTTCCCTGTATAATGCGGCTCCTTCACATCTTCGCTCAATTGATCGAACACATCCGCCACCAAATAACACTGAGGAAATGACTGATACACTTGGGAGAGAAGCTGCAAAATCCCCTGCACATTCTCAAGCTGCGCTTTGCGCATATAGAAATAGAGCAGCCATTGTTCATCTGCATGGATATCTTCCGTACGCATCAGACGATTTTCCAGCGCCTTGGACGCGATAAAGATCCCCTCATCCACTTTCTCATCTGCATCAATAATTTCATGCCCGTCCCATACATAAGTCGTATCCCGCAAGTTACTGCTGATTTGGGTGAATATGCGAGAGAAGTAAGCATCTACTTCCTTTTTGATCCGGACAAGCTTATCTTCTTCATTTGGCATATATACCAGATTCACAATACTGGCCGCGCCAAGCCCGATTGCCAGCAGCAACATCTCATTCAATACACCGTGCAGCGTTAATGTTCCGGCCCCATAGATATGAAACACAACGACTGAGCTTGTTACGATTCCTTCTTTGAAATTGAGCTTTGCGATAATCGGAAACGCCACTAATATGTATAATGCCAGCACCCATAGCTCGAAGCCGAGAAGCCCGAACAGCAATGAAGCAAGAAGCAAGCCGACAACCGACGCCATGAACCGTGCCGACACCGTCCGTATGCTGCGCTTGCGGGTGACATCCACACCGAGAATGGCAAGCAGCCCCGCTCCCAGCGGATTCATCGCCCCTGCAAGATTGGCAACAATAATCGCTAGGATAGAGGCGATCGCCGTTTTAATGACACGAATACCAACAAATCCGAACACCATGTGTAAGAACGCTCCTTCAATGTAACCCTGATGTAATTTTACTATGATACATGTTCATTATATCGACTCAGATAACGTGTTGCAAAAAAAGAGGAATGCCATTCATTGGCATTCCCCGAGATATCAAGCACCCTCTCGTCTACGGCTATTGTACGCCGCCAATCAGGCACGATTTACGATTTTGCGTTCTAAGAAAGCGACTCCCTTATACATCAGGGTGGCCACAACCGCAATAATGACAAGCGAGGACATGACCAGTGTAAAATTAAATACCTGAAATCCATATATGATTAAATATCCAAGTCCGACCTTGGATACAAGAAATTCGCCAACGATAACGCCTACCCATGCAAGCCCTACATTTACTTTCAATGTAGATACGATGGCAGGAAATGAAGCAGGCAATATAACCTTGAGAAATATCGTCCTTTTCCCACCACCAAATACCTGGACAACCTTCACGTAATTTGGATCGACCTCGCGAAAGCTATTGTATACAACGATCGTCGTAATGATCACCGTAATCGATAAAGTTGTCACGACAATAGCCGTGAATCCAGCCCCGAATCCGACAATAAACAAAGGGCCAAGCGCGACCTTCGGCATACTGTTGAAGACAACCATATATGGATCAAGCACTCTGGCGAGAAATTCCGACCACCAAATCAGTACGGCAAGCAGCGTACCGAATACCGTACCGAGCACAAAACCCACAATAGTCTCCCCTACAGTCATCCCCAGATGCGGCCAGATGGAGCCGTTCATTACATCCTGCACAATTTGAGCACCTACCTTGCTTGGATAACTGAATAACAGGACATCAATCCACTTCAGTCGTCCTGCAATCTCCCACAAAGCAATACAGGCGACCAGGATCACAACCTGTGTCACCATTACTGAAGTTGACAGTGCACGTCTTCGCGCGCGATATTGCGAGTAGGTCGATGCTACAAGCTGCTCCGTATTGTCCGAAGAATGGGACGGGGGCGTCGAATCATCAAACTCCGAGTGTCGGGCCATTGCTTTCCCTCCGATCTGACTCCTCAAGCTCTTTCCACAGGTCGTGGAAAAGATCATTAAATCCCGCCTGTTCTCGAGCATAGAATGGCGGGGATTTGCGAATGGACTCAGGTATAATGAATGTGCGGCGAATGCTGCCTGGATCGCGGTTTAATACAATGACCCGGTCACTCACCGCTATCGCTTCTGATAGGTCGTGGGTGACTAGAATAGCCGTCTTGTTCCGCAGCCTTAAGGTTTCTACAATTAAGTCCTCCAGTTGCAGCTTTGTTTGATAATCCAAGGCCGAGAATGGTTCATCCAGCAGCATCAGCTCTGGTTCCGTTGCTAATGTCCGTACAAGCGCAACTCGCTGGCGCATTCCGCCGGACAATTGATGAGGAAATAACTTTTCTGTCCCTTCAAGTCCCATTCCATTGAGCAGTTGAACCACTTTCTCTTTCATCTCGGAGGTCAACTGCTTCGTAAGCTCCAACCCCATACATGCATTGTCCAGAATGGTTCTCCACGGAAATAGATAGTCCTGCTGAAGCATATAGCCGACATGGGATGAAGTGCCCCTCACTTGCTCCCCGTATACTTTTACATGACCGTAAGTTGGCTTCATCAAGCCAGCAATAATAGAAAGGATTGTCGTCTTGCCGCAGCCGCTCGGACCAACTAAACTGACAAATTCGCCAGGCATAATTGAGGCAGTTAGTTCATTAACCGCCAGCTTGGCTTCACGATCCGTCACATATACATGAGTCACGCGAGATAGTTCTACAGCTGGTACCATTGAGGCGCCTCCCTTCGAATGAGATGATGGCATCCGTCATTTCACCTGCTGGATCGCTTTTTTAGCAAATTCATTGTTAACGATTTGTTCGTGATGCACGCGAGCTTTCAACTCTCCAGCTGAGTCAAGAACATCCAGCAAGTGATTCCACTCCTGCTCATCCAGTATCGGATCTGTAGCATACGACTTCTGATCCTTATAACGCTTTACAGCACTCGCAACAATATTCCGATCAGCGTCCTTGAAGTAAGGAAGGATGGCATCTGTCACTTCTTCAGCGGATTGTTTTTCAACCCATTGCTGTGCTTTATAAATCGCATTGGTGAACTTTTGAATGGCATCCTTATTTTTTGAGAGGTTGCTTTGCTTGGACATGAAAGCCGTATAAGGAAGCTTGCCGCTCTCTACGCCAAATGATGCCACAACATAACCTTTGGCTTCTTTTTCAAAAATGGAAGCCTGCGGCTCGAAGAGCTGCACATATTCGCCAGTTCCTGAAGCGAAAGCAGTCGCTACATTGGCAAAGTCGATATTTTGAATCAGCTTCAAGTCTTTTTGCGGATCAATACTGTGTTTCTTCAGCGTAAACTCACCTGCCATTTGTGGCATTCCGCCTTTACGCTGACCCAGAAATACACTGCCTTTCAGTTGATTCCAATCGAAATTGTCCTGCTTCTCTCGAGCAACAAGGAATGTCCCGTCTGTCTGTGTAAGCTGGGCAAAGTTGATAACCGGATCCTCTGCCCCCTGTTGTGCTACATAAACAGATGTTTCTGACCCGACGAGCGCAACATCAATACCTCCTGAGAGCAGCGCAGTCATTGTCTTGTCTCCGCCAGAGGTCGTCTGTAGATCTACGTCCAATCCTTCTTCCTTGAAAAAGCCCTTGCCAAGCGCAACGTATTCTGGGGCATAGAATATAGAACGCGTCACTTCTCCGACCTTAATCTTCACTAAACCATTGTCGGAGCCACACGCACTTAGCACCAGCACAGTAAAAACCACAAACGCCAAGGCGCTTAATCGCCACTTGTGTCTCACCCGATATCTATCCTCCTTATCTGGAATGGGTAGTATGAACCTTTACATTAGCCTGCATCGAGCTGTTCAATCGAGATCGAGTAAACGAAGTACACGGCTGCAATTGAATCTGCCCTGTTGTTCGGTTATAGCATTGTATGCACGCATAGTTGAATTGGTTATTTGCCCGCAATCGGATATCAATCAGCAGACAATGGATATCACCAAAAAACGCAGTCCCCTAGAGGACTGCGTTCTTATTACGAAATCGATTCGATTACATGCCGTACACTTCGTTGGTCTTCTTCGTCAAATAATCAACTAAATATTGCGGGTTCAATGCCTCTCCTGTTATTTTCATAATGATTTCGGAAGGGGTTAACAGTTTGCCATATTGATATACTTGTTCAGTCAACCATTCCTTGATCGGCTCCAATTTCCCTTCTTCAACAAGTGCTTCCAAATTCGGAAGTGCTTTGTGCATCGTATGCATCATTTGCGCGGCATACATATTGCCAAGCGAATACGATGGGAAGTAGCCGAATCCGCCGCCTGACCAGTGCACATCCTGCAGCACGCCTTCGCCAGCATGGCTCGGACTTACACCCAGGTAAGACTCGTACTTTTCTTTCCACACACGAGGAAGATCCTCAACTGGCAGATTTTCGTTGAACAACATCTTCTCAATCTCGTAACGGATAATAATATGCAAATTATACGTCACTTCATCCGCTTCCGTACGGATCAGGGACGGCTCCACGCGGTTGACGGCGCGATAGAAGGTATCCACATCCACTTCGTTCAACTGTTCAGGGAACAAGCGTTGCAGTTCACTGTAGTAGCGATTCCAGAAAGGACGGCTGCGTCCGATCATGTTCTCCCAGAATCGGGATTGCGACTCGTGAATTCCCATTGATGTTCCAGTAGACAACGGCGTGCCGTCAAATTCCTTCTTGATGTTCTGCTCATACAGCGCATGACCGCCCTCGTGCAGAGAGCTGAATATTGCACTTGCCGCATCATCCGTCTTATAGTTCGTCGTAATGCGAACGTCCCCCGAATTCAAGCCGATCATGAACGGGTGCACACTTTCATCCAAGCGGCCTGCCTCGAAGTCATATCCCATTTCCTTCAGCAGATGCTGGCTAATTTCCTTCTGCTGTTCGATTGCGTAATCGAGATGCAAGAAATCATGAGCCGGTTGTTCGCCTTTCTCCTGCACAGCATGAACAAGAGGTACGAGACCTTCTTTTAGTTTGCCAAAAATGGCATCCAACTTCTCTACTGTCATTCCTGGCTCGTACATATCAAGCAGCGTGTCATACCGAGTATCCTTCACACCCCAGTAATCGATCAATTGCTGTGTCTTAGCCACGATGTCGCGCAAATATGGAGCAAACATCTCGAAATCAGCCTTTTCTTTCGCTTCCTCCCACATCGTTTCCGCATGTGATGTCAATACCACATACTCCTGATACAGCTTCGAAGGAATTTTTCGGCTGCGATTATACTCCTTGCGCGCATCCGTAACCATTTTCCGATCTGCAGCAGACAACTGCTCGAACACTTCGGATTGCTCCAATGCATCCAAACATTCACCCATCTCATCGGATACGGACAATTTGAACATGTCCTCGGACAACGCTCCGATAGTTTTGGAACGCTGCTCTGCACCTTTGCGCGGAGCACCCGTGCGCAAATCCCAATGCATGATGCTCAATGCTTCTTCATAACTCTTCAGTTTTGTTGTTATATCCCGAAATTTCTGCAAGATTGCCTCATTTTGCGCATTCATGCACACTTCACCTCGTTTTATGTATGGTCTTTCTTCTTGATGATACGCGGTGAAAACGATATAATCAACATTCGAAAGCGATTGTGAATAACGATTTCTATTTTGGAATCATTTTTAACATGACTATTTCAACTTATTCTCGAACATTACAAGCCATAAAGGAGCAGATACGATGTCAATTTCCATTCAAGTGACTGCAGCAGCAGAACAGCAGCTCCAGCAGCGTCTCAGCTCCGCAAATGGCGGAATCATTAAGCTTGTACACGATACGGACGGTTGCGGCTGTGCCGTCAACGGAGTACCTGCAATTTGGATTATCCCACATGCTGACGCGGATGACTTGCCAATACCTTGCAATGCACCGCTTGAATTCGTTATGAACCGGCATCATATTGTGTTCTTTGATGAGAAATTGAACCTTGATGTATCGGGAAGTAGCGGCTTTTACAAGCTGAGCAGTGCACAACAAATTTATTCCACACACGTCGCATGCCATGATTACCGTGACAAATGAGGCGTCAACATGTAAGGGAGGAAATAACATGTCAAACATGTCTAACATCTTAGATTTCAACCGTGAATTCGTCGAGAAACGCGAATATGAACAGTATTTGACTGACAAATTCCCCGACAAGAAAATGGTCATAATTACATGCATGGATACTCGACTCGTCGAGCTCCTTCCAAAAGCAATGAATTTGCGAAATGGCGACGTCAAAATTATTAAAAACGCAGGTGCAATTATTTCACAACCATTCGGAAGTGTTGTGCGGAGTGTGCTTGTCGCTATTTACGAGCTCGAAGCAGATGAAGTTATCGTTATCGGACACTATGGCTGCGGGATGACTGGCTTGAATTCTCAACATATTATTGACAAGGCCAAACAGCGCGGCGTTGAGGATGTTGTTCTGGATACGCTGACGAACTCCGGAATTAAGCTGCACCACTGGCTGCGAGGCTTCAATGATGTCCATGAAGGGGTTATGAACAGTGTGCAAGTGCTTCGTAAGCACCCGCTGCTCCCTTCAGATGTACCGGTTCATGGTATGGTTATTCATCCTGATACGGGTGCATTGGAATGGATAGCAGATGGATATCGCTACTTGGATAACAACGATGCGGAACCAGGGCACCATACGCCCTCAGCTACCCGCTAATTCCGTTACATAGACACGGGCAAAGCTCCTGCATTAGAACGGGATTCCCTTTCTAGTACAGGAGCTTTTTGCGTTTGTCAAATGCCAATGGAGATACAATTGTTCATTTAGGAAGGTACGGTACCCAATGACCCGCTGTAATTTCGACCAATCGGAAACGCTCCAGCTAATAAGATCACAAAGGGAGATTTTTTTACCCATAAGCTCCCTCCTTCCTGAAACAGGTTGTACCTGTTTGCTTATGGATTATTAACACTGATTATCAACGAGATGAAAAGTGGGCTCACCATCATGTATTTTATTGATAGCAGTCATCATTATTGCGCTTTACAACGACGCTTCCTGGATTCACCCCATATTTTCGGCGAAAAGCTTCCGAGAAGTAACTCGCATTCGTGTACCCTACTTCAAATGCGGTTTCCGTCACGTTCAGCTTCCCTTGCTGAAGGAGAAGTAACGCCTTCTCCAAACGCTTTTCTCGTAAATAGCCAAACACTGTCGTGCCATACATCTCTTTAAAGCTGTTTTTTAGCTTAAAATCGTTCAGTCCAACCATTTTAGACAGCTCGAGCAATGATGGAGGATCTGCCATTTGCTGCAAAATAATATCCTTTGCGTCCTTTATTTTTTGCATATCCAATTTTGTTAACGTTCTGGATCTGCTGCATCGTTCATTGAAAAACTGATGAAAGGCTTCAGCCAGTAATTCCATTACTCTGCATTCCAGCTCGATATTTTTGGTATAAGCGATCGTCGATGCGTCTAATATTTGTTGCAACCGTATTGTTGTCGTTGGCGTGATGGCTTCATGCTCACAATAATAGGAGCGGCTTCCCAGAATATGGGCAAAATCAATTTTTCGAGTCCCGTCGCTTTCCTCCATAAAATGATGAAACGTGTGGATCGGGATGCCGATACTTACCATATGATACGTTGTATTTCCAATGAACTCAAAGCTCGCATTCGCTTGATTAATGAATTGCAGTGAGCAACTGTCCGGTGAAAATTCATTTTTGACCCCGGCGATGCTCACTTCCCGAGCACCTTTCAGGCAATACTGAAGCTCAACCATAGCCGCCTTTGTCCGAAGCGATACGGTTCGATCATTGTGCATCGAATATTTAGAAACAATAACTTCGATATCCGTACGAGGAATGAACCTTCGAATCGCGCCTTCTCCTATATGTGCAGGAAGCAGCAATTGCTCATTACGCTTTCCGTCGCTTCTTTGCATTTCAAGCCCGTCAAAAAACTGATTGAAATTATGATGAAAGTCGGTTTGCTTCATCCTTTTACGATCTCCGTGTTTAATTAGTAATCGTTGCTCTTGCTTCATGAATGCAAAATAAACTATTATAACTGGAATACTTTCTCTTGGAGCGTCTGTTCTAAAAAATTCGTATCTAAATGCTCACCAATTACAACGAGCACATCCTTCACTTCACCTTGTGGTGCAACCGGGATAAAATCAGATGTTCGATAAGCGAATTGAAACATATATCGTTTCGTTGTGTCCGTAAAGCTGACAATCCCTTTTGCCCGGTACACGTTCGCAGGCAGCGAGGACAGCCACTGTTCAAAGCGTTCACTGTCCATTGGTTGCGTCAAAGAGTATGTCCACGCGGTAACAAAGTCATGAGCATGTGCATGATGATGCGCTTCATGCTTTGTATGTTCCATAGGCTGCTCACTATGTTCATGGCTCACGGAGGCATCGATTTGATTGTCGGACTGTAAATCATCCTTAACGAATAAACGGGATCCTCCGGCATTTATGCAGCTTTGAAGCCACATCTCTCGTCCCATAACAGCGTGATCGGTGATGACAAGCTTCGCATGTTCATTCCATTTCCGTACCTGCTGCTGTACAAGTTCAATTTGATCCGCAATTGCCAAGTCAGACTTATTCAGCAGGATCATATGCGCTGCACGGATTTGTTCTTCCAGCAATCGCACCATCTTGCGATTCGCCTTTTGCAGCCCAGATTCATCTGCCAACAAATCTCCAAGATGCTTGACATCTACTACGGTCACAATATTCGTTAATACGATCTGGGAGTAAAGGGATACTTCAGTAATCGACTCGACTAGTTCCATAGGCTCTGCAATCCCCGTGCATTCCACATAGATGACATCAGGATTCTCCTCCTGTACAAGCTCGTACAGCTTCATACTGAAATCACCACGGAAAGAACAGCATATGCATCCTCCGAGCATTTCCTTCATGGCTACTTCTGGCGGAAGCTGCTGGCCATCAAGATTCACCTCGCCGACTTCGTTCATTATGACGGCGGGAACCAGTTGAGCCTCTGTGCTCCACTGCAGCCACTGCTTCAAAAGAGTTGTCTTCCCAGTACCTAAAAATCCAGATAATATAATGACCGGTATCGTCCGGTTTTGTGTACGATGTGATAATGGCATTGACAATAACCCCATTTCCTTATCATGCTTGCTCCCCAATCATACCCCCTTGTTCTATACGACGCAACAGCCCCTGTTCAGACAAGGTCTGCCCCATTTCAAAAGCACATGAAAAACGATATCATTATTGTGAAACGATCTTGCTATTATGTATGTTTTTACATATAATGGTCATTGTATATTTCTTTAGGAATGATAGAAGGGGTCAATCGAAATAAGGAGGGGTTAGAGTTGCTAAACACACTATCATACGGTCTGCTTGGCTTGCTGGCTAGCGATTCCTATTCAGGTTACGATCTTATGCTTCGCATACAGCCGTTTTGGCCAGCGAAGCACAGCCAAATCTACCCGCTATTGGCAAAGCTCGAACGTGAGGGACTGGTTCAATTTGTACGCATCGAACAGCGGGACAAGCCTGACAAAAAGGTATACTCCATTACAGAACAAGGGAAATCTGTCGTACTGGATTGGCTAGGGGAACCTCCTGCGGAGCAAACAACACGTGACGAGTTGAGCTTAAAGACAAAGTGCATTTGGATGGCTGAAAAAGAAATTACGATTCCGTTGTTCCTTACCCGCATGAAGCAGTTAGAAACCAAGACAGCTTATTTCGAAAAATTGCTTGATCGCATTCCAGAAAAAGAACGACATATTCGTTCCAAGCATTTTGGCGACTATATTTTGCTTCACCGTGCCATTTCTCTTGCAGCTGCTCAAATTGAGTGGTGCCGCTGGGTCGTTCAAATGCTAGAACATGATGGTGCCGAGTAAGAAGAGATTCGGTTTCCCGTCCGTGCCGTGCTCAATATGCAGACGGGAGCCTGCTCTTCAGCAGGCATCACCCCCGTCTCTCTTGCTTCCTGGTCTCATATGCTTGCTGTCTCGCTTCAATCACATCTGTGCGATCTCGAAGTAAATGCCTATCTCTTATCGCTGCGTCCTGATGGCTGCCATTCGTGCACCATCCCCATCCCTTTTGCGTACAAAAACGAGTGCATAAGTCTAATAAAATCGGATCCTCAATCGGGAAGTTCCACTCCGAATAATCGGGTACACAGTCAGTCCCCATTTGGGAATCCATCAGCCATACTTTCCGATCTTTCAATTCCTTTTTCAATCTTTCACCATTGAGGCCAATCGCTCCCCAATCAATGAATTCAGCATGTTCCAGTGCACTTGAAAACATTTTCAAGGCTCCTTTTACGTTCCCGCGACGTTCATGGTACAACCCAACAGCAATTTGAACAAGAGCCAGCCATTGGCGCTTTCGTACCTCAGAGGACTCCTCTTTCCAATATTCCTCCATAATTTCATGACATTCGAACCAATCTCGAGACCCGTGAAAATGAGCCATATATTCAATATACGCTGCCGGATATTGCATTGCGTTCCTCCTTACTACAAATAAGCACATATGACAATGAACTTGATTTCATTTATTGTATCAATTTCAATATTTATTTGAAACCTCTATTTCCTTGAATCCGTATTACTACTTGTCAACAATTATTACATCAATAGGGAGGCAATTCATGCGTAATAAGTGGATTATGGTCGTTATGGCATTCTTCCTTATCTTCGCGGTAACTACACCGACGATGATGGACATTGCCGATGCCAAGCGCGGCGGTTCTTTCCGCTCTGGAGTGCAGAAATACAAGCCTGCTCCAAATAAGTCTACAAATAATCAAGTTAACCGTTCAGACAACACGAATCAGAGTAAAACATCAAGCACGGCACCGACACAAAATCGCGGGTTTTTCAGTGGTGGCAGCCTCATGAAAGGCTTAATGATCGGTGGTTTGGCCGGCATGCTGTTTGGCAGCATGTTCGGTAATCTCGGATTCATGGGAGATATCTTAGGACTCATGATCAACGTTATGGCATTATTCCTTCTCATTAGCCTAGTTATGATGGTTGTGAAGAGGTTCAGAAATAAACGCAACCCATCTACACCTGGCCCTGGGCGGTGGAATTAATGCAATATCGTCTGTCTATGGACGAGCTCATTAATGCTGTATGCCTTCATATTGCAATGCGCAAGCAGGTTCGTCCGGAAGATGTAAACGTTGAGCTCTGCTGGGACGAAGAGCATGGGTTTACTGCTGAGGTGTGGGTGCATGACCGTTCCCAATACTTAGTTGAATCCAATCTGCTCGAAGCCATTGAACAGTATATGAATAACGAGTATGGACAACGAGTATTTCGTCATCAGATTAAGCTTGATGTTGATGAAGAAATGTGGGCAGATATCGACACGAATCAATAATTAGACATAACGTATATAGGAAACGGCAGCTCTTGAGTCAAACGATGACAATCGTTGACCCAAGAAGCTGCCGTTTTTCATTTCCCTTCCTAAGAGGGTAAACCTATTGAGCTGATTGGATTGTAACTCCTGCACTTGCATAGCCTGCAATTGCAATTGGCTCTTGAACCCCTGAAGTCGTTACGAAGAATACCATAAGCAAACGAGTTTGAGGCGGCACTGGGATATTTAATCCCGATACCAATCCATTCACATGCTCACCCGCAGTTATGACTCCAGTCAATGGTGGCTGCAGATCAACAAGTGTTCCCAGAATCGGAGTAAATATATTGTCTGGTGTGGTTGATTGCCAAAGTTGTGCATGAATGGTTAAGGATTGATTAACCCCACCCATACAGTCTAAGCAGAGTCCTGTTGTAACACTGAAGTATGCAGCTATAGACGTAATGGTTCCGCCAAGTGGAACTGTAAATGCAAGATTGAGCGGTATACCAGGTCCCCCGGTTAAGTCTATTGTAGGTCCAATAATCGTAGGTGTTGGCGCACTGTTACCGAAACCAATAAGAGCGCCAATTCCTGGTGCACCGCATGGCACAGTCGATAACAAGACTGGAAGAAATGATGCAAACGGAATAATAGATGCCACTACCGGTCCAGGCGCACCCGTCGCTCCCGTTACCCCGGTTGCACCTGTTGCTCCTGTTGCCCCAGTGGCTCCTGTCGCTCCCGTGGCTCCGGTTACTCCTGCTCCCGTAGCACCTGTGGCTCCTGTCGCACCTGTGGCTCCTGTCGCACCTGTTGCACCTGCGGCTCCTGTCGCTCCTGTGGCTCCGGTTACTCCTGCTCCCGTTGCTCCTGTGGCTCCTGTCGCACCTGTTGCACCTGTTGCACCTGTTGCACCTGTTGCACCTGCGGCTCCCGTCGCTCCTGTCGCTCCTGTGGCTCCGGTTACTCCTGCTCCCGTTGCTCCTGTGGCTCCTGTCGCACCTGTTGCACCTGCGGCTCCCGTCGCTCCTGTCGCTCCCGTGGCTCCGGTTACTCCTGCTCCCGTTGCTCCTGTTGCACCTGTCGCACCTGTTGCACCTGCGGCTCCCGTTGCTCCTGTCGCTCCCGTGGCTCCGGTTACTCCTGCTCCCGTTGCTCCTGTGGCCCCTGTCGCACCTGTTGCACCCGTGGCTCCCGTTGCTCCTGTCGCTCCCGTGGCTCCGGTTACTCCTGCTCCCGTTGCTCCTGTTGCACCTGTCGCACCTGTTGCCCCCGTGGCTCCCGTTGCTCCTGTCGCTCCTGTGGCTCCGGTTACTCCTGCTCCCGTTGCTCCTGTTGCTCCTGTCGCACCTGTTGCACCTGTGGCTCCCGTTGCTCCTGTCGCTCCCGTGGCTCCGGTTACTCCTGCTCCCGTGGCTCCCGTTGCCCCTGTCGCACCAGTTGCCCCCGTGGCTCCCGTTGCTCCTGTCGCTCCCGTGGCTCCGGTTACTCCTGCTCCCGTTGCTCCCGTTGCCCCTGTCGCACCAGTTGCACCTGTGGCTCCCGTTGCTCCTGTCGCTCCCGTGGCTCCGGTTACTCCTGCTCCCGTTGCCCCTGTCGCACCAGTTGCACCTGTGGCTCCCGTTGCTCCTGTCGCTCCCGTTGCTCCGGTTACACCTGCTCCCGTGGCTCCTGTCGCACCCGTGGCTCCCGTTGCTCCTGTGGCCCCAGTTGCTCCTGTTATTCCTACAGCAACAGGTACCTGTAAAATAGTTTCCAGCTTCGATTGAAGTAACAGCTCTTTTTTCGTAACATCACGAAGCGTGTCTCTTACACTTTGATTGATTAATAATATATCGCTTAAGGTTGCTGGAGGAGATGACACACCCGGCAAAGTTCCGAGCACAAACTGTATTTTTTCTCCTTCAGCGTTGATGATATGGCTTAACCCCAGCTCTTCTAAAGCAATAGAGGACAGCAACAGATTTATAGCGTCATCTCTAGTAACGGAAATAATTGGTGTTATATTGGGAATATTTGCTTGAGACAACAACCATCCCTCCCTATCCTTAAAAGTAATTTCGATTACCCTATACATATATGTTTTTTAAGGATAAGGTGTTCTGGACACTACTGCTACCTAATGCCTATTTCACTCATATCTCCGCCCTTAATAGCAAGGATGGACATAACTACCATACTTAAAAGTCAATCGTTTAAACCCATTATGTCGCATCCACGAATCTACTCGTTTTTCAAATAGCTCGCCGCCATATACCGGATACCGTCTAGATGCAGGATGTGTCTGATTATAGTTAGCATGTTTGAAATCTTGCACATTCACTAGATAACATTGATCAGAGAAGCCGTAGCCGATATAAAAGAGCTCATCCTCACTACCCGCTTCTAACATCGCTTCATCATATCTGCGATTCCACACTGGATTCGCTACCTTAATACAAGGGTTCTGCTCCATTCGCGAAATCGCCTCATCAATCCACGAGAAGGTTGACTCTAGTATGGAATCGCCAGAGAAATGGAGCAAATAAGGTGTCTGGCATCGGTATATACTTACCAGCTCTGCAATAGAATAATAATAGCCTCCGGCAAATGAGTCTTTATCAATCTGAAAATAGTGCAATGCCTCGTCAGCATAATCATCAACGACCTCGAATTTGGTAAGCACGCCTGAATCAACTAGCCGCTGTGCATAGAAGGACACCTCTGCCACATCATTTACATTGTTAATATAGAGAATCACCTCTGAGAACGGGTACTTATTCAGGCTCACCGCTCTTTGCAGTCGATCTGTTTTTAACAACATCCTCCAGTCCTTTTCATAGCATTTGGTTTCGAAGGTAACTTGATATTTCATTTTCTTTCATTATCCTCCATTTATAAACATCAAAAATTCCCCTTATTTTAGAAAGAAGGTATCTATATGTCTGATTGGAAACTACACCGAAAAAGCTTCGAATATGAGCAAATTGCTCCTCATCTGCTCCCCCATTCCGCTTGGCTGGGACATCGAGCATTCGCATATGATCTCATTTCATTTGTAAAGCCACAGTGCATCGTAGAATTAGGCACGCATTGGGGAGCATCCTTCTTCAGCTTCTGTGAAGCAGTCAAAGACAATGGCTTAGCCGCTAAATGCTATGCAGTTGATACATGGGAAGGCGATTCACATTCCGGCTCCTATAGTAAGGATGTATATGAAGAAGTAGAACAGATCGCAGCTGCATTATATCCAGAAGTGGCTGTCCTTATAAAAAGTACGTTTGACGAAGCCTTGCAAAATTTCGAGGATGACTCGATTCATCTGCTTCATATTGATGGATTCCACGAATATGAAGCAGTCCACCACGATTATCATACATGGCTCCCCAAAGTAGCAGAGAACGGGATCGTTCTATTCCATGATATATCCGTCCAACTTCATGGTTTTGGCGTTTGGAGATTTTGGGATGAGTTAAAGACCCAGTATCCCTCTTTCCAATTCGATCATTCTAGCGGATTAGGTGTTTTGTTTCCTAAGGGAGATACGGCTTACTTAGAAATGTATCCTCATATCTCCCAACAGCTTCAGACGATGTATTCAGATAGGTAATCCATTTGTTACACCAATTGTTATGGATTACTGTTTATCGTACCAATCCCAGGGCTTAGCTACCCAATCATACGTATACAGCACTTGCGGAATGCGATGCTGGAGTCGAATGTCTGCAGCGCACCGTCCTCCCCATTCATCATCTTCACCGTAGCTAATGTCCTGGAACTGATGTTCGATAGCAACTCGTTTGGCATAGCACATAAGATGATTCGGTTTGCGATAATAATAATGCTCGTCATGCCCGTGTTGGTATTCAATACCGTACTTGCACAATTTATCTTTAATCCCATTTAGTTTGACCTGTACGTCAAACACGATGCAGTCTGCGCGCGGCTGCTGATCAATAGCCTCCAGCAATGTATCTACATAATTGGGACTGACATGATCATCATCATCAATAAAGGCAACAAATCGACCTTGTGCTTGTTTCAGCAATTGGTTTCGTTTATCGCCAATTGTTCTTTTTTTATTATCAATTAGGACAAGTATCTCTACAGGCTTACCCATAGCCTGCTGATGAAGATCCGCTAGGAGACGAGATAAGGCGGAAAGCCGCTCCGGAACCGACGGAATAAGCAGAGATAGCCCGCAATTCTGAGATCTGCTCCTGTCCAGCTTCTCAAAATAGGGGCTGAAGTATACTTCATTACGTATTACACTTGGATGATCCGGTACATATAGCGCAGCCTGCAGATGATGTTTATAAGCCCGGTTGAGATCTCCCAGCCTGTCATAGCATACACATAACTGCAAATGTGGAAGCCATGTGCGATTGGCATCAGCACCTGAATGAACAGCATCAGATGGAAGCTGTGTCGCCAGTTCATACCAATATGCCGCATCTGACCACAGCTCTTGTATGAAATACTGATAGCCTATATGGCAGCAAAGTTCTGCATTCGGCCGCTCATATTGCAATCTTCGGAACAAGGTTCTTAGCACTTTGGCGTTCATGCCCAGTTTCGTGTAACATGTCGTTAAAAGTCCACAAACGGTAATTGCAGTGGAAGCTTCTAATTCCCCTTTGTCCAACAATCGCTCATAAATTACAATAGCCTGCTCCCACTCGCTTTTTCCCATATATTCATCAGCATCTTCCAGCAGTCCTGAGGATATGTCTGATTCGTGGTTATCTTCTCTTTGCTCGTGTATTTCCAAATGACATGCTCCCCCTTTAGAGCTTTTGAGACTAGCTTGGTACATATAATAAATTGTTCTTTATTATATGTTCCGGCTCCTCATCGGTGTCTGGCATTACATCCCGATGACTTCCTGCCACATACAAATACCCGCCATACAAATACTGCAATACGAGACCTTTTTGATATAGTTCTGTCACGTGTGCATGTGTAATGGCATTGGCAACATGATATTGCTGCACAGACTGCTCAACTTCATACCGTCTCATGACCTTCTCAATAATTGTCTCCATCGTTAGCGGGCTGTCTTGTACGAGGTTCAGGATAAAATGAGTGGTCTCGTTTATCCGGGTCATATGCTGCTTCACCAGGTTCATCATCCCTTTAATACAACCGCCATGATACAGAACATAAGCGGAGGCTCTAAGTGATAGCAGCTTGCGGAATGTACTTTTGGCCTCTGCAATATTCGTATAATAAAGAAGCTTTTGCTTTGACAAAGTATGATAACCGAACATAGCATCGCTGCAATATACAACATCATCTGGTGTAATGACACCAATCATACCGGAGCAATGTCCTGGCAGCGCTAGAATCTGCAGCGTAATAGCCCCAATCTGAAGAGATCCATCCGCATGCGGAATAAAGTCGGTTATGGAATGATCTGGCATGCAAATATTGCCTTCGCAAATGGGGGCCCCAAACGGTAATTCTGAACTGAATATTGACTTATGTCGCAAGTACATACCCGTTTGATGAGTGCTGTATATGTGAATATCTGGATATTGCTCCTTGAAATATTGATTTCCTCGAAATTGTACTTCATGACCATGGGTTATAATAATGGCTGCTACCTTGCAACCGTGTGCCTTGACAGCATGATCCACTTGCTGCGCTACAGTTGTACCCGCACCGCTGTCAATGAGCACCGCACATCTGGTATCGAAATCTAGATATACGCCAACGGCCCATCGCCCTGGAAGATAGTAGCTGGAACCCTCAATCCGAATAAGACCCGTGTCTGCCATCAGGCAATCTCCTTTCCCGATGATTGTGATGTAGCGCGTCAAGCCTTTATTTTCTGTAGTAAATCCTGCTGCCAATTTTAGATACAATCCTATTTTGATTTGACTGCACATCCTCATTCACCTGATGGTTGGTGACAATGAACACTTGTTCTGAAGGTTTCATCTTCGTTTGTTTTTTTGTAGATCGGGGCTTGCGAACATTTTTGGGTACTGATGCGGAACTCGGAGGCCTTCTTTTCTTTACAGCACCGGCCACCTTTACTGCATCCCATACATAGGATACTTGATTGACAGATTGAACAGGCTGAACGATTTTTTGGTTTGGCTGCTCCAGCTTAACTTGATTGAAGGCTCGATAATAGTCCTCTAAATACCGAAGATGATCCTGCAGCTGCTCGACTAATAACCGATTTGTTAGATTCCATCTTCCGAGCAAGAATTGTGTGCGGCGCACAGAATCAAGCACTTCCTTAATCTGTCTATCATCCAAATGCTCGGTATGTGCATCAATTACGGTCTGCTTATATACTTGAACCCTTCGGTACGTGCATAAATGCAGCTCTCTTAACGTATCCACCATGGATAGTATTTGGACAACATGCAATTCTTTATTTTTCTGATCCCATCTTATATCCAGCGCATGGATGAGATGGAACACAGCTAGCAGCATTTTTGACAGTGGTTGAAACGTCTTGTTCATTGCTCATCATCCACCCCGCTCCAGCTTTGTTGTTAATAATCCAAGTCGTTATCTGTGGTATCGAACACATCTCCCTTGCTCCATTTTTGCCCCTTATTCGGGATCTTTGAAGCAGAAGACCTCGTTGGCGCCTGGAACTCCATATGTACGACCATATTTAATTTTTTTAACAGCAGCCATTCCGCCATTAACATGGAATCAAGAATTTGGACCACAGAGGAATTGTAATCTACAATTTCTTTAGGCGTTGGATGAGAAGGGAAATTCTTGTCCTTGCCAACGAATGCCATTGCCTTCTCAGCTTCCGTGAGGAGCAATTGTCCAAGGGCACCTTCTTCGAGAGAGAGCGATTGCAGCAGATGCGCAACAGCCTCATCAATTGTTGGAATGCGGTCATCTTCATTTCGGATGCTCATGTTCTCCCTCCTCTCTCTCCCTAGATATGAACAAATGCCTACTCTTCACAATCCTCACAATGCTCACAATGCTCGTGGTGATGGTGCTTCTCGAGACGAATTACATCTTCCAGCTTAAAATGCAATAACATTTGATTTTTTACAATGTTTCTCAGCATCCGATCTACACTGTCGTTAATTTTAAGCGCCTCTGACAAACACAGCTCCCGTTTCTTAATGACAGCTTGAATTTTTTCTCCTTCTGCGTTGATAATATGGGACAATCCAATTTCCTCAAGTGCGATTGATGTTAGCAGTAAATTGACGACTTCATTCCGCTTCAAAATGATTTCCGGCTTAATATCCGGAATATTGGGCATGGACATTGTACCTTGCCTCCTTATTGTTGTTCTCTTCCTAACCAGATGCATAACAAAGTTCGATTCCCATTATTTTTATGCCACAGGCAAATGTATCATGCTGAGTTTCGGGCTTGATTTGCCCCGGAACATGACAGGTATGCAGCACTTCATGAAAGTGCATTCTCCTGCGGATCTTTATATCCACAGGAGAAATGCAAGTGGAATGAGGTGCTTGCAGTTTTGATACCTAGACCTGCACGTTATTTACAATCCAGGAAAACTTGTAAGTATGCTGTCTAACTTAAATTGGAGCAGCATTTCTTTCTTAATAACATCTTGTAATGTTCTTCTTACACTGTCGTCAATCGCAAGTAAGTCCTCCACTGTTGCTCTTGGGGTGATCCCAGGGGCAAGTGTACCGACAACGAGTTGAATTTTTTCTGCCTCAGCATTCACAATGTGCGCAAGCGCCAGTTCCTCCAGCGCGATTGATGCCAAAAGCAATGTAACGGTTTGACCAAGGGTAATCGAAATAGTGGGTGTAATATTAGGAATATTAGCCTGTGACAAAACAGTTCACCTCTCTCTTTTCCTTTTGCAAGCACCTCATTGCAACTTACGTTAATCATCCTATGTCTGAGGGTTTATCTCATATGCGTAATAATGTTCATTGCTTGGGCATTCTCTCCAGAACAATTTGGACGAAAAAACATGTGCAGTCAAGCAGGTTCCCCTGAATATCAACTCCCGACATCGCATACAGTTATTTATCTCATATGAAGAAAGAAGGGTGAAAATCATGCAATCTCCTACATTATCCATCTGCCTAATTGCTCGGAATGAGGAGGACGTCATCGCACGCTGCTTGCAAAGTATTCGGTCTATTGCAGACGAGATTATTGTTGTCGATACCGGTTCAACGGATCGGACGATTGACATATGCCGAGAATATGGGGCACGTGTACTGACGCATAAGTGGCAAGATCATTTCGCCATGGCAAGGAATTTTGGATTAGAGCAGGCGACTGGGGATTGGATCATGTGGCTGGACGCCGACGAAGAATTGGCTAAGGAAGATCGTGATGAAGTAAAAGCGTTGCTGCCTACATTGGACAAGGACATTTATTCGATTCATTTAATAAATTTTATTGGTGATTCGATTAATGAGAATGATACATATCACATTTCTCATACACGTCTCTTTCGAAATAACAAAGGGTTTAAGTTCCAGTTCAGCATACATGAAATATTAAATATTAAAGATGTGCTGCCAAACCAGGATGAATCTCAAATTGAGACGTTACCAATCAAATTGTATCATTACGGTTATTTAAATGATGTAACCCATGCCAAAAATAAAAATGAGCGCAATATAGCCTTGCTGCATAAAGCGAGGGCGGCCAATGAGCCTAACTCGTGGCTAGAGTACCACTTGGCAAGTGAATACTCCCGAATGAAACAATATGATCAAGCATTCCATTATATCAATTTGGCAATTATTCGTTTTCTGTCTGAAGGACTTGCACCTCCTTCTCTCGTCTATAAGCTGAAATATTCGATCCTGATCGAAACAGGGAGCATCGAAGGGGCTTGGCCTGCAATTGATAAAGCTTTAATCTTATATCCAGACTATGTGGATCTTCATTTATACAAAGGAGTTATCCTCTATCAGTTAGGCAAGTTTGAACAAGCGCTAGAATCGTTCCATAACTGCATCCAATTAGGAGATGAGCAATTGAACCACCTTACACTCCGCGGCAGCGGGAGCTTCCACGCTTATTATTATAAGGGACAATGCTATGAGCAATTAAATAACCTTCACGAAGCAGTTAATGCTTACCGGGCAGCTCTGCAGTTCAATCCTGCATATGAGCCTGCCAATCATGCTCTCCATACGTTGCTTGCAGCCCATCCAGAATGGAGCGAGCATCATTCCGCGATAACATAGATATGAATAAAAGCCTGAACCGGCTTTCCGTATTATAACGGAAAGTAAAGGTTCAGGCTTTCTTACTGCAAGATTTCATTTATACGAGAGTTGCCACACGGATTTCACTTTTGACATAACGACCTGCACTGCTCTCCCCCGGATCTTGATGCTGTAATTCAGACGGAGTGGGGATGGACAACTGAACATTGCGTCGAACCAACCTCAACCGTTCCCCTCCTTCTGCTCGTCTGTCTTCCCGCTCCCTTTCTTCCCTCATCCAGACTGCACTCACTTCTGGCTCCAAAGACCGCTTCAGCGCTCGAAGCTGTCTTCGTTCAGCGGATGGCAAATACTCCGTAGCATCAAGAAGGAAAATGAAATCTTTAGTGGCATATTCAGATACCTGGCGCAGTATGCAATCGCCTACGTCATCTGCAACTTCCGTTGTATGGAGCCATCGAATCGGAACGTTAGTGATTACGCCAATGTCTTCACTTCGATCTCCTGTACAATTGCATACAATAATCTCATCTGCTACCTCAACAACTGATGTCAAACAAGCGTCCAAAGGCTCTGCCCGATTAGTTAATCGAATACAAATCGTAATGGTTGACTCCGCCTTGTAAATCAAGTCGAATATGTCGGCTCCCCACTTCCGGCGTGCTTGCTCCCGATTCGTGTACAACAATTGCAGCAGGCTTGCCTGTTCAAGCTGATTCGTCGTCACATGGCCAACATGATGAATGAAAGCGTCATTCGCAATGAGCATACGGTACCCTGCATTTGCCGTTCGTAAACAGAGATCATCATCCTCATAATTGCCAAGGCCATAACGTTCATCAAATCCTCCAACTTCCTCAACGACACTGCGCTTCATCAGCATACAAAAGCCAACAAGCCGACGAACCTCCGTGACCGTTCCTGCATGTCTTGCTTCATGCTCCTTGGCAAAAGCGTTCAAATCCCATAAATCTGTATAGGTCACTGGAATTTGCTGATGGCCGCTCGAATAATTCGTTAAAGGCCCAACCATTCCGATATCTTCACTGGAATGCAGAACTTTCAGCATATTTGTTAGCCAATTGGGTGTGACAATAGTGTCATTATTCAAGTATAGAATATGATCCCCAGAAGCACGAGCAGCACCTTGATTGCAGCCTTTGGCAAACCCTGCATTTTCCTGATTTTCAATCAAGGTGACGTCTGATTGCAGTCTTAAATAGGGGAGCGTTAAATCAGTTGAACCATTGTCAACGATAATAATCTCGTAAGGCTCCGGCGTATGCTTGCGAATGCTCTCCAGACATCGTATCGTATGGGAAAATTGATTCAATGTTAAAATGACGATACTGACTTTCAACACAATCCCCTCATTTCGCGATCACATACTTTGAACTCGAACTCTCCTTTATTGTTGAATCCGCAGCTTCTCATACCGTTCTTCTCCAAGCTTGTCACGGAAATATTGTTGATTATGGAGCATGCTAGGATGTGAAGGGAGGAAGGATAACGCCACCTCATTATGGTAACAAGCCTTCTCTATCTCCCCAAGCCGATCATTGCATACGCACAATTGCAAATGAGGTACCCACGTCCAGGAAGACGGCTCTACCATCGACATTTGACCTTCATCTGCCGGAAGCTTCGTTGCCTGCTCAAACCAATAGATAGCCTGGTGATAGTGCCCGGAATCCACCCACATAGCTCCGATTGCACAGCATATTTCAGCACGTGGCTTATCGTAGGTGAAGCTGTGGAACAACGCCATAAACTGATTATGTCGTTGACCTAGTTTGCCATAACATTCTGCCATTTTCCGGCATGCTTGAATATTGTCTTCTATCCAGCCTTGCCCTGTATTCAAAAACTTTGCATATCCATTCGCAGCCTCTTCGAAACGGGAATGATCTCGCAATTCATTTGCAAAATAATATAAATCACGTGGCGAAAACTCCTCACCGGCGGCGAGTCTCTTCTCGTAGATTCGGAGATTGCGATCGGTATATTGCTTATCTTTCTTATGGGTTACACATATATCACTATGAATAATATGTCCGCCTACTTCCAAATATTCATGCACGGGCCCATGCCACTTAAACTCGCGGGCTCGCTTAACTAAGCGATTTCTTCGCAGACTGGATGTAGCATTTCCTTTTTCATCTACCATTAATACATAATGCATCGTGACGCTATCAACATCTGGCGAAAGTGTTTTCTTTAGTTCCTTTAAGAGAACTTGATCCTTGATTTCCAGCACATCATCCGCATCTAGCCACAAAATATACTCCTTCGTTGCTTGACTAAAGGCATAATTCCGCGCTGCAGCAAAATCGTCTATCCATTCAAAATCGAACACACGTGCATGAAACTGGGCTGCAATTTCCTTCGTTCGATCTGTCGAGCCTGTATCGACAATAATGATTTCATCCACAATCTTATGGACAGTTCTAAGACAGCGTTCCAAAGCAGTCTCTTCATTGCGCACAATCATACATAAACTTATTGTATTCGGTGCAGACTGATGGATTGACAATTGCGCTTCCTTCATGTTCTCCTGATGAATATCTTCTTGCTGTACCTGATTCGGTGGGTCAAGCAGCAAGCCTAGTGCATCCTTTGCAGAAGTATGACCGCTGTCTTCCCGAAGACAGTTTTCATAAGCCTGAATTGCTTCTTCCCGCTGATTCAACCGCTCTAAGCACTGTCCAATGTAGTACCATGCGTGAAAGCTCCCTACTCCCCGCAAGATAAGATGTTGGAGATTTTCTTCCCCTAACTCAATACAGTGCCGAAACACAGGCAATGCGTAATCGTATTTTTGTTTCAAGTACAAAATAATTCCTTTGAAAAAGTGAAGATCGACGTAATCCGGATACAGGGCAATAGCCTTTTCAATCGATGGCCATGCTCCATCATAGCTACCTAGAATGAGCATTAACTCATATTTTAATTTGTACAAAAGCGATGGCGGCAGCTTGCTCATTTCAATAAATCGCAGTAAGGAAGTATTTACTGATTCATAGGCTTCTGCATACCTTTGCAACCGGTACTGCTCACTAGCAATGTGATAATCGATCCACGGGCTGTATTCCGGCTTTTCTTTTTCAATCTGCAGTAGTCGTAAATTTCGTTCAGACTTGCTGCGTGCTTGGGTAACAATTTGTAAGTATCCATAGTGGTGAATTTTCACAGGCAGGATCTTACATTCAATATGCTCTCCAAGCACCTCTTGAACATTTAACTGTTCATGTATGTTTCCGTTAAATTGAAATCCCATATGATTTCGCAGCAAGCGATGCTGACCAACGATATAAGTCTGTGCGTTGCTTGGCGTATCTTCACCAATATAGTTAATTAATCGGATAACTCCGATATGAGCCATTTCTTCCTGCAAAATATCGCGTACAAACACCGCTTGATCCGGATCCAGTGCCTCATCTGCGTCCATCCACAATATCCAATCGCCCGTCGCCTGCTTCAAACCGAAGTTGCGAGCGTCGGCAAAGCTGTCATTCCAAGGAAACTCATAGATTTTCGCACCATACGATTGGCATATCGATACGGTTTTATCCGTTGAACCTGTATCAACAATAATGATCTCATCCACCACATGTTTCACACTGTCCAGACAGTTGCCGATAAACGATTCCTCATCTTTTACAATCATGCACAGTGACAATCGCTTTTCCAACTTTCCATCCCCCTTACGCATCGCTACATACGATATATGCCGTTAAGTGCCCAATCGTGCATATTAGGGAATGGTTACTTCGACTTCAATCACAATCAAGTGGCTTTTTTCTACGATATTTATAGATTTCTTCCATATATTTTGCAAATGTAACAACATTGTCTTCACTTTTTAATGTTCATTTAATGTTCCTTTCGTATTATAAGATTAACGGAAATAGATCAATAGAAGGAGGTCCGTTGCCAGATGAAAACAGTTTATATTGAATTCCAACAACGAAAAATACCCGTGTTTTGCACAAATATGTCTCACAAAAATACATTCTCTTTACTCATGGATGCTCTCAATCGCAAAATGAATACAGGTAAGCGAGCGATTAAAACATGCCTTGAAACACTGATCAGTATTGAAATTATCGGATCAGAAGCAATTCTGCATTCAAGACGAGAAATGGACACCCTTGCTTTGTCCTTATATTAAACCGAATTAGCATCGTAGTTTCTTGACAGAATCGTTTTGATAGATATTGCAAAAGGCGTGATTCCTTTTTGGAATTACGCCTTTTGCAGTAATAGATGATATTCTAAAACAATCTTGACATGATACATTTTGTATCATACATTACATGTAAAACTACAAACCTATAAATTTGCGACCCCACTCTAGCATATTTTTCTCAAAGGAGACCTGCTATGACATTTGGAGAGCGCTTACGCAATTTACGAACCGTCCGAAATATGTCGCAAGAGCAAGTTGCCCGTCATATTGGATTGACTCGTTCGGCATATAGCCATTATGAAATTAACAATCGGCAACCCGTATATTCCACCTTACTGAAGTTGGCCGTCTTATTCGACGTATCTGTAGACTATCTTATCAATGATCATTCCTATATCGAATCACATGAGACAAATCAGCTTCTACAGCTATGGCACGGGCTAGATGCCGATTCAAGACAACAAACACTCCAGCTAATGCGGCAATCTATTTCTTCCAAGCGATAAAACGATGTGTCTGAGCTATTTCACTTGAGCGGGCAAAATGATATAAAATGTCGTTCCATGTCCTTGCACGCTCTCAACTCCAATTCTTCCTAAATGCAACTCAACAATTTCTTTAGCAATTGCCAGTCCAATCCCACTGCCGCCTGTCATCGAATTGCGCGACTTATCATTTTTATAAAATCGATCAAATAAATAAGGCAAGTCTTCTTCACCCACACCAATACCGGTATCGGTGATTTTAATTTGAACCGCTTGATCCTGCTTTACATAGTCAACCTCAATCGTTATGGAACCACCAATTGGCGTAAATTTGACTGCGTTATAGATAATATTGTCGAACACTTGCATCATGCGATCAATGTCAACTTCCAGCATAATGCTGACCGGGGGAGCATTGCGATACGTCAGGTTATAACATGCGAATAGCAGGCCTCTGCTTCGCAGCTCCAGCTCGTAATGCTCTTCCAAATGAGAAATAAAATGCTCCAGCAGTACCGACTCTATCGCTACAGGCACTCTCCTGGCCTCTAACTTAGACAGCTCAAACAAATCATCAATAAGATGATTCAAGCCATTAATTTTATTAAGCATAAGGCGAATATACTTTTTTTGCTGTTCTCTATCCTGAATTACCTCATCCTGCAGCGCCTCTAAATAGCCGCGGATTAAGGTCATCGGTGTTCGTAAATCATGTGAAATATTCGTAAATAAATGTCTACGCGAGGTTTCCATTCGTTCTAATTCAAAATTTTTCAACTCTAAATTCGCATTCATTTGTGTCAATGCAGCTGTACGTTCTTGTATCCTCTCCTCTAAATTCGCATTCAGTTCTCGCAGCTCGATAGTTACCGATTCAACGTCATACATCGCTTTTGAATACCTTAACGAGATCATAAGCGATTGCATAAATATGCAAAATACAAGCCCAATTGGAGCCAAGTCTCGAATAGGAGCAAGCGAATGATAATATAAAATATCATTAACGACCAATATATTAAGAACGGTGAATCCGATCAATGCAATATGCGCACCCAGCCGTTGATTATGAACCGCTTTTATATTCATTATGAATACGTAACAAGCCGCACCTATCACATAGAATTGATAGATAGAGAGTTTGGAGGTAAAAGAAAGTACTGGAAGGAGTATAATGGTGCCTATGAGTATTACTCCTGCTATATTCATTACAACATAGGTTTTATAACAAGCGTCCTCATAAAACAAATATCTCATATAACCGCATCCGGCCATCGTCGCCACGATCATTAGTACATATTCCAAACGAATAACGAAATACCATGATAAGCTTGGGAACCAAGTAAGTAGAATGGCATCTCCAGACGTTAATATCCGTCCCGCCATTGCAATGCATAGAACTGCAAATAGAAACGTGTACCAATCCTTGCGCCTTTCTATGAACAATCCAATATGATAAAGCCCCACCATTAACAAACAACCGAACAGCATACTGTCACGAACCAGTTCTAACCTGCTTTTACTAATGATTTTCTCCGATGAACCCAGATATATTGGCTGCCATATTCCGCCACGATGATGAGAGAAATTCGTAACTTCAATGGCAATATCAGCAGTGCTTCCAGGGATATTAATCATAACCATTCGTTGTTTTACGGAAGGAACAGCATATTCCACATACTCCGATACTTGTCCTTCGTGAATAATCGGCTTACCATTCACCCACATGCGATATGAACTATTTATACTTGGAAGCCACACACCCAGTAGGGTATCCTTTGCCTCTTTCTTAATTGTAAGATAATATGTTCCGGCTCCCGTACCTATATTAGGGATTCCCGGATTCGTTAACTGATTCCAAGAGGATGGCACCCTTACATCTGTCATCATAGGATTTGGTTCTATCGAACGCTCCGTAGGAAGCAAGCTCCCCCACATCATCTTCCATGTTCCATTAAGAGGCACAATCCCATCTTTTTCAAAGTTCCAATTTCGAAGGTCAATTACGCCATTTTCTGCAATCGGAGCACGCTTTGAATCAATAATAGAGCCGGCAACATGTAAAATAATGATTGTAACTATAATCATGGCCATCATAATATGAAATGATATTCGACGCATATTTTTTTGACGCCCTCCTCAACTCTTCCATTTTATAACACGTAAACTTTTTTGACGATAGAAGAATGTAAGGATTTGATCTATTCATGTCGTAATTAGGAATAGATTGCCATATCCTGACGATATTCGCTATAATAATAGGAGTGGCGGAGGTGATAACCTGCAGTGAGTGAAAGCAAAATATTAATCGTTGATGATGAGATAGAGATTACCGAACTCATATCGTTATATTTGCGTAGGGAAGGCTACCGCGTGTACGTCGCAGACAACGGATACAGTGCCCTGCAGATGATGAAGGAAATCGAACCGGACTTGATTATTTTAGACATTTTATTGAAGTCACTGGATGGTATTGAGGTATGTAAGGAAGTTCGCAAGACGTCAAATGTGCCCATTCTCTTCATTAGTTGCAAAAGTGACGATGTGGATATTATTTTAGGCCTGACCGTTGGTGGGGATGATTATATTACGAAGCCATTCAGCCCAAGTCAGCTTGTCGCAAGGGTCAAGGCTCATTTGCGCCGTAACTCCCTCTCTGCTCAAGCGCTACAGCGCTCAACACAGCACAAACTCTCCTTTGAAGAATTAGAGATGGATTTGCAAAGCCACACCGTAACTGTACAAGGTAAAGCTGTCGCATTATCTGCCAAAGAGTTCGACCTACTCGCTTATTTGGCTCAATCGCCGAATAAAGTATTTAAGTTAGAGCAGCTATATCAACATATTTGGAATACTGAGAGCTTCGGCGATACACGAACGCTTATGGTACATATTAGTAATTTGCGCAAAAAGATTGAGCCTGATCCTACACGTCCACGCTACATCGTGACTGTACGAGGCGTAGGCTATAAATTTCAAACTGAATAACCTATTTTGAACCCTACCCGCATGAATTTCTCTCATGCGGGTATTGCTTTCGTAAACTTTCTGGAAGCTTGAGCTTGTTTATAGTACAATAACGCTTAGTGTTAAGGAAGTTTGAACTGAAGAAAGGAAGTCACACTACATGTACATGGCTACTGATTGGAAAGACTATGAATTAATCGATACAGGCGGTGGGGAGAAACTCGAACGCTGGGGAGATGTAGTTCTCCGTCGCCCAGACCCACAGATTATCTGGCCCCTAGACCGCGAAACAGATGAATGGCGCAATGTTCATGGCCACTATCACCGCAGTTCTTCCGGCGGCGGACAATGGGATATGAAAAAGCCCATTCCAGATCGTTGGACCATTGAATATCAGAACCTCAAGTTCTACATTAAGCCCACAAACTTCAAGCATACAGGCTTGTTTCCAGAGCAAGCTGTGAATTGGAACTGGATGATGAACAAGATTAGGAATGCGAATCGTCCTGTCAAAGTACTTAACCTCTTCGCTTACACAGGCGGTGCGACATTGGCGTGCGCATCTGCTGGTGCAGAGGTATGCCATGTGGACGCTGCCAAAGGAATGGTACAGTGGGCCAAGGAGAACGCACAATTGTCTGATCTTCAATCTCACCCGATTCGCTACATTACGGACGACGTGTTCAAGTTCGTGCAAAGAGAGCAGCGCAGAGGCAACAAATATGATGCCATTATTATGGATCCCCCTTCCTATGGAAGAGGACCAGGCGGAGAGACTTGGAAGCTGGAACAAAGCTTGTATCCGTTCCTTGAGTTCTGTACGACAATCATGTCAGATAATCCGCTGTTCTTGCAAATCAATTCCTATACAACTGGACTGTCGCCAACTGTTCTCAGCAATATGCTGAACATGACAATGAAGAAGCGTTATGGCGGCAAGCTGTCCTGTGGTGAAGTAGGCATTCCAATTACGAAGTCAGGAATGGTGCTTCCTTGCGGCATATTAGGAAGATGGGAGGCATAACTATCTATGTTAGGCCAACCTGCTGCTCCGCAAATCGGCATCTTATACGAGGATAATCATATAATCGTTGTCGAGAAGCCTGTTAATATCCTCTCGCAAGCGGATGATACTCAGGATGCAGATATGGTCTCCTTATTGAAGCAAGATATAAAGGAACGCTATTCAAAGCCAGGCAATGTATATGTAGGACTTGTCCACCGACTGGATCGCCCTGTCGGTGGAGCTATGGTGTTCGCCAAGACTAGCAAGGCTGCATCTCGATTATCTGATGTTGTACGGACGCATAAGCTTGGCAAGGTATATATGGCAATCGTTCATGGTCGTCCCCCACAGAACAGCGATGCATTAACGCATCATTTGCTGAAGGATGTGCGTACGAACACAGTTCGCGCCGTTGCTCCGAATACCCCTGGAGCCAAAGAAGCGCGACTGTCTTATGAAGTAGCTGGTATGAGCGGAGATTTGACGCTTGTACGAATACAACTTCATACCGGACGGCCACATCAAATACGGGTTCAGATGAAGACAATCGGTTGTCCGTTGTACGGAGATCAAAAGTACGGCGCCGAATGCAATAAGCCTGGACAGCAGATCGCACTATGGTCTGTCCGGCTGTCGTTTCCTCATCCGACTGCGAAGGAAGTCATGGACTTCTATTCGAGACCGCCCGAGGAATATCCGTGGAACTTATGGGATCCGTCTATCTATGCATCCTGTTAATGTACAGGATCCCTGCCTATCCACCATGAAGTATTGTGATCATCTTACTGGCTAGTAATCAGTCATATCACACAGCATCCTGTTTGTACGATCGCATTGCGGAGGAACTTACTTGCATCTCTTCAATGCGATTGTACATAGGTGTACGCCAATAAGCTCAGGTAACGATTAAGCATATGTGCATATCGAACTGTTTTGAGCTTGAAAGGAGGGGAATATGGAGATGAGCAACAGACGTTATGTATCAATATGGATGCTGATAATCGTAGTTATTCTTTTACTCTCATCCACCGCTTGTGCAATTGATTCGCCATTGCGTTCAGCGGCTCAGGATCATTTCAATACAGAGCCTGCAACCAACGACAACCAACGGACCAAATCTCCGAAATCGAATAATTCGATGCCTAATAGCAGCTCTCATTCAACATCTGCTACCGATCATTCCATCTCTACAGCCGACATCCCGGCAAGCACCACCGTTCCAAGCAATGAAAAAATAAAGCCATATACCCTATCCAGCAAACTTCTTGCTGTAGGAGATATTATGATGCACTCTCCTCAATTCCCTGCTTATCTGAATAAGAAGACAGGCACCTACAATTTTAACAACTATTTCACAAAGGTTAAGCCTATTCTCGAGGATGCAGATTGGTGTTGGGCAAATCTAGAGACTCCATTGCTTGGCGGAGAGAAGGTATACACTGGGTATCCGATGTTCAATGCCCCCCCAGAACTAGCAGATGCACTGAAGTACGCCGGCTTCAATATCGTTACGACTGCAAACAATCATTCCATGGATCGATACGAAGCTGGAGCATTGCGCACAAGAGAAGTGCTGAAGAAAAAAGGATTGGTGACGAAGGGCATCTCAGCTTCATTATGGGAGTCCAATCAACCAACCTTATTTGAGAAAAACGGAATACAATTAGGGATTCTCGCTTATACGTACGGTACAAACGGAATTCCACTTCCGAAGCAAAAACCGTATCTCGTATCTCTCATTGATGAGAAGCGTATGATTCAGGATATTCAAAAAACGAAAAAGGCTGGTGCAGATGTTGTAGCGATTGCATTGCACTTCGGTACAGAATATGAGCATACACCGAATCAAGATCAGATCCGACTAGCGCACACTCTTATCCAGTCTGGAGCAGATATTATATTAGGCTCTCATCCACATGTCATCCAGCCATATGAGCGTATTACTGTAAGAGAGCCCGACGGCTCCAAGCGTGATGGGCTAATTATCTATTCTATGGGGAACTTTATATCCAATCAGACAGGCAATGGCACGAATATAGGAGTAATCTTCGGTGTGGAAATTAACAAACACATGCCTGAAGGTACAATCGAGCTAAAAAAAATAACAACAATTCCAACATGGGTGCATATTGACGGTGCTCGCGACAAGCGCAAATATCGCGTACTCCCATTGGAGCAAACAATTAAAGCCCGTTCTGACAAACGGTTAAGCACAAAGCAGTATCAGGCTATGAAAAAGATGCTCAACAGCACATACAGCCATCTGGCATCAAGAGCGGCTGTTCCCGTTATTCTCCCTGCCCCAGTCTCACCTTAGCTATTGCCCAGCACGAACAGGCTCTGACGCTGCAGCCGTCTCTTTCTCAACAACAGACGGTTGCGGCGATTGAGTCAGCTTGCCAAGCAAGAGAATAAGTAGCTGCTGATTGTGTGTAGAGATACGATGCAAGATGCCATTCCAATAATTCTCGCGAATCGTTACTCCGCGGCGCATTTCCTGCATGCCGAATTCTGTAGCTTGGATCCACACGATTCGACGATCATCCTGATCCCGCTCGCGAATAATTAGTGCATTCTTCTCCATGCGATCCATCAATGTTGTAATTGCGGCCGGGGTCGTAGCTAGATGAGGCAATAAATCAGAGGGCTTGACCTTTCCATATTCCGCAATTCGCTCCAACACGGTTAACTGACTCTCTGTCAGACTTGGCGAAAGGGCTTCGTCCATCATCAACTTATAATCCTTGGATAATTTCGACCATAGCTTGGCAAATTCGGCTGCATGCATGCAAGCGACTCCCCCTTTATTCCCATGTCGATCTACAAACAACTAAATTATACCACATTTTTCTAGTCGGGATCATCCCTCTTCTGAATGTAGTTTCATCCCAAACTCATATCGCTTCTTGTTACGATTTGGAACCGTGCAATCATTTCCCACATATAATAACATATAGGCATTTGCCATACATTCTCTAACATTTACATTGCTTCATACTGCGAGGAGGGAACACAATGGATCAGGCCAAAGCCGACATTTTTCAAAAAGCAGTGAAAATCGGGATCATAAAAGACCCACAGTGGGCAGAGCGGCTCGATGAGCCCGTCCCATTGTGGGTCCTATTAGAAATTGTCATTACCCTGCACGATGTGCTGAATCCACCGCACAAGCCCTTCGATTAAGAAGATGGCGGTATAATGACTGTAGTATTTACAATTGTATCTTCCTTATCTAAGGTAACCAAGCTTCGTCCTTGTGCCCTTTTGTCCATCAGCGGTGCATGCTCGGTAATAAGCTGGTGCAAGTGTCCCTGTTCGGTAATGATCGTTATCGGATACGCCTCTTTGCTGAAGTAAGCGCCGATTAGCTTCTTCCCATTCGGTTTCACTCGCTTCCCTTCCTTGAACTCGAATGTTGCCATTCCTTTGCCGCCCCGGCCTTGTGTTGGATAATCAAGCAGCAAGGAGCGCTTGCCCCATCCGATATCCGTAAGAACGGTTATTTCTCCTTCTTCGCCCGTAACCTGTAGAGCAGCTGTGATGGCATCGTCATCCTTTAACTGCATTCCACGAACACCACCAGCCGCTCGTCCCATCGGGTTTACTTCTGCTCCTGCAAATCGGATTGCCATTCCCTGTTCTGTCACGAGAAGGAGGTCTGCTGAACCATCACTAAGCATGACGGCCAATAACTCATCTTGATCTGCTACCTTGCACGCGGCGACTGCCCCTGTACGATTTGTTTCGTATTCCTTAAGCATCGTACGCTTCACTTGACCGCGACGCGTCACGAACAAGAGCGAGCTCTGCTCGTCCGCGAATGACTTGACAGGAATGGCAGCTACGATGGAATCTTCCTTCGCAATCGGAATAACATTAACAATGGCTGTACCATTGTCTTTCCATTTGAACTCTGGAATCATATGGACAGGCAAGGAGAAATATTGCCCCCGCTGCGTAAAGATAAGCAGGCGATCCAAAGTGTTCACTTCATTGATTTGACGGATGTAGTCACCTTCTTTGACACCAGATGCTTCCCATTCCCCGCCAGAACGCGTGAAGGATAGCTGACTCGTTCGCTTGATGTATCCTTCATTGGACAGGCTGACGAGAACATCCTCAGCATTGACGATTACTTCAAGGTTAACCTTGATTTCTTCGACTTCTCCCTGCACGACTGAACGCCGATCGATTCCATATCGATCGCGAATGTCCGTCAATTCCTTCTTAATTACCTTCATCAGTTTCTTGCTGCTCTCCAGAATCGAGCGAAGATCGGCAACCTTCTTACGAATGTCATCCAATTCCTTCATCAATGAAGTCAATTCCAGATTCGTTAAGCGATAAAGCTGCAATGTCAAGATCGCATCGGCTTGCCGTTCAGAGAAACCAAATTGTTCAATCAAGTTGTGCTGCGCATCCTGACGATTTTTCGAAGCTTTGATTGTTGCGATCACCGCATCCAAGATATCAAGTGCCTTGACCAAGCCCTCCAACACATGTGCCCGGTCTTCTGCCTTCGCCAAGTCGTATTGGGTACGATTCGTGACAACTTCCTTCTGGTGTTCAATGTAGGCTTGAAGCATTGGCAAAATGCCCATTTGCATCGGAGCCTTGTTCACGATCGCTACCATGTTGAAGTTATAGGTCACTTGCAAGTCCGTCTTCTTAAACAAATAGTTCAAAATCCCGCTCGCATCCGCATCCTTTTTCAGTTCAACGACAATGCGCATCCCTTCGCGTCCACTTTCATCGCGAACCTCTGCAATGCCGTCTACCTTCTTCTCCAGCCGGATGTTCTCCATTGCAGTAACAAGGCGCGACTTCACAACCTGATACGGGATTTCAGTGACGACGATCTGCTGACGACCTCCGCGCACTTCCTCAATATCCGTCTTCGCGCGAATGTAAATGCGCCCCTTACCCGAACGATATGCATCACGAATGCCTTCCGCCCCCATGATGATTCCACCTGTAGGGAAGTCTGGCCCCTGTACAATGTTAATAATCTCATCCAAATCAATCTCGGGTTTGTCGATCATGGCGATGCATGCCTCAATCACTTCCCGCAAATTGTGTGTCGGAATTTCCGTTGCAAAACCGGACGAAATCCCACTAACGCCATTTACGAGCAAGTTTGGGAAGCGTGATGGCAATACGACAGGCTCTTCTTCCGTATTATCAAAGTTCGGACGGAACGGAACGGTATCCTTCTCAATATCCCGAAGTAGCTCCATCGCAATGGAAGACAATCTTGCTTCCGTATAACGCATTGCGGCTGCCGGGTCATCATCAATTGACCCCCAGTTGCCGTGACCGTCAATCAAGACATGCCCCATCTTCCATGGCTGCGCCATACGCACCATACCGTCATATATCGAAGAATCCCCGTGCGGGTGATAATTACCCATGACGTCCCCGACCGTTTTGGCCGACTTGCGATATGGCTTGTCCGGTGTATTGCCAGATTCATACATCGCATACAAGATGCGTCGCTGAACCGGCTTGAGACCGTCCCTAACGTCGGGTATCGCGCGATCTTGAATGATATATTTGGAATAGCGCCCGAATCGGTCGCCAACCACGTCTTCCAAGAACGCGGGTTTGAATTGTTCCGATACGCTCATGTGTCTCTCACCTTTCTATTCCTCGAACTCCGCAAAGTCAACGTTCTCTACGATCCAGCGCTTGCGCGGCTCCACCTTGTCGCCCATCAATGTCGTCACGCGGCGCTCTGCCTTGGCGGCGTCATCGATCTGCACCTGCAGCAATGTTCTCGTTTCCGGATCCATCGTCGTTTCCCACAATTGATCGGGATTCATCTCGCCAAGACCTTTATAACGTTGAATCTCAGCGCTTTGTCCGAACTGCTTCACGTAGCTGGCAAGCTGCTCGTCTGTCCAAGCATAGCGAACCGTCAAGTGCTTGCCCTTCTTATGCGATATCTTATATAGCGGAGGCTGTGCAATATATACCTTGCCCTTATCAATAAGCTGCCGCATATATCGATAGAAGAAAGTGAGCAGCAGCACTTGAATATGCGCACCGTCTGTGTCAGCATCTGTCATAATAATGATCTTCGCGTAATTGCTCTCATCAGCATCGAAATCGGAGCCTACCCCTGCTCCGATCGCATGGATGATCGTTCGATATTCATCATTTTTCAGAATATCAGCGAGCTTCGCCTTTTCCGGGTTCATTGGCTTCCCCTTCAGCGGCAAGATCGCCTGCGTCTTGGAATCGCGTCCCTGCTTCGCAGAGCCACCCGCCGAGTCCCCTTCGACAATAAAGAGCTCGTTGCGCGTATAATCCTTCGACTGCGCCGGTGTCAGCTTGCCGTTCAGGTTCGAGCTTTCACTGCGCTTCTTGCCTGACCGAACATCTTCTCTTGCCTTGCGTGCCGCCTCACGCGCCTTGGATGCCTGAATCGCCTTCTTGACAAGCATCTGCGCAATTTGCGGGTTCTCCTCTAAAAAAATGCTCATATGCTCGGATACGATGGTATCCACAGCGCCCCTTGCCATCGCACTCCCGAGCTGATCTTTCGTTTGGCCGACAAATTCCACATCGGACATTTTCACGTTAATGACTGACATCATACCTTCACGGAGATCGTTCCCGTCCAGGTTTTTATCTTTTTCCTTCAATAAGCTGTTCTTGCGCGCATATTCATTCATCACACGCGTGTAGGCTGTCTTGAAGCCTGTCTCGTGCGTACCGCCGCCACGAGTTGGGATCGAGTTGACGAACGATACGATTGTTTCCGTATACCCATCGTTATATTGAAGCGCAATCTCGACTTCAATATCATCCTTCTCAGCCGTGAAATGAATGACTTCATGCAGCACACTTTTGTCTTCATTCAAAAATCGTACAAATTCGCTTGCTCCGCCTTCATATAGGAAAGTTTCTTCCTTTCCTGTCCGCTCATCCTTCAATGTGACCCGTAAGCCAGAGTTCAAAAATGCAATCTCCTGCAATCGCTCAGCAAGATTGTCATAATTCAAATGAATATTGCCATGGAATACCTTCGCATCTGGCTTAAACGTTACCTTTGTACCCGTGCGATTCGTATTACCGACAATCTCCAGCCCCGTTACCGGTTCGCCGACATGCTCTTTGCCTTTCTTATCCGTCCATGTTTCAAAGCGCATGCGATGTATTTTGCCATCGCGGCAAATTTCAACCTCAAGCCATTCCGATAACGCATTCGTGACTGAAGCGCCAACGCCGTGCAGACCCCCAGATTTCTTATAGCCTGCGCCACCGAACTTACCGCCCGCATGCAAGATCGTATAAACGACCTGCGGAGTCGGTACCCCTGTCTTATGCATACCCGTCGGAATTCCTCGTCCATTGTCTCGAACGGTGACCGACTGATCCTTGTGAATTGTCACATCAATCTGAGAGCAAAATTTGGCGAGATGCTCGTCGACAGCGTTGTCTACGATTTCCCATACCAGATGATGCAGCCCCGAGGAGCTTGTACTGCCAATATACATCCCTGGCCGTTTGCGTACCGCGACAAGCCCTTCGAGCACTTGAATGTCGTCAGCCCCATACTCAGAATTGCGGTTGCCAGATGCCCCCCCATTCTCAGGCGACTGTCCGAACATATCGACTTGCTCGACCATTCATGCTCCTCCTTCAAATTACATGTAGTGCATAATCAATAATCATGCGTGTTTCCTAAACAATACGTGTTCAAAAAGACCAGTTTTCAGCATCAGTAAGGTTGCAAGCGAATGCAAAATTAGCTGCTGAACATTTTCACGAGTTACTTCCCGTTATGCTTTATGATCAAAAGCGGCTTTTTGAAACTATCTTTTTAGCGTTCCAACCTTCGTTGGCAAAAGAAAATCTGCCGCTGCCGGACGAAGGAGCAGAAATCCCCATTACTTATATCGTCCGGATGCAAACAGATGTTTCGCATTCTTATTTTAATTCAAGATGTCCTGTTTCGTAAAGACACGGAATGCAATGAATAGGGAAATCATGCCCCATATACTTAATACCGCAAGAGAGAACGGCAAGCTCATGCCTTCTACAGGAGCCGGTGTACCCGCCATATAGTCCGTCAATTTTAAGTTAATCATGAACAGGTATTTGGCAGTCGGCCAAGATGAGGCCATATTATACAAGATGGTACCTGCAATCAGTGTTGCCATCAGCGTTACAATGCTTGCTGCTGTGCTCCGGACGAGCACAGATATCATAAACCCGAGCGCTGCGACAACAATGCTGGAGAACCAGATCAGACCGCATTGCATAAGCAAGTACAGCCATGAGGGAAGCGTATGTACGGCATTGAAGTCCACATTAGTGCCCGACAGCGAGAATCCGGTAAATATCGGGAAAGTCCATCCCCCATAACCGAACACAGCTCCGGAAATAAGATACGCGAGCAGCGCTGTCATGACAACAATGATGCCGGTAAACATCATGAGAACAACCCATTTGCTCATGAGCACCTTCCATCTGCGTACCGGCCTGGTCAGCAGCATCTTAATCGTCCCGGTCGAACGTTCCGAAGATACGATATCTGAGGCGATCGCCATGACAAGCAGCGGGATGAACAGCGTCACCGCATTATCCATAAAGGTACGGGTAAATGTCACTCCGTTCGGCTCACTTGGATTCACGTCATGATCCAAATAATATTGCAGCTGCTGCAGCATGATGAGCCGATACTTCTTCCACTCTTCTGGTATACGATCGCTGCCCAGCGAATTTTGAATATCTGTAATTCGCTGTTGAAGCTCTAGGCGCCAGTCCTCCTTGAATTTCGCCCGGCTGCTTTCCGCCATCTTCATTTGTGCATAAGTGAAGACGGGGATTAACACGATCAATATGAGCATGATGACATAAAATCGCTTTTTCTTCAATACTTTTAATGTTTCGTTTTGGATAAGCGGCAGCAAGCTACTCAATGCGTTCACCCTCCGTTATTTCTAAAAATAACTGCTCCAGGGTAGGCATAATGCGCTGAATTCCCTCTATTTCGATGCCGGCCTGCAGCATCTTTCGATTCAATTCTGGTATATAGTCAGAAGGAGTTTCGGTAACGATCGCATAGTCCGGAAGTCCTATCAGGGCCGACTCATCAATTGGCGCATTCTCTCGTGTGTATACCGTAACTCCATTGTTCTCGGTTAACAATTCCACAGCCCGCTCCACGGGTTGTGCCTGCCAAACCACGAACTGATTGCGTCCCGTAAGCAGTTGCTCTACATCGTCAACAGCAAGCACTTCTCCATTGCTGATAATAGCTACACGATCGCACATCAGTTGAATTTCACTGAGCAAGTGACTCGATACGAACACAGCCATGCCGCTATCGGCCAGCATACGAATGAATGCACGCAGTTCTTTAATGCCAAGCGGATCTAATCCATTCGTAGGCTCATCCAAAATGAGCAGCTTCGGCTCGGCCAGCAGCGCTTGTGCGATTCCAAGACGCTGCCGCATCCCTAGCGAGTATGTTTTCACCTTGTCATGAATCCGATTGGACAAACCGACAATTTCAACAACTTCTTGGATACGTTCCGATCCAACTCCATTCACCATCCGGGCGAAATGTTCTAAATTTTCCCACCCTGTCAGAAAGTTATACATTTCCGGATTCTCCACGATGCAGCCAACATGCCGCAGCGCCTGCTCCGGATTGCGATTGACGTCAAGTCCGCATACGGTAATTCGGCCTGAAGTTGGCGTAATTAAGTCAACCAGCATACGAATGGTCGTCGTTTTGCCAGAGCCATTCGGCCCAAGGAAACCGAAGATCTCTCCTGCACGAACCTCGAAGGTTACATCTTTTATGATCAGCTTTGCGCCTATTTTCTTTTTTACATGCTCAACTGATAATACTACTTCCTTCGCATGCTCCATCACTGAGCCACCTCCCGGCCGATATCATATGTCCATCTATTATTTGATGCTTTGCACAATCCGCTTAGCAATAGCATCGTATCCTTCTCCATTCGGATGAAAATGATCAGACGATAAATACTTGCTGCTGTTCTGCTGGAACAGATCGTAGGTCGGTACCATCATCATATTCTTGTCCTTATTGATCAGCGTATAAGCTGAATCGTTCCACTTCTGCACGACGGCATTGCCGATTTCACGCATCGCCTGTAAATCTGCAAACGGATTATACAATCCTACATAGATGATTAGCGCATCCGGGTTCCACTTACGCAGCTGAGCCAGCACCTGTTTCAAATGAACAATTCCCGCATCCGCCTTAGCGATGAGCGTATCCAACTGCATTTCCTTGGCGCTCATCTGTTCTGCTTGAGCTCCTTGGAATAAGTCATTGCCGCCGATCGTCAACAGAATGACATTCGCTTGTTTCAATACATAACCCGCACTATCTTTCTCCAAACGCTCCATAAGCTGATCTGCACGAAGCCCATTCACTGCCAGATTGTTCAAAAGCGAAACCGGTTTCTCCTTGCTCTTCTCAAGCGTACTCACCACGCGACGAACATAGCCCTGTCCCGTACCATCGCCAGTGCCTCTTGTCAAAGAATCGCCAAGAGCAGCGATCCGTATCTCCTGCTCTGTGTGAGTGGCGGTATCTGTTGTCGGTGAAGTCTTCACCCCAGGCGCATCCGCAAACGGAACAGAAGCAGGATATATAATATCCGCAATTCCGAGTCCGAAGCCAACGAGCAATAGCAGCGTGCATCCCACGCCGCATGAAGCAATCCATAACCATTGCCGCGATACCGATTTACGACTCATCCTAGTCCTCCTGTCTCAATCCCTGAACTCCGTTCTCCCTTTACATTACCTGTTCATGTTCCTATTTGCAAACTGCAGGGGGTACAGCAAAGCTAACACTCAAAATCAAAAAGGGACAACCGATCGATATCGGCCGCCCCTCTAATTCTGAAAGCAACTCCCTGCACCACAAACCGCCGTACAAGAAATGCCTACATATATTTATACTGCGCTGCTACTAGATTGTAATAGGTACCCCGCATATCCATCAGTTGTTCATGCGTACCCTGTTCCTGAATAACGCCATGATCAAGCACGACGATATTGTCGCAATTGCGAATGGTCGACAATCTGTGTGCGATAATGAAGGATGTTCTGCCCTGCAGCAATGTTTTCAGCGCTTCTTGTATTTTTAGCTCCGTCTCCGTATCGATACTTGCCGTTGCTTCATCGAGAATGAGAATTCTCGGATCTGCAAGCAGCGCACGCGCGAACGAGATTAGCTGACGCTGACCCATAGAGAGGACGTTCCCTCTTTCCTCAACCTCAGTATCATAACCGTCCTTCGTATTCACGATGAAATCATGCGCATATACCGCTCTCGCTGCAGCTTCTACTTCTGCATCCGTTGCATCGAGACGGCCAAAACGAATATTGTCTCTTATTGTGCCAGAGAAGATGAACGTATCCTGTAGCACGATGCCAATTTGGGAACGAAGACTTTCAATCGTCACCTGCCTAATATCATGTCCGTCGATCAAGACATGGCCTTCTGTCGTATCGTAGAAGCGGCACAATAGATTAATAATGGTACTCTTTCCTGATCCGGTATGTCCGACAAGCGCGATAGACTCGCCTGCCTTAGCAGATAGCGAGATTCCTTTCAATGCAGGACGTCCCTTTTCATATTCGAACAAAATCTTCTCAAACTCCACATCGCCATGAATCGGCGGGAGTGCCTTTGATGATACTGCATCCTGAATGGAAGGCTGTTCATCCATAAATTCAAAGATACGTTCTGACGAGGCCATGGCAATCAACATTTGTGAATACATTTGCCCTAAGCGGTTAATAGGCTCCCAGAAGTTCCCTATGTATTGCGCAAAAGCAAATAGTACCCCGACGGTTATCGCATGACTCTGTATTAAGTAAGACCCATACATGAAAAGAATAAATGCACCCACTGCGCTAGTTATCTCGATCACAGGCCCAAACGATTGGTTCATGGCAGAAGCGCGATCCCAGGATTTCTTGTTCACCATATTCATATGATCAAAGAATTCCATATTCTGTTGTTCTTGTGTATACGCTTGCGTTACGCGAACACCTTGAATGGCTTCATTCAAGTGTGAGTTAATCCGAGATTGCTTCATACGAACATCCTGCCAAGCAAATCGAATCTTCTTACGAAGCTTTGTAGACACTAAGAACATAATAGGCACGGTTATCATAACAGCCAATGCAAGCTGTACATTTAAAAACAATAGAATAATAATGATACCTATCAGTTGCATGCAATCAATTAATGTATTGACTGCTCCGTTCGTGAACAATTCCTGTAAGGAATTGACATCATTCGTTACGCGCACGAGCACAGAGCCAGCTGGACGCTTGTCATAAAACTGGAACGACAGCTTCTGGATATGCTTGAACAAATCTGCACGCAAATCATAAATAATACGTTGGCCGATCACATTCATAAATTTGATCCGGAACGCATTGGCCCCCCATTGAACAATGTAGAGTCCAAGTACCGTTCCCGCGATGATATACAACATTCGAAGCGACGGATTCCCATCTGTCGGCTGTATTGCATGGTCAATAGCATAACTAATTAGAAATGGGATCGCGAGCTTCGTTATCGTACCCAGTACCATCATGACGAGCAGTACTGGGAGCAACTGGCGCTTATATGGCTTCATATAGACGAGCAGGCGGCGCATTTGGGCCCAGTTGAAGGGCTTTTCAATTGCATCATCATCTTGATAAACGAATCTGGAGCGCTTGCGCTCGACATTTTCAGAAGCAGCGCTGTCGTGTTCATTTGCTCGCCCCGGTGCCGAGGATGCTGCTGTAAATCGAGCCTCACTCATACTCTCACCTGCTCTCTGCTCATCGTTGAATCTTTCGTTGAATTTCCTGTCAAATCTGAATCAAGTTTATCTGCATATTGAATCCGATACACATCTTGATACGTGCCAGGCACTACGATCAACTGTTCATGGGTACCTCGTTGTGCAATATGTCCTTGTTCCAGTACTAGAATCTCATCAGCATGTCGCAGCGACGAGATGCGGTGAGCGATAATGAACACGGTACGACCACGCATAACCTCTTGGAAGCCCGCTTGAATCGCATGCTCTGTATCCATGTCAACCGCGCTTGTCGCATCATCCAAAATTAGAATCTTTGGATCTTTCAGCAAGGCACGAGCAATTGCAATGCGCTGTTTCTGGCCGCCAGATAACCCCATACCGCGTTCGCCTACGATTGTGTCGTAGCCGAGTGGAAGCTCCATGATGAAGTCATGAGCTTGAGCAAGCTTCGCAGCACGGATCACTTCCTCTTCCGTAACATCATCCCGTCCGTAGGCAATATTGTTATAGATTGAAGACGAAAATAAGAACGTCTCTTGGAATACGGTAGCCATTTGGCTCCGGAGGCTCTTCACATCAAGATCTCGAATATCGTGTCCATCCAATGTGATGCTTCCTGATTTCACGTCATATGCGCGCATGAGCAGCTGGATAATGGTCGTTTTCCCTGCCCCTGTTCCGCCTAGAAGGCCTATCACTTTACCTGGCGTCGCATCAAGCGAGATGTGGCTAAGAGCGTTTACATCTCCTTCGTAACGGAAGGATACATCTTTGAATTGAACATGCCCTTTTACTTCATCATCCTTGAGCACCATCGCACGCTCATTGTTCGCAACGTCAACGGGTGTATCAAGAAGTTCAAGCACACGCTCTCCAGATGCCTTAGATTGGGTGTAGTTATTGATATGGAAGCCGATCCCCCACATCGGACCGATAATGTACCAAATCATACTGAAGAATGCAACCAATTCGCCAAGAGACAGCTCCTTGTTGATAACCTTCGTACCGCCAACTGCCAGCAGCATAGCGACACAGCAGCAAGCAAGAAGCTCCATGATCGGGAAATAACGTCCCCATAATGTAGCAGCATGAATTTGATTTTCTTTATATGCTTCGGAACGAACAGAGAATTTGTCTACTTCATGGCTTTCACGCGCGAAAGATTTGACCGTACGTACACCTGTAATGTTCTCCTGAACCGCCGTTGTCAGCCGGCTAAAGGCAACGCGCATTTCACGGAAAGCCGGATGAATCTTCGACTCGAAGCGAAGTGCTACCAGAATAAGCAACGGGATTGGGATAAGCGTAGTTAGCGTTAACTTCCAGTCAATAGAGAACATCATTGCTGCGCCAAAGATCACCATCAGCACCATGTTCAAAATTTGGGCGAACCCGAAGCCAATAAAGTTGCGAATTCCTTCGAGATCTGCTGTCAAACGAGACATCAAGTCCCCTGTTCTTGCCTTGTCATAATACCGGAATGAGAGAAATTGCAGCTTGCGATAGCATGCATTCCTCATCTCGTAGGCAACGTAGTTGCCTAGTCTTCCGCCAAAAAAGCCGTGTAAAAATGTGAGGGTGCCTTTAATGCTGACAACGACGACCACCGTCAATGCCAGCCAAGGCACCCAATCGAATCGTTCTTTTGCTATGACGTCGTCAATCAATATGCGCAGCAGATTGGGATACACCAGTCCGAGCGCGGTTGCCGCCATCAAGCAAATGATAGATGCGATTAAGTAGCCTTTTTTCGGCCAGTAATACGTGCTTAGCCGCTTGAAGACGTTCATGGATTCTCCTCCCCTTTTCTACGTTCTCGTGAGATGTAATGCAGTTTATCATCATGAAAACACAACAGCAAAACGCCAATTTCATCATAATGCGGATTGTGCTCGATTTTTCCGAGGTTAGTGGGAACATATCCAAACATTTCTCTTAAATCGTCTGATTTACTGACTTGTGGTTCATTATTCAATAAAGAACGCTTACCAAACATATGTCCGGTAAGCGTTTGTAAGGGATTGATACGGTTTTGATATCAATTTTGCTAAAATTCATCTCTTTCGTTTGATACTTTATCGGCAGATATTACCTCTTCCATGGCGCTCATCACCGCTTGAAGCAGACCTTCATCGACATCTGCCTGTAAAGCGCTGCTTAATCTTTCCATATATCGATCCAACGCTTCAGAAAGTTCTGTGTAGGACTTTTGGACAACTTGGTGATAATGCGTGAGCATATGCTTGATGAATCGCTCCCGATGCTCCTCTGTCGCCTGCTTGACAGCCTGCATCGTCTGAAGCTCTAATGCCTGCCTAAGCTCACTTCGGCCATTGCCTTCAAAGAATGCCTTGCTATTACGGAAATAGCCTCGAATCCAGCGTGTTGTAACATTCGGCAAGTTAATCTCACCGGATACCTCAGGGGTTGGCCAAGCAGTCATAGCTTCTTCTGTCGGCGAGTATCCAGGCAACTGCTCCGTGATTGTCTGCTGGAGGCGATTACGATAGCTCGTTACAAGTTTCTTTGCGCTTTGCTCCATTCGCAGAGAAGTTGCGTACAATTCATTCGCAAGCTCCTTGGTAAATATGCGGCTCCATTCTACATAACAGCGCTGCAAAGAACTGTCGATATTACGATCATCTCTGCGCAGCGAAGCCGGGTTGAACGCATGAGAGAACATAGCGCCAAAGCGGAACTGCAGCCGCTGGCTCACATGATAAAGCAGTTCATCTGCTTCTTGGCGGAATGCACTTGTCTCATCACGCTTTAGCCACTCCGAACAGCTGCTGTGGGCTTGTTCAACCAAGTTCTGATAGCGGAGCAATTCCCGCTCGCGCTCTGCAGCATCAGCGTGAGAGGCGTCCCACATGGCCTTCAACTGCTTAGCTGCCCTCTCCAAGCTGATTTGGGCAGAATGGATGCTGAGTTGACTTAGTTCATTGCCTGCGAACTGCAGGAACGACTGCTCGAACGCTTCTATCCCTGACTTTTCAATCTTCTCGGATTGTGCCTGCTGTTTGCCTTCCAAGGCCTGCAAGCTGGATATCGGAAATAGACGGGGATTACGTACGCCGAACTCACGCAGTCTATCCTCTACATAATCAAGCACGCTTGAAAGCTCTTCTGGAGAAGCGGCTAGATCCGATGCGTTAACAACGAAGAACATTTTATCCAGCTCGAAGGCATCCTTGACACGGCCAAGTTGGGTAAGAAATTGCCGATCTGCTTGTGAAAAAGCGTGGTTATAGTACGTCACAAACAAAATGATATCGGCTTGTTTCATATACTCAAATGCAACACCTGTATGCCTTGCATTAATTGAGTCTGCACCTGGTGTATCTACGAAGACGAAGCCTTGTCTCGTGAGCTCGCTGTCAATAAATAGATCAATACGTTCAACAAAGGCTGAACGAGATTCATCGCTTACGAATAAGCGATATTCTGCTTCATCGACCATAAGCTCCTGGCCCAATAGGCCTCGAGCCTTATCGATTCCCCGCTTCACAGCCTGGATGAAGCGGTAGTAAGGGCGCCCGGAAGGATGAATCGTCTCCGGGCGAATCCGGGCGAGCGCATGCAGCGCTTCCTCCATCTCCATGGTGGAAGCACTCTGCTCGCCCAAGGTTTCCAGCGCGTAGCGAAGGTCATCTAACAGCTTCGCTTCGCGCTTCATCGTTACGCGCGCCGTGCCATGCGGGTGCGCGTCTGTTGCAGCAGCGATTGTATTAATCGCAGCTGTCGTCGGGTTGGGCGATACCGGGAGAGCGTTCTGTCCGATAAGGGCATTCGCGAATGATGATTTCCCGGCGCTGAAGGCCCCGAATAGCGCTACTGTGAAGCGGTTCTCAACTAGCCGTTTGGCCTTGTCGCGCATCTCTGACGCAAGCATACGCATCGAATCCAGCTGTTCAAGAACGCCTGCTGCTTGTTCGAGCTTTCCAGCCGTATCTGTCAGCCTACGACGGACTTGTCTAGGTGCTTCCGAATTTTCAATTGGCTGCTGAGAGCTTCCGGATACCGTTGTACCATGCTCATAAAGCCCTTGTGCTGATCCATATCTACTTGCATAGGCTTGCGCATATTCATCCTGCTCCTCATTTGTTCTGTTACCATCATCATCAGACAGCTCCAGCCACGACTCAACGATTGCCTGTTTATCAGAGCGTTTCACCGCTTGAGCAGAACTGCCAAGCCTATTGACAGCATTAGAATTGCATTCTGCATTGTTCATCGACTGCGATACCGAGTGGCCGCCTTTTATTTTCTGCTTGCTGCTCGCTTGCTGCTTCACGCTAAGAACATCTGGAAGCAGACCGTTCCATCCATGCTGCTGCTTATCGGCTGGCAGCCACAATTCGATCTGACGAGCCAACTCCGCTTCCATTTGATCAATTGCCTGCAAGCTGCTCTCCAATTCTGTGTAATCAAGATGAAGCGACTTCATCTCTGCTAACTCTTTCTCTGCTTGCAAAAAATCATCTCGATATCGCTGGAGCTTGATCTTCAACAAAGGCTCTGCAACGGTCAGAGCAGCTCTGCGCAGTAAGGTTCGAGCTTCATCAGCAAGCGAACGGCAATAATTCAAGTTATACTCTGGCGAGCCGCTTGCCCCTTCTGATACCGAAGCTGCCAGCCAGCTTTTGCCCAAATCAGGCAATGCGCTCTCCATAGCAGAAGATGCTTCTTGACCGTCCGCCCCAACCTCCTCAGCAAGTGCACGAATCATTTGGATGAGATGAACTTCTACATTCGCCCGCAATCCATCCTTCCATATGGATGTAAGGGCATTCAGACGTTGATTACGTTCCGTTTCCGTCTTCACCCCAGAGAATAAGAAGCCAACCTTGAAGCCTGGCTTGCGTGACTCTAAATATTGCTGTGCCTGATCACGCATAGCTGCAGGCGTCACATTTGCATTGGCAAGCAGCTGCTGTAGCTGCTTCTGAAACAGATCATTTACTTCCTCTTGCCGTGCTGTAAGCTCCGCAACTCGTTGTTCCGCTTGGCGCACTTGCTCCTTCCACGTCATCAAGGCAGCCTCGTCACCTATACGTTCAATGAATTGCTCACGCTTGCTTACATAAGGCTCCTTCAATAACTTGGCATGCGCTGCAATCATCTCGCATGCCGCACGCATAATGCCATAACGAACGAGCGGCAACCGTTCCATAGCAGCTTGGCGCACATAAGCTTCAAGCGCATTCCATTCATTAAGCGGATGTTCAGGCTGCTTAACAGATATGTAAAACACACCCTCAGGCTTAAGCTGCCACGCATCCAGTGCACTTTTCACATCCTGTTGATAGGATTCGAAGGTCAGCTCCTGCTCACGATGTTTATCAATCTGATTGACGATCCAAATAAGCGGCTTGCCCGCATCTGCAACTTCCTTTGCAAACGCAAAATTCGTCTCTGACTGCACATGATTATAATCCGTTACATAGAACACAATATCAGCCAGATGCATGGCTTCCTCAGTAGCCGCCCGATGAGCAGCATCTGTTGAATCGACCCCTGGAGTATCCAGCAGAGCGACTCCTTGCTCCATCCACTCAATTTCATCAAAGAGCACAACACGCTCTATGCCTATACCATCGCGGCATATCTCATCCAATTGCTCAAATTGGACAGGCTCCTCCCGTACTGATCCATCCCCTAACCGCCGAAGCACCCGTGCATGGCGCTCGCCATAACGGAGCGTAACTACATTTGCACTCGTTGGAATTGGGCTGGATGGCAGCAGCTGCTTGCCGCACAATGCATTAATCACACTTGATTTTCCTGCTGAAAAATGGCCGCAGAACGTAACCATCACGATCGACTCTTGCCATTTCTTCGCAAGTTCCAGCATCTTCTCGGCGTGCTGCACATCTCCCCTATGCTGCATCTGTTCCGCTGTATGCTTCAGCCATTTTCCGAGTTCCCCGCTGTCTTTCTCCGCAATGGCCGAATTGGTGTGCAACCTCGCATTCATCTTCTCCATTCACGTCTCCCTCGTCGCATCGATAACTAACAGAACGCCTAATATTATGCCTAGGCATAGAAAAAACCGAGTAATCGGCTTCCTCTTTTTGCCTTCTACTCGGTTTCTAGTGTACCATATTTTGCTGTTCAGGGAGAATGATTTCGAATTGTTCTCCGCGCTGCAAGATTGTAATTCCTGCATCCTTCACACGCATAACGACAACATCACGTTTTTGGCGCATACGTTCGACATACTGATCAGGGACTTGTCCAGCTGCATATACCGTAACACCGTCAATTTCACGTTCTTCATCCTCTTGAAGAGGTGTTTGCATAATTTTTTCATAAATATTAGAAAATTGTTCAAAATCATTCGTGTATACCGAAATACATTTCATCACGACCGACTCCCATCCACGTTCTTATATTTTCCAGTCTTTCTAGGTTTGGTCGCTTTCATACGTATTTTACCCTCTCGACAACTATCTAGCAGCGGACAAATGTCACATTGGGGGGATTGCGCTTTGCAATGATAACGTCCAAAAAAGATTAACCGGTGATGCGTGATTGTCCATTCTTCACGAGGAATTTTTCGCATCAGCTTCTTCTCCACTTCCAACACACTATCGTCTTCGTTAGCTAGTCGCAAGCGCTTGGAGACGCGCTCGACATGTGTGTCCACTGCCATTGCAGGCACACCGAAGGCGTTGGAAACGACCACATTGGCCGTCTTTCTGCCGACACCCGGAAGCTCTGTCAATTGAGCGTGCTCCCGAGGTACTTCACCACTGTATTTATCAATGAGAATTTGGCATAGCTTCTGAATATTTTTCGCCTTGTTGCGGAACAAACCAATTCGACGAATATCCGATTCCAGCTCTTCGAGTGGAACAGCTAAATAATCCTCCGGTGATTTATACTTTTGGAACAGCGTGGCCGTTACCTTATTCACCGTCTCGTCTGTACATTGGGCTGACAACAGGACTGCAATTGTCAATTCGAACGGATTGGAGTGAGTCAACTCGCAATGCGCGTCAGGGTACATCTGAGCAATCGTATCGAGAATATGACGGACGCGGACACTTGTTGCCATCTAGGAGTCACCTCACCTTTCTATCCATTCTTCTTGACGGTTCACCTAAAAACCGCCTCACCCGCAAAGGTGAGACGGCTCGTAGTGAACCTAATCGTAGTTTAAGACACTTTCTCGATTTCAACAACCTGATCCTTAATCATATACAACATAATATCGGTATCTTCTTTAATGGAAGACAGGCTGATTTTCTCGCCCTTCGAATGAATAAATGCATTCGGATGAACATTGAATATATAATTATTTTCTGCCATGGTGCGTTTGACGTACAATTCACTCGTACTGGAATTATAACGCCAGAAGCTGCGCTTCACGCCGCTGATCAGCTTCACAACTGCAAGATCGCTTGTGTCCTTGCGCACCTCCACACGGTCTCCTTCTTTCAACGCGCTCAAATTCGATGTCGAGGAATTATCAACCTGAATTTGCGCGTTCTTGCCTACTTGGTGGACAGACAAAGAACCGCCATTGTCGCGCACACGAATCGAACCGTTGTTCGTATCTACAGACTCTACTCGACCGTATGTAACTTGAACTTGACGCACCTCCACGATAGAGCGTCCGTCCAATACAACATTGACATAGTCATTATCCTTCAAGTCTGCAATCTTGATCTTGTTGTTGTTCAAATCATAAATCGTTGCACTGCCTACATAAAATTCCTCGATTGTTGAACCGTTCGAGCGCAAGCGCATGCGATACTTCGCTGCATCACGAGACGCAACCTCAAACTGCAGGGTTTGACGAACGGCAAGTGATGTTACTGAAGACTGATCATCAGTGAAGTAAGCTACAATTGTATCACCATTATTCACATCATTCAATGAAACGCCGCTCTTTCCATATTTTTCAACACTAAGTGTGTTGCTCTTATACGGCAGCGTAACCGTCTGCCCATTGGCAAGCTTCATCGTCACCGTCTTAGCGGTTGAGCTAGCAAAGACAAACGTCCCTTCAAACTTGTTGACAAACTGCACAAGGAGCGCATTTTTAGCTGTATATTGAATGTTAACCTTACGCTTGCCATCTTTTAATTGACTCGCGATATCATCAACTGCAACCTTAACTCCGTTGTTCTCAAAACGCGTTTCATTTGTCAACTTGAAAGCATGCGGCTCTTTGCGCTCGTCCATCACCATCAACAAATTGTTCCCTCTATCGTAATCTACAACCGTAGCTCCAATTAACATTTCGGCCTTCCGGTTCATGACCTTAATGTTCGTAACGAGATCATCGCTGTTTAGCGTTAATTCTACACGATCCCCGTATTCACCAGCTACGATATCATCGAAGGAAGGATTTTTCATGCCATCAATATCAATCGTTACTTCACGCGCAAGCAATTTCGCTTCCAACCTATTGTCTTCTTTTCGGATCGTAATGCTGGTTTTCGAAGTACCTTTTTCATATAAGGTTCCCGTAATGGTCAATTGTTGAGCGTTCATCAATTCGATTTCAGTGATGACGCTATTCTTCACCGTATAATTGACTTTATCATTTTCCTTGAGACTGCTAAGCCCGGACAACAATTGATCCTTATACCGTACGTAAGCGCCCTCTGCAACCGTGTATGTTTCGCTTTCTCCACTCTCGGATTTGATCGTAACCGAACGGTTTTTAGCATCTACCGAAGTGATTGTCCCTTTAGCAGACTTATTGATTGGTCCCGATTTAATCTGCACCTCAATGATTTTGCGTTCATTCGTAAATGTCTCCCGCTTGATAACAAGCTCACTGTCCGTAACCAGCTTGGAAGGCTCGATCGTGTTGCCGCTGGCATCTTTGAATACTGTCGCGCTGCTGTCATACACAATATCAGACAATGCATCAGAGCCATCTCTCGTAAAGTACAGCTTCTTCTCTGAAGGCGCAACGTATCTCAGCTTAACGGTAGACGTCTCCACCTTCGGCTCTGCGTCAATCAATTCAATATAAGTTGCATTACCCGATTGTACAACAACTCGGATTTTCATATATAACCCGATCTCGGAAGCCTTGATCGCCTGCTCGCTGTCTGTTTTATAGTACATCGTTTTGCTGTCGCAGCGGTAGGATACTGATTTGCCATCCTCCGTGTAGAGACGCATCTCTTGATCATTCATGCTCATTACATAACCGAGTGCCTCGGAAGCATGCTTCACCTTGTACACTTTTTCTCCGCGGCTGAAAAACGTTGCGAGCTGCGCACGGGTTACATTGCCTTGAGGATCAAAACGATTGCCGGTCAATCCAGTTGTCAATTCAAGATCAACTGCTGTGTTGACATAACCCAATGCAGTAGCACTGATTTTACTATTGTCAGCAAACGTTGTTTTTTTGCTCATCGCACGTTCCGCATCCGCTTGCTTGCCGACTGCACGAACCAATATTTTCGTTACCCATTCACGAGTTGCCTTCTTATCGCCCCATGCTTGCTTCTTATCTGGATTTGCAAGTTCATTTTTGTCCAAAAGTCCTTTTTGAAGTGCAAGAACGATATATGGCTTGAAATAAGTGCCTACTTTAAAATCAGCAGGAAGGGCTACGGAATCTGTAGAATTGAGTTCACCCTCCAGCCCCATGTAGCGAATAGCCATTGCGATCGCTTCTTGTTGTGTTACAGCATCTCCGGGACGGAACTTCCCGTTATCCCCCTTAAGAACACCCAATGCAGCAAGCTTATGTATATGTTTTTCTGCCCAATAACCAAGCTTAACATCGCTGAATATCGGACTTGTATTCGAGGTTGATGTTACTTGATTCGTCTTCGTAGCCGAATTCGACTCCGCTGCCATAGCAAATTGCATAGTTGTCAGCATCATGGATACGGCCAATAACGCACTTGTTAAGGCACGTGCTTTGCGCACACGTGGTTTTGTATTTGATTGCATGGTGCATCCCCTTCCACATAAATTTCCTCGTAAGATGTTCTTTTTCGACAAGAACAGGGGCAATTCCTGCCCCTGTTCTCGAATAATTACTGGTATTATTTTGTTTTTCTAACACGTTTCGTTCTTTTTAAGGACGCTTAATTGGATGATCCAAGGTTACATGTCCCATCAAGCTTTCATCTGATTTTCCGTCTACCAGAATATCAATTGCCTTTACTTCATCGAATTGGAACATCGTCTTCGTGAGAGACTCTAACGCGAACTGTTCGCCTCCAGCGCCAAGATGGCCCTCTTCCGTAATATGAATATCAATGACAAGCGTACCATTCTCCATTTTTACGGATTTAAAGTCGATGCTTTTCCATAATGGAATGTCCTTGTCATTATCAGACGATTGTAATGCTTCTAACGCAGCCTGATATTTTTCATTATCATTTGCAAACTGAATCTTCTTTTTGTAGCTTTTCAGCTCCATCAATTGGTCATCCGAAACGTAGACATCGAGCGTTTGCTCCTTTTTGTCAGCTTTGGATTCTCCATTGGTGTTGTTGTCTGTTATTGGCTGCTCAGGTTGTGTCGTCTCCCCGGACGGCTTTTCTGTCGTCGGTTGTTCTGCTGTTGGTTGATCTGGCTGAGCTCCATTCGTCGTCGGCTTTGCGCCACATGCACTTATAATTGTAATGGATAGTACTACTGCTGCCAGCGCCCACCATTTGCGTGTCTTCATCAATCATGACCTCCTTTACATCGTTCATAACGCTACAGTCTGCAAAAGGTTGCATTATCAGGAATCAGGAAACGCCCAAATATTCTTTAATTCCTTTGACAATGTTCTCTGCAACGCGCCATTGGAACTGCTCATCGAACATCTGAGGTTCGTCATTCGTACTCGTTAAAAAGCCTATTTCGAGCAGAGCCGACGGCATCTTCGTTTCTCGAACGACATGGAGATCTCCAAATTTGATACCCCGATCCTTAAATTGCGTTCCATTCAATAAATTTTTATGCAACGTCTTGGCAAGTGCTTCGCTGCTCTTGTGATAATAGAACGTCTCCGTACCTGTTACAGAAGGGCTATTTTTCGCACTGTTTCCATGTATCGATACGAATATATCCGCACCAATTTTGTTCGCAAGCGATGAACGATCCGATAATTCAGGGAATGAATCGTCTTCGCGCGTCATAACAAGATTGATCTTTTCTTCTTTACGAAGTAACTCTCCGACTTTCAAGGCAAGTGCCAAAGTAAAGTCCTTTTCCGTCTTCTTGGTCAAGCTGATCGCACCGGAATCCTTGCCTCCATGACCGGCATCAATGACAACGGTATACGTACCATTCGGCTTATTTGGTGTAACTGGCGGTTTCGTTGTACCGCCATTGTTGTTGCCATTATTCCCGACAGCTTGCGACAGCGCGATTGTTGTCAGACCTTGATCATTCAGTGTGACGTTGCCATTCAATGGATAGCTTGCATCGATTACGAAACGCACGGTGTTCGGTTTGTCACTGAACATTGCAAAGCGAATTCGCTGAACATCTGGGTAATCTGATACTACATATTCCCCTTGCCCATCCTGTTTGAAACTGTATTTCTCATAAAATTGATCCGAAAACACTGCATTCGGCAAGTCAATAACAACCCGGTCAGGGCTATCCATTGTCGTAATGCTCGGTCTTACATTATGATCTAATGCGATATGTAATTGGTTATTGTCAAATGAGAAATCCGTAACAACTGCATGATTGCTGTCTGGCTTCACTTGCTCTTCGCCAGAGCCTCCCGTATTACTGCCATTGTCTGATGACGAGTCATTGCCCGGATTGGTAGTTGGAGGCGTCACCACCTCTTCGGATGTAAACATATACACCGATTTGGTAGAATTATCCCAGTCTACCTTCAGTCCCATATTTTCGCCGATAAAACGAAGTGGGACAAGCGCAATATCGCTCTTAATAATCGGAGGTGCAACGAGTGTAACATCTTTGTTATCAACTGTCGCCGTCTTCTGATTGACGGTGAGATTCAAGCTTCTGCTATTATCATTTATAGCTACCGTCTTCGCCTTCTGATTCCAATCAACCTTATAACCCAACTCCTCGGAAACGACGCGAATCGGGACCATGACCGAATTGTTCAGCATTGAAATGTTCTCTGGCAAGGCCAAAGAATTCCCATTTAAGTACAAGCTTGTATCAGGCGCAGCTTGTCCCATCGAAGGAAACACTAAACATAACAGCATCAATAGCAATCCAACCGCAAATTTTTGTTTTTTCTGCATCTTCACCTCTACATCCTTTCGTCATGTTCCGCACTATTCTATTTGTCTATTAAGAACGGACGTATTATTAGACGTATAAAAAGTACAAAAGTTGCGTGTTTTCTACATTTTTTGGCTAAAAATAATCTGCTAAAATATCCCTCGTATTAAATGTAAAACACCTACTCCCCCATGGCAAGACAAAAGTTGCACATTTGAACATAAATATTGACAAGATACGTAACAACCAAAAATAGACCGTTCACTATTTCGTGCCTGATCATACAAAAAGTGCAAATAGAAAATCGGTCTACTGAACACATGCTACTTCTTTTCTGCAGAAATAATGAAAACAGGGGTCTCCGCAGTTCATCTTACATTTCAGGTATTTGTTCCAGCATCTCCTCGGAAGGAATCGGCTCTTTAAATGCACTGATCGAGCAAATTATTCATGTATGTAGCAACCTTTTGATCCGACATGCGCTTTACACTACTTGCCACACGAAAGCCAGCGACCTTGACCGCTAAAAAAATCCCCGGTTCGCTACAGCGATCCAGGGATTTTATACACTGCTATCTTGCCGTTCAATTATACCATTGGGTAAGCAACACGGTCTGCGTTTGCAGCTTCGTATGCCGTAATTGCATCTTCATGCTTCAGTGTCAGTCCGATATCATCGAGACCTTGCAGCAAAAATTGACGGCGATGCTCATCCAAATCGAAGGCGTAGCTCAAGCCATAAGCATCTGTAATTGTCTTCTCTTCTAAATTCACTTCTAACCGATACCCTGCCTTCTCTGCAGCACGGCGAAACAGCTCATCAACCTGCTCTTCCGACAGTTTAATAGGTAGGATGCCATTCTTGAAGCAGTTATTGTAAAATATATCTGCGAAGGATGGAGCGATGACACAACGGAAGCCATAATCGAGAATCGCCCATGGCGCATGCTCACGAGATGAGCCGCAGCCAAAATTCGCGCGGGACAGCAGGACGGAAGCTCCATCATATTGTGGCTGATTCAACGTGAACGAAGGGATAACGTTGCCGTCCTCATCAAATCTCCATTCATAGAACAAGAACTGTCCGAATCCGCTCCGTTCAATACGCTTCAAAAATTGCTTCGGAATGATAGCATCTGTATCTACGTTGACCCGATCGATTGGGGCAACAAGACCATTCATGGATGTAAATGGTTGCATCGTTCGTTCCTCCCTTAGTTTAATACTTCCGCTTTAATTTCCCAATTGCGTACATCAACAAAGTGTCCCTTGATTGCCGCAGCTGCCGCCATTGCTGGCGATACCAGATGTGTACGGCCACCACGCCCCTGACGCCCTTCAAAGTTGCGGTTGGAAGTCGATGCACAGCGCTGTCCTGGCTGAAGCACATCCGGGTTCATTGCGAGGCACATGCTGCATCCGGCATCGCGCCATTCGAAGCCTGCATCCACGAATATTTGATCCAATCCTTCCTTTTCCGCTTGAAGCTTAACTCGACCAGATCCTGGAACGACGATGGCCGTGACCTTCTCATTTACCTTGTAGCCTCTAGCTACCTCTGCAGCTGCACGCAAATCTTCAATGCGCCCATTCGTACAGGAGCCGATAAACACGTAATCGACCGCAATATCAGTCATTGGCGTTCCAGGTTTTAAATCCATATACTCAAGCGCTTTCTCAGCAGCTTTGCGTTCATTTTCAGTTGCAAAATCAACAGGGTTTGGCACATTCGACGTAATATCGGTACCCATACCTGGGCTAGTTCCCCATGTCACTTGTGGGATTAGCTGATCCATATCCACTTCAACGACAAGATCATAAGAAGCCCCTTCATCCGTTACATAGCCCTTCCACTCTGCAATCGCGGCTTCGAAAGCCTCACCTTGCGGTACATATTGACGATCGCGCAAGTATTGGAAGGTTGTATCGTCTGGAGCGATAAGTCCGGCACGGGCACCCGCTTCAATGGACATGTTGCACACTGTCATTCTTTCTTCCATCGTTAATTCCCGAATTGCTTCACCTGTATATTCAATCACATAGCCTGTTGCAAAATCAGTCCCATTTTGTGCAATGAAGCTCAAGATCATGTCCTTCGCAGTAACGCCTGGCTTACGTTTGCCAACGAAGCGTACTTCCATCGTCTTCGACTTCGCTTGCTGCAAGCATTGAGTTGCAAGCACATGCTCAACCTCACTTGTGCCGATACCGAATGCAAGAGCACCGAATGCACCATGTGTAGATGTATGGCTGTCTCCGCATACAATTGTTTTTCCAGGATGAGTGAGACCAAGCTCAGGTCCCATAACGTGCACGACACCTTGGTCAATGCTGTTCAGGTCGAACAGAGTGACATCGAAATCTGCACAGTTCTGTGATAGGGTATCAATTTGCTGCTTCGAGATTGGATCTGCTATATTGAAGCGATCCTTCGTTGGTACATTATGATCCATCGTTGCAAAAGTAAGATCCGGACGTCTTACCTTGCGGCCGCTCATACGCAATCCCTCAAAAGCCTGGGGGGATGTTACCTCGTGCACCAAATGCAAATCAATGTACAAAATGCTCGGTTTGCCTTCCTCTTGAACAATGACGTGCCGATCCCAAATCTTTTCGTACATGGTCTTCTTTGTCGTCATTTCCTTCACCTCTCCGCGATTTTACGCTTCTCTCTCTATTTCTCTTGCCACCAAATATAGCATTTCCTTATTCATTGATCCAAGATATAATATCTATAAATATAATAGGTTTAACCTATAACAGTTCAATAAGGAGGATGAACGGACATGGAATTTAGACAGCTGCTCTATGCTGTACAAATTGCACAAGAGCGGAACTTCTCGCGGGCTGCGGAGAAGCTGCATATTGCACAGCCGTCGTTAAGCCAGCAACTGTCGAAACTGGAGAAGGAAATCGGCGTCCTTTTGTTTCAACGCACGACCAATTCAGTGGAACTAACCCATGCTGGAGAGGTATTTGTTGACCGCGCGCAGAAAATGCTCGATGCAATGGAACAACTCAAAAACGAAATGGCCGATATAAGCCAAACGAAAAAAGGAAAGGTTGTCATCGGGACGATGCCGATAACCGGCTCTCATATTCTCCCTCACGTGCTTCCGCAATTCCATCAGCGCTACCCCGCCATTGATTTGGTACTTGTTGAAGACACTTCAACTTCCAACCTTGAGCGAATGACTGCACAAGGCAAAAATGATCTGTGCCTGTTATCTTTGCCACTGACTGACGATTCTCTCACTTATCGGCCTGTAGTTGAGGAGGAGATTTTGCTCGCTGTACCTCCGCAGCACCGTCTTGCTGTCCAGCAAAGTGGGGGCTCCAAAGCAACTCCTGTTTCTCTATCCGATCTGCTTGATGAGCCCTTTATTTTATTGAAGCGCGGTCAAGGATTTAGACAAATTACCGTTCGGCTCTGCCAAGACGCCGGTTTTACACCAAATGTTGTGTTCGAAAGCACAAATATTGAGACCGTACAATCCCTTGTAGCTGCTGGGATGGGTGTCGCTTTAGTGCCGTCATTTATCGCAACTGCTCCACGAAGTGAGTTCGTTCCGGCATATATCCCGTTGACAGGCAGGCCCTCCCGCACACTCGTCATCGCTTATCGAGAAGGCCGCTATATGTCGCATGCGGCAGAAGCCTTTATGCAAACCTTAGAGGAGACGATTACTGCCCGCTTCGGCTCACGCGCTCGTGCCGGGGAATCCATGTAGTACTATGGTGGCGAACTGAATCCTGTCGTGCAATGCGTTCGTTATGTTCTCGCAATCCGGACTAGGCCATACGGATAAATGCTGGCTGTCCGTTAATCTATCACTTATCCGTTACCGGCAACTGACCGAAGGCAGAGGCGCGTCCAAGCAGGATACGGGCGGCCATCCGCACATTTCGTTCTGTTAGACCATAAGTGGCGTAGCCGACAGGAGCGTTCCTCAACACTTGAACATCATAAGGGAGACCCGCTGCAATTACTGCAACAGGCTTTTTTTGCTGTTCTAGTTGAGCAAGGAGGCCCGTAATTGCCTCGACGCTTCGCGGCTGTCGGTATATATCGTTCGTCACAATAATCACAGCATCTGCGGAGCGAATTTGAGCAGCTAAGTTCTTATCTTTCAGCTTACCTATTTCACAAGTTACGGAATATGTTCGCTGCGCAATCGCATTCCTGGTTGCCGGTGAAGATGCCCCGTTGTACGCTGATTCACCTGGCTTCAACAATTCTGCTTGCAGCGCCTGCTGCATAAGTTCCAGACTGCGATCATCATGACCTACTAGCAGCACCTTATTCATCGTTGAGGTAATTAACTCATGCGGCTGCTCGCTTGGCATTTGTGCCCCCCAGCCTGTAATTGCATGCTCTGCAATGCGATCCATCAGTTTATCCGCTTGATTAGACGCAATATACAGCTTTGCCTTTTCAATCGCTTGATCCACATTCATTCGCGAAGCTCGCTTAGCGTCCATAATCTTATAAGCAAGCTTCAATTGCAAGATGCGGCGAACACTGTCATCAATCCGTTCCTTACTAAGAGTCCCCTTTGTAACCGCCTTGCGAATAGCAGCAACGGCCTCATAGGGCTTAGGAGGCATAAGCAGAATATCTGCCCCTGCCTGAATCGACATCACAGCTGCTTCTTCTGAGCCAAAGTTATCCGCTATCGCCTTCATATTGAGTGCATCTGTTATGATCACACCCCGAAACTTCAATTGATTGCGCAGTATCTCTGAAAGCACGCGGGAAGATAAGGTTGCAGGCAGCATGATCGCTGAGCCATCTTTTCGTGAGGTTGCTGTCTTTGGTTCTATTTGAGGAACTTGAATGTGGGCCGACATGATCATGTCCACCCCTTTTTCTATTGCAGCTTTGAAGGGAAGCCACTCCACTTGCTCAAACCGCTTCAATGTATAGGGAAGCTTCGGCAAGCCGACATGTGAGTCTGTGCGTGTAGAACCATGACCAGGAAAGTGTTTTACAATTGCAGGCAATCCACTCTTATGTGCCCCCTCGACATAGGAGCGAACAAACGCGGATACCTGATCAGGCTCAGAACCGAAGGAACGCAGTCCAATAACTGGATTGAATGGATCATCATTCACGTCAGCGACTGGAGCGAAGTTAAGGTTGAAAAAAAGAAGGCGTAGCATCTTCCCCATTTCAAACGCAGTTTCAGAAGCGAATCGGGGATCCCCGGTCGCAGCAATTGCCATATTGCCATTCCAATCGCTGACGAACGGTATGCGATTCACTGCACCACCCTCCTGATCCACTCCAATCCATAGAGGAAGTTGCGAGGAGCGAAGCATTTGCAAGTTATTCGTAATCGTTTGCTCCACGCTCTTGATGTCGTCTTTGAATAAGATAATCCCCCCTGGTGCCAATTGCGTCACAAGTTGGGATACAGGAGTCGAGGGTCGCTCTGCAGCAAGCGCAGATAGATCAAGCAGCAGCATTTGACCAATTTTTTCATCCAACGTAAGCTTTTGCAGCCACTGCTCCACCTGAATGCCGTCCTCTGCCCCCTCCTGCCCTACCTTCTGCTCGATTGATTCACGACTTTCCTTAGGGGAAATTGAATTCAGTTGGACTTGAGGAGCCTTCCCAAGCAGTAACTTTACTGTATTAGCCCCATATCCCGACCAGATTAGAAGAGTCAAGCAGACCGCACACAAGGGGATAAGAAAAAGGATAACCCTGCGTCGTGCGAGCATCTTCTCGTTTCGCTTAGGCCTCTCTTTTCTTGACATCATAGATGCTCGGATTTGAAAGTATTTCCATAAGTTGCGAAAGCAGATTGATATAGCGATTCTCTTCGATCCGCGAACACAGGAATTCTACTACGTACCTCTGTTACAAGTGGCAAAGCAATTGGTGCTTGAACCAATGCTTCCTTTTCCCCAGCAGCAGCGATCGTCTCTCCCCACGGATCAATAATTGCGGAATGACCGAAGAAAGTAGTTTCTTGTCCGTTAACTCCCTTGCTTGTGCCTACCCGATTGCAGGCTACTACATACATCTGATTTTCGATCGCTCTTGCCATCAATAGCGTATTCCAATGATGGAGACGCGGATGCGGCCATTCTGCCGGGACAAAAAGAACCTCCGTACCTTGAAGCGCCATTGTACGGGACCACTCTGGAAACCGAAGATCGTAGCAGATGATTACACCGCACTTCACACCGTCCAGCATGAACGTCCCCAGTCCATTCCCTGCAGACAGATAAATATGTTCATCCATCAACTGAAACAGATGAACTTTGTCATAGGAACTGACAATATCACCGTTTCGACTTGCCACATATACGCGATTATAAATCTGATTCCCTTCACGCACAGATACTGAGCCGCCGACAATATTTACTCCATAACGCGCAGCAAGCATGGTAAGCATCTGCTGCGTCTGTTGTCCATTTACGTCTGATATATCCTGAATACGTTCAAGTGCATAGCCCGTATTCCACATTTCCGGAAGCACAATCACATCGGGTTTATTTTCTCTATCCATTGCCTTGCCGATCAGATGAAGCACGCTCTCCATATTTTTGTCCGGCTCGCCGATTGCTACATCCATTTGTATCGCACACACATTCCACAATTCTTTCATTGCATTCCCTCCTCCATATCGGCATTTCGAATACACTTTCATTTTCGTAGCACTTTCTACCATTCATCATACCTTTTCATGGAATGGAGTCAAGATGGGCAATGTAAGGAAGTAAGCGGAAATGAAAGAATATACACGAACAATAACTCCAGCACAGTCTTGAAAGGATGAAATGTATAATGCGTATTCCACGTATGGTCAAGTGGGCCCTAACAGTCTCTATCTTCCTTGTTTGCAGTACGAGTATGTTGAATAAGCCTATTATATTTGCATGGGCACCAAATGAAGGCAGTGACTCAACAGCAAGTTCCCCTATCCAATTGTTCGATATTAAGGCTCAGCGAATTGTCAAGACGTTCCCGAACAATAAGGAATTTCAAGCAACTGCAGTGCAATGGATCAAGTCCATAACTGGCCCATCCCCACAGCTTACAATTGGACATCAATGCGGGTATATTGTGCGAATCCCTTTAACATCCCCGGCTGATGTCGTCCTCCCTAGAGAGACCGTGCAAGTGAAAGATGTATTTCTTATCTATTGTCCAGAGAAAGAGCCATTACTTCTCGTATTCTCCAAAGAACGCAAGCCTTATTTATTGCGAATCAACATCGATGTTAAGCCATTTATACAGCAGTTGCTAACTACAGAACCGACAGGAAAGGCTGAAAAATCGAGCGGATAAGTTGTATTTAAAGAAAAACCGCATGTAAGTCACGGAAATCGATGAAAAAAAAGGTATACACTTCAGTGGAAACATGCTAAATTATCGTTATTATTTTGATAACCGATAACGAATCAGGTTGCTGGAGTGGATGAGAAATGTTAGATGAATCGTACCGTTCGATCTCAATTAGGCCGGCAGAACGCATGGATCGGCTTCCTAAGCAATTCTTTGCCCAGCTTGTAGAGCGAACGAACGCCCGTATCGCTGCCGGTCATGATGTAATTAATCTAGGACAAGGGAATCCGGATTTGCCCACTGCTCCTCATATTGTAACTGCTCTGCAAGAAGCGGCCGCTGATCCAATCAATCACAAATATCCTCCTTTCAGCGGGCATCGTTACTTAAAAGAAGCAATAGCCCAGCGGTACAAAGAAGATTACGATGTGGTTCTGGATCCCGACACTGAGGTAGCCGTATTGTTCGGCGGCAAAACCGGACTAGTGGAAATTAGTCAAATTCTGCTGAACTCAGGAGATGTCTGCCTCGTTCCGGATCCCGGTTACCCGGATTATTGGTCAGGTGCGGCCCTTGCCGGTGCTGAAATGGTCATGATGCCATTGCTTGAAACGAATCAATTTCTGCCGGATTACGGACGAATCACAAAGCAGCAACTAGAACGTGCCAAGCTGATGTTCCTCAACTATCCGAACAATCCAACGTCCGCTGTAGCAAGCCATACTTTCTACAAGCAGACCGTACAGTTTGCAGCCCAGCATAACATCGTTGTAGCCAGTGATTTCGCTTATGGAGCAATCGGATTTGACGGTAAACGGCCGGTAAGCTTTCTTCAGACACCTGGTGCAAAGGACGTGGGAGTCGAATTCTATACCATGTCGAAAACGTACAACATGGCTGGCTGGCGCGTTGCATTTGCAGTAGGCAATAAGGAGCTAATCCGACTGATCAACCTTATGCAGGATCACATGTATGTCAGTCTCTTCGGGGCGGTCCAAGCAGCTGCCGCTGCGGCATTAACGCAATCACAGCAGTCGGTTAGAGCGTTATGCGCGATCTATGAGAAGCGAAGAAATGTGTTCTTTAAAGAACTGCATCGCATCGGCTGGGAGGCTGTTCCATCCGCTGGCTCATTCTTTGCATGGCTCCCTGTGCCGAAGTCATACACTTCAGCTGAATTCGCTGATTTTCTGCTTGAGCACGCGAATGTTGTTACCGCACCTGGCATCGGATTTGGTCAGCATGGAGAAGGCTATGTCAGAGTAGGTCTACTTGCGACTGAGGAGCGTTTATGCGAAGCTGTTGAACGAATTGGAAGACTTTCTCTGTTTTAGGTCTGTCCTTTTGTCCTTCTCTTATAGGTAAGCAATTATGCCGCGATGGCCGGTTAAGTATCTTTCGTACCTTCTATTTAAAGGAATCTTCTGTCACCTGCCTTTATACGATAGGCGCCTTCTTTACTCCGTTGGAATCACATGGTATTCTATTCGTAATACACTCATTGCTTTAATCGAGCAGCGGGTGCCAGAGTATGAATACCTTATCGTGATGACAGGACCAGTACGTAATGAAGGTCGCGTTCAGAGAGCGGAATGCCATAGGCTGCAAGCATCCGCCGCAGAGCCGTTACAGAACCTATCCTTGAGCGGTCAGCATAAGCGTCTTGACGTGAAGCTGAACGGATGCCTCCGTTATAGGCGATCAAGCAGGATGGTTTCTGACGTATAGCGGATCTGTGCACGACAGCAGTTCAGGTATATGCTCTAGGAACCCTCAATGAAGGTGGTACCGCGGAAGTGTGACTTTCGTCCTTTAGAGGACGGGGGTCTTTTTTTATACCAATAACCGCTTCCTTCTATCCTTCATCGGACTTCCCTTGGTCGTATCAACATCATTCGATTTTCATTCTGGCACCGGCAATCATGAGTTGTACGTTACCATATATTCATGAGAGTCAATAAATCAGGAAGTGAACTAATGATGGAACAATATCAACGAATTGTAGTGAAAATTGGAAGTAGCTCGCTTACATCAGAACATGGCGGCCTAAACCGAGAACATATTGAGTATTACGTACGTGAGCTCGTCTCTCTAATTGAACGTGGTGCACATGTCGTCCTCGTCACTTCAGGTGCAGTTGCAGCAGGATTTCGACATATAGGCTATGCGTCACGCCCTAAGCTTCTGCATGAGAAGCAGGCTGCTGCCGCAGTTGGTCAAGCGCTGCTCATGCAAGCTTATCAAGAGCAATTTCAGAAATTCGGGATTCCTTCGGCTCAGTTGCTGCTGACCCGCCCGGACTTTGCAAACCGCAAGCGCGGTCACAATGCACAGATGACAATGGAAGAGCTGCTCAAGCAGCGGGTCATTCCAATCATTAATGAGAATGATACAGTTTCTGTCGAGGAGCTTAAGTTCGGTGATAACGATACCTTGTCTGCACTTGTTGCGAATCTCATTCATGCAGACCGCCTCGTCATCATTACCGATACGGATGGCTTGTATACAGCAGATCCCCGCTCTAATCCGAATGCGAAACGGTTCGACCGAGTAGAGGAAATCAACGAAGAAATCTACGCATATGCTGGTGGAACTGGTTCTTCAGTAGGTACGGGCGGAATGCGATCGAAGCTTGATGCAGCACGGATCGCCATGCGTGGCGGAGTTCCCGCTTTTGTCGGCAGAGTGAATGAGCCAGGTGATCTTATGCTTGCTGTTGATGGCAAGGGCAAGGGCACCTATTTCGACACTCATCTGCATGCACTGCCTATGAAAAAGCAATGGCTTGGCTTCCATTCTACTCCGCATGGTCAGATTATTGTTGATGAAGGTGCCGAGCAAGCATTGCTCTCTCGCGGATCGAGTCTTCTGCCTGCCGGCATACGTAACGTGGAAGGCGATTTCCACCCGGGCGATGTTGTTGAGGTAGCTGGCTTAGACGGTCGTGTTATAGGCAGAGGCATTGTCAATTACGAGACTGATCAGTTAAAGATTGCAGCTGGCTGGTCAACGGAAGAAGTTCTGAAGCGCATTGGGGTACCGCGCATTGAAGTGATACATCGCGATGAATGGGTCACACTACGATCATAGAAGGAGGCTACTACGATGAGTGAAGTACGTTCAAAAGCTACAATCGCAAAAGAAGCAGCAGCCGTGATGAATCGGCTGACGACCGACCAAAAAAATGAGGCTCTGTTAAGAATGGCGGATCTGCTCGAGCAGCACGCAGATTCCATAATAGAAGCAAATGCCAAAGATTTGGCAAAAGGCAGGCAGCTCGGTACATCCGCATCCCTGCTCGACCGTCTAGCATTAAATGTAACACGGATCGAAGACATGGCTGAGGGCTTGCGCCAAATCGTTAAATTGACTGACCCTGTTGGTGATGTACTAGAAACAATTGACCGCCCTAATGGTCTACATATTGAAAAAATTCGCGTTCCCCTAGGAGTTATCGGCATGATTTACGAGGCGCGTCCAAATGTTACAGTGGATGCGGCTGGATTATGCCTCAAGACAGGAAATGCCGTTGTGCTGCGCGGTGGTTCTTCTGCACTAGAATCGAATAAACGGATTGTAGCCGTGCTGCACGAAGCATTGAAATTAACCTCCGTTCCTGTTGATGCCCTGCAGCTCATTGAAGATGCTGATCGCGCATCTGTTGATGAGATGCTGAAGCTAAATGGCTTGCTTGATGTCGTCATACCACGCGGCGGAGCATCGCTCATTCAAAACGTCGTTCAAAACGCAACTGTCCCCGTCATCGAAACAGGCGCCGGCATCTGTCATACCTATCTGGATGAAACCGCAGATCCTGATATGGCAGAATCGATTTCATATAATGCGAAAATTCAACGTCCTTCTGTATGCAATTCCATGGAGACTCTGCTTGTTCATGAACAATTTGCTGAACGCCATTTGACAGGACTTCTGGAAGGGTTCGATACCCACCGTGTTGTGCTGCGCGGATGTGAACGAACGACTGCCTACGCCCCTTGGGCGAAGAAAGCAACCGAGCAGGATTACGCAACGGAATATAACGATTATGTACTAAATATTCGAGTGGTGAATTCCTTGGATGAAGCTCTTGATCATATCGCTCGATATGGAACGAAGCATTCCGAGTGCATCATAACAGAGAACAAAGAGCGCGCCAATCGTTTCTTGAACGAAGTTGACGCAGCTGCAGTATACCATAATGCCTCGACACGTTTCACAGATGGCTTCGAATTCGGATTTGGTGCCGAAATTGGCATTAGTACACAGAAGCTGCATGCAAGAGGACCTATGGGACTGCCTGCTCTAACGTCAACCAAATATCGGATTTATGGTAAAGGTCAAATCCGCGAGTAATGTCCTGCAACAGCATATTCCACAAGCAACGTGTTGGAAAAGAAGGGAGAGGAATGGACATCATGAATGAAACAATTACACAAGAGAAGGACACATTCCGTTCTCTTCGCATTTGTATTTTCGGTGCAGGCTCCATTGCTGAAGCAATCGTAAGAGGAGTACTTGCCAAGCAATTAACGGAACCAGAGCAATTTTCAATGATAAATCGCAGCAATAACGAGCGACTGCAAGAATTGAAGCGGAAGTATGGCGTTACGATCGAGCTTACATCTAAGGGCAAGCAGGAGCTGCTTCATGAAGCTGACGTTATCGTACTATGCATGAAGCCTAAGGATGCTGCAGCCGCACTTCATGAGTTGAAGCCCCTGCTCCGTCCTGGCACACTCATTATTTCAGTCATTGCCGGCCTTTCTTTACATGCTATCCAGCATATTCTAGGTCCTATCGCCACCGTGCGCACAATGCCGAATACATCTAGTACGATTGGACTCGGAGCAACAGCAATTTGCTGCTCCCAATCTGTGGACGATACTCAGCGAGCTATCGCGATGATAATATTCGAAGCGATTGGCATCGCAGTTGAAGTCGAAGAGCAGCATATGAATATTGTAACTGGATTGTCTGGGAGCGGCCCTGCCTATTTATATTACGTCATGGAAGCCATGATGCAGGCTGGCGTTGAGGGCGGGCTCACCCAAGAGATTGCACATGATTTAACGGTGCAGACCGTGCTTGGAGCAGCCGAAATGGTACGACGAACGCAGGAAGAACCTGCTGAACTGCGCCGTAAAGTAACATCTCCTGGCGGCACGACACAGGCTGCACTTGATGTCATGAACAGTCATTATATGAGCAAGACCATTATATCTGCGGTTCACCGCGCTGCAGAGCGCTCGCAGGAGATGGAACACCAAATTGGGAGGGAAATCGAATGAAAGATCACTGCATCGCCACCTATCGGCTGTTCGATGATCGGGCAGATTTTAAGAAAAAAGCCGAAGGAATTGCCGTTGGCTTGACGGTAGGGAGCTGGACCGAGCTCCCTGAGGCGAGAAAGGCCGAGATGTCAAAGCATCTCGGCAAGGTTATCACGATTGAGGAGCATCCATCAGACGTTGCAGGGGAACGATATGCGGATATCTCCATCGCATACCCAGACATTAATTTTAGCCCTGATCTCCCCGCATTACTCGTTACTGCATTCGGCAAGCTGTCTATGGATGGCAAAATCAAGCTATTGGATCTCGATTTTTCGGACTCTTTCAGAACAGCATTTTCAGGACCTAAGTATGGAATTGACGGAATCCGTGATCAGTTGCAGGTTTATAACCGTCCATTATTGATGAGTATTTTCAAATCGGTTATCGGACATGACCTGCCAGGATTGAAGGAACAATTTTACCAACAGGCATTGGGTGGAGTTGATCTGATTAAGGATGACGAAATTTTGTTTGAAAATCCGTTGACCCCGATCGTACAGCGTGTTCGTGCTTGTATGGAAGCAGCTGCTGCTGCTGAGCAAATTACAGGCAAAAAATTGTTATACGCCGTAAACTTGACAGGGCCTACGTTCTCGCTTCGTGAACAAGCGCTTCGTGCAATAGAGGCCGGTGCAAATGCGCTGCTGTTCAATGTATTAAGCTACGGATATGATGTCCTGCATGGATTGAGTCAAGATCCAGATATTACAGTTCCAATTGCAGCTCACCCTGCACTTGCCGGCGCTTACTATCCTGCAAAGGAGCATGGGATTGCTGCTCCGCTCCTACTTGGCAAGCTAATGCGATTGGCTGGTGCCGATCTAGTCCTCTTCCCTTCCCCGTACGGATCAGTTACCATGCCAAAGGAAGAGACACAAGGTATCCGCCAAGCGTTAACTAGCACAGCAGAATCATTAGAATCCATACATAAAAGATCCTTCCCGGTGCCTTCCGCAGGCATACACCCAGGTCTTGTCCCGCTTATTATTCAGGATTTCGGAACGGAAGTAGTTGTCAATGCGGGAGGAGGAATACACGGGCATCCATTGGGAACAGCGTCTGGCGGTCAAGCATTTGTAGATGCCATTGATGCCGTGATGAAAGGCGATACGTTGGAGCAAAGAGCAGTTGTATCCGAGCCATTAGCTGCCGCAATTGGATTATGGGGTGTTAAGAAATGAGTGTGCAGAAGCGTCGTGTCATTTTTTGCGATTTCGACGGAACAATAACAGAAAATGATAACATTGTTTCAGTTATCCGGCATTTCAACCCGTCTGGTTGGGAAGAGATCGTGAATGATGTCATACAGGAACGAAAGTCAATTCGGCAAGGAGTCGGTGAAATGTTCGCCATGCTCCCTACTTCACTGCGAAACGAAGTCGTTCAATATGCCATATCGCAAGCCTGCATCCGCCCTGGCTTTGAGCAATTCGTTCAATTTTGCCAGACGGAAGAGATTGAATTGTACGTGACAAGCGGAGGAATTGATTTCTTTGTATATCCGCTGCTCAAGCCGTATCAAATTCCCTCTGACCATATATATTGTAATGGCAGCGACTTCACTGGCGATAGCATTCGCATCACATGGCCATATTACTGCCAGCCGCCTTGTACGAATGATTGCGGGATGTGCAAAACGACCATTGTCCGACGCTTCCCGGAAGAAGAGTATGAACGTATTGTGATTGGCGATAGTGTTACCGACTTTGCAGCAGCCAAGATGGCTGAATTTGTGTATGCAAGGGCGCAATTAATCGAGCGATGCGATGAGCTACAGCTTCCTTATGCACCATTCCACACCTTTTATGATATTATGGAGCATTTGACCCATTCCAATACACATATCTAAAATCATCCACACTAATAAGCTAGAAGTGGTTGAAAAGAAGGGAGCCAGTCCATAGAATGAACACGAATATGCTCACAGTAGAGCAAAAGCAGCAAGCACTTGCTGAGCTGCGCACAATCAAAGAGCAGTTTGCAAGCCGCCACTGGTTCCCAGGCACGAGCGGCAATCTCTCCATTCGTGTCAGCGATATTCAGAATGAACAATTCCAATTCGCGATTACGGCCAGCGGCAAGGATAAGTCGGTTCATACTCCTGAAGATTTTCTATTCGTGAATGAGAATGGCCGAGCAACCGAAGCAACGAAGCTGAAACCCAGTGCTGAGACATTAATTCATTGTGAAATTTACCGGCTCACAGGCTGTGGTGCTATCTTCCACGTTCATACCGTATTTAATACCATCGTATCTGATCTATATGGAGATCGCGGTACTGTGCCGGTAGAAGGCGTAGAATTAATTAAAGCATTTAACATTTGGGAGGAAGACGCGATAATCAACATCCCTGTCGTACCGAACTACGCAGACATCCCACGTATCGTACCATGTATTACAGAGTCACTTGATCCACTTATTCCGGGTATTCTTCTACGAAAGCACGGCATATACGCATGGGGCGCTAATGCCTTCGAGGCCAAGCGACATCTGGAGGCATTCGAATTCTTGTTCGAATATGTATACCGCAAACAAGCACTTCATCAATAAATGCTAGCCTATTATTCCATAAAACAGATAAGGCCCTCAGTCACTTTAGACAGAGGGCTTTAGTGTCGGACATTATTTTCCCATGCAATTCGAGAACTCGTCACTCATCTTCCGCTAGAACGGAACTTCTGAGTATAAGCCTTGGCATCTTCAATTGAGCGAACTCGGTTACGGCTCCATTCTAGCAATATGCGATCCACGTAGCGGAAATGCACCTTACCTGCAAACACCGCTTCCTTCAGTGCTAAGAGAATTAATTCCTCTGGATAATGATCCTGATCTATCCATCCGGCAATTGTCTCACATTCCATTGGTGAAAGCGGACGGCCGAATTCCTTCTCAAATATATTGAACAGATTCGGTTGATCCGAGTCCGTTAATGCAGAAGATTGTCTTAACCGCTGACGTTCAGCTCGAATCTCTTCCGTTACGAATACGGCCATCTTTTCCCATAATCCAGTTAAATTATATCGCTCATACTGCACTTGCGTTGCCGGGTCGACTTCTTCGTCTATGCTGATAAAGCCATCCTTCAGCAGTCTCTGCAGCGACTTGATGACTAGCTCAGGAGCTGTTCCCATACGTTCCTGCAGCTCCTCTATTGTCGGAAAGTCCTTCATTTCCTGCTGCTTGAAGCCTATAAGATGAATAAGCAGCATTGCTTCCGTATCATTCAGCTTCAGCTGCCGATAGCAGCGCAGCAGGTGGTACGGCACACTAATACTGCCTGATTGCATGCCAAGCGCCATCCCTTTGGCAAAGGTGCGAAAAGCGTCTCCACTCATACATTAATCCCCTCTCCGCTTCACTACCCCTCTATTGTCTCATATGATCAGCTATTTGATAAGCACTAAATTGGCAACGTTTTCAAATTTTAGAAATTAGGGCTTTATCGCTATTGAAAAAATCGCCCCATACCGCTTTTGCGATACAGGACGATCTTCATCACTTACTGATCTGAGCTACATGAAGCTTATGGATATAAACGATATAACAGGCGTGGGAATGGAATTGTCTCACGAACATGTTCTAATCCGCAAATCCAAGCTACAGTACGTTCCAGACCGAGACCAAATCCAGAGTGAGGAACAGTACCGTATTTACGCAAATCCATATACCACTGGTAAGCCTCAGGAGACAATTCATGTTCCTTGAAGCGTTCTTCCATCAGGGCAGGATCGTCAATACGCTGAGATCCGCCGATAATTTCTCCATAGCCTTCTGGAGCGATCATATCCGCACACAGAACGACTTCTGGACGATTTGGATCCGGCTTCATGTAGAATGCCTTGATGTTCGTTGGGTAGTGCGTGATAAACACAGGAGTTTCGTACTTCTCAGCGATTGCCGTTTCATGCGGCGCACCGAAATCTTCACCCCAAGGAATATCATACCCTTGCTCTTGTAAAAATGCGATTGCTTCATCATACGTAATGCGCGGGAATGGCGCTACACATTTCTCCAGCTTAGACGTATCGCGGCCGAGTGTTTCCAGCTCTGCACGGCAATTGTTCAGCACAGATTGTACGATGTGCGAAACGAATTGCTCCTGCACCTTCAGGTTCTCTTCATGGTCAACAAACGCCATTTCCGGCTCGATCATCCAGAACTCGATCAAGTGGCGGCGTGTCTTCGATTTCTCAGCACGGAATGTTGGTCCGAATGAGTAAACCTTACCAAGCGCCATTGCGGCTGCTTCCATGTACAGCTGGCCACTTTGCGTCAGGAACGCATCTTCTTCGAAGTATTTCGTATGGAACAATTCTGTTGTTCCTTCGCAAGAGGATGGCGTAAGAATTGGTGGATCCACCAGTGTAAAGCCCTTCTCATCGAAGAATTGCTGAACCGCACGAATGATTTCCCCGCGGATTGTCAAAATGGCATGCTGCTTCGGTGCACGGAGCCACAAATGACGATGATCCATCAAGAAATCAACACCATGTTCCTTCGGTGTAATCGGATAATTTTCTGTAATTTGAATGATTTCCACATTCGTTACAGTCATCTCATATCCGGATTTGGAACGTGGTTCCTCGCGAACAGTCCCCGTAACATACATAGAGCTTTCTTGTGTTAAGCTTTTTGCCGCTTCCCAGACTTCCTCCGGCACTTCACTTTTCACTACAACACCCTGGATAAATCCAGTACCGTCACGCAGCTGCAAGAATTGAATCTTGCCGCTGGAACGTTTGTTGTGCAGCCAGCAGCCCATACGGATTTCTTCGCCTACATGGCGGCTAACTTCGCGGATGACACAAGTCGTCGTCATCGATCGCTCTCTCCCTTACGCATTATTTCGATTCTTGCACAAGGCGGAATGTATCCCGCGCAATCATAAGCTCTTCGTTCGTTGGAACGACAAGAACTTTTACTTTCGAATTTGGAGTGGAAATCAGACGCGGTTCTTTCGAACGGATTTTGTTCAGCTCTGGATCAATTTCAACGCCCAAGAACGTCAACTTCTCGCATGTTGCTTCACGAATTACGATAGAGTTTTCACCAACACCCGCCGTAAATACGATTACATCAACGCCGTCCATCGCTGCTGCATATGCACCGATGTATTTACGCAAGCGATATACGTACATATCGAATGCCAATGTTGCATTTGGTTCGCCCTCAGCCATTGCATCTGTAATTTCACGCATGTCACTGGACAAGCCTGAGATTGCGAGCAATCCACTGTGCTTATTCAACATGGAGTTGACTTCATTGACTGTCAAATCTTCTTTCATCATTGTGAAAGGCACAACAGCCGGATCCAAGTCACCACTGCGTGTCCCCATCATCAAGCCTTCCAGCGGAGTCATACCCATCGATGTGTCGATCGATTTTCCGCCCTCAACCGCTGTCAAGCTGCCGCCGTTACCAATATGGCATGTGATGATTTTCAAGTCTTCGATCGGACGTCCAACAACTTCAGCCGCACGTTGGCTGACATAGTTATGGGATGTACCATGGAAGCCATAGCGACGAACTTTGTGCTTCTTGTATAGCACCTTCGGTATCGCGTACATGTATGCCTTCTGAGGCATCGTTTGATGGAAAGCAGTATCGAATACAACCGCTTGCGGTACGTCCGGCAAGTTCGTTTCAACTGCTTTAATGCCCATCATGTGAGCAGGGTTATGCAGCGGAGCCAGATCGAACAGACGACGGATTTCCGCTTTGACTTCTGAGTCAACCAATACGGAATTGCTGAATGATTCACCGCCGTGAACGACACGGTGTCCAACAGCCTCAATCTCGCTGATCGTTTTAACTACGCCAACCTTTGCATCTGTAAGCTTGTCCAATACTTTACGAATCGCAATCGTATGGTCAAGAATTTCGCTTACTTCTGTAATTTCGTCAGTGTGATGCGGTTCGTGAATAAGAATGGAGGAATCCATCCCGATACGTTCCACGCGGCCTGCTGCCAGTACCGATTCGTCCTTCATATCATATAGCTGATATTTGAGTGAGGAGCTGCCTGCATTGATTACGAGTATTTTCATAGTCTATCCCCATCCTTATCATACTTGAAAAATCCGACGCCCGATTTCACGCCGAGGTGGCCAGCGCGCACCATCTTTTTCAACAATACGGACGGACGGTATTTGATATCGCCGAACTCGCGGAACATGCGTTCCATAGCAGCCAGTATCGAATCCAAGCCAAAGCGGTCTGCCATCTCAAGAGGCCCGTATTGGAAATTATATCCGATTCTCATTGCATTGTCGATATCTTCGGCAGACGCTACGCCCTCTTGCAGAACGTGCAAAGCCTCGTTAATCAAAAGACAGATCAAACGAGACGTCACGAAGCCCGGAGACTCGAATACCATGATTCCTTTTTTCTGTACAACCTCTTCGACGAAGCGCTTCGTTTCATTGAATGTTTCGTCAGAGGTTTTTAACCCGCGGATAATTTCGACAAGGTCAACCTTCGAAACGGGATGAATAAAGTGCATGCCAATAACACGCTCAGGATACTTCGTTGAGCTTGCCATTTCTGTCAGGGACAGTGTCGATGTGTTGCTTGCCAAAATAATGTTGCTTGGGCATACGCGATCCAGTTCAGCAAAGACCAATTTCTTCGCTTCCAGATCTTCAGATATAGTCTCAATTACCATATCGCATGCACTCAGCTCCGCCAGATGCGTCACCTTATGTATGCGCGAAAGAATTAACTTTTTTTCCGCCTGTGTGATAGCCCATTTCTCAAGCTGCTTGTCCAGGCTTGTTTCAATCATTTCATACGCGTGGTCCAGCTTCTCCGGCGATTGCTCCACCAACAGCACGTCCAAGCCTTTGACAGCAAGCATTTCTGCAATGCCTTGGCCCATTGTACCGCCGCCGATGACGCCGATCTTTTTGAAAAACATGGTTTCTTCCACCTTTCCTGTTGCTATGCTCTGCATAGTGTACCCGAGATGATGGTTTCGTTATCAGTGCATAGGTACCTCACCTTATCTTATCATGAATATGGAAACAAAAAAGAAAAACCAGCGTGAATTCACGCTGGTAATTGTTTCTTGTCACATAATAGACACCGGAACGTATCTCCGTTTACTAATTCCTCTTCCAAAAGGTGTTGCAAACATCGCTCAAAAGCATCCCGGTGCTTCTCCAACAATTCACGCGTTCGATAGGTCAAATCTACCATAATCGCCTGCGTTTCATTTGTCAAGACATCTGGCGAGAGATGCTTCAATCGAACGATGCCTAGATTAGTTAAACCAGCATTCACCATCGTCTCCACGATATTGAGTGCTTGATCGAAGTCTCCCTGAGAGCCTGTACTGCGATTGCCGTAGAACAGCTCCTCTGCTACCGAGCCGCCTAGCGCTATCATAATCTGCTCCTCAAGGAACGGCTTCGTATATAAGTAACGATCCCCTTGAGGCTGATGTCGAACGTACCCTAATGCTTGACCGCGCGGGCTGAGAGCTACCTGTGAAACGCTTTCCGGTCGGACAAGCTCTGCCGTGATTGCATGGCCTAGCTCATGAATAGCCACGCGACGACGTTCCTCTTCATTTGTCTCTCGGTCGCTTTTCTCTCCTAGCAACGCCTTATCAATCGCCAGGGAAAGATGTTCCATCGTAATGGATTCTTGCCGTTGACGCATCGCATAAATGGCAGCCTCATTAAGCACGCTTTCTAATTGAGCGCCTGAGAAGCCAAAGGTTTCCTCTGCGATTCGATCCAGACTGACCTCTTCCGCAAGCGGCTTGTTAGCGGCGTGCAGCTCCAAAATATGCTTGCGCCCTTTCTTATCCGGCATATCGACTTGAATATGGCGGTCAAAGCGTCCAGGTCGCAGCAGTGCACTGTCCAGCATCTCCTTGCGGTTCGTTGCTGCCATCACAAGAATGCGTGGCTCTTCATCAGTATATAAGCCATCCATTTCCGTCAACAGCTGATTTAGCGTTTGATCGTATTCTTTTTGCTGCCCGCCTTCACGCTTACCACCAATGACGTCAATCTCATCAATGAAAATGACTGCATTCTGCTTTTTCTCTTTCTCTGCGCGCTGTCTTGCTTCCTTGAACAGTTCACGTACACGGCCAGCCCCTACGCCGACATACATTTCGACGAACTCACTGCCTGATACGCCAATGAACACGGCATCTGCATAATGAGCAGAAGCCTTGGCCATCAATGTTTTCCCCGTTCCTGGAGGGCCTGTCAACAATATTCCCTTCAACGGACGAATCCCAAACTTCCGAATATCATCAGGTCGTACTAAGAAATCAAGCGCCTCAATTAATTCATTTTTTGCTCTGTCCTGCCCGCCTATTTTCTCAAAACTCATCGCACTAATATGACTTTGGCCTGCTTTTGCACGTCCGGATGAACGTGTCATACCTGCTTGCCCTCTCCGATTCACAAAGAACAGAAGAACAGTAATCGCGACGGCGGCTGCTACGATCGGCCAAATATTCACACCAAGATAGCTAATAAATAGTATGGCTGGGATTACAATCCCCAATGCCAATTCCCAACTACGAACGGATTGCCGTTGCTTTTTCATTAGGCCACACCCCCACAGGCGATGCTTGCAATGGAAGCAAAATTGTCTTGCTTCCTTGCCCATCCTTGAGTTGAATATAGACATAACGAGCATCCATTTCGGTTTGAATCTGAATGCCTGGGTGCTGCTGTTGAAGCTCCTTCAATCGTACGGGAATGTCACTATACTTCTGATGAACCATCGCCTCAGCTACATCGAACATGGCCCGTGACCATAATTGATCGATATTCGGCGTGCTTTGCTCATTCCAATATTCGAGTTGAATCTTCTTACCGCTCGAATTTTGCTGCAATTCATCTGATACTTGTTCAACCAAGCTGCTAATATTTGTTCCGTTCTTGGTCTTCAGCTTTACTTGCAATGTATCGGGATCCCACTTTACATCATACTGCGTAATTTCAGCATGCTGCTTGAGCACTCGCTCTACAGGCTGCTTTACGAAGCTGCGTTCATAAAATGCCCAACCACCGAACAAAGCAACAGCTGTAATCAACATAATGAGCAAGGTAGGAACAATACGTATTTTTTTCGCCATGCTGAAACCTCCTGTTGCTAATCTATATTATATACCCCTAATGTTCTCTCTTTGATATATCATGAGTATATCATACATACTGCACTATCTCTGAATGTAAAGTGTACCATGATTGCCATCGAACTTGTTCCAGGAATAAAAAAGCGCTGCATCCTCCGTCTGATGTACATGTGTTCATGTACGCACAAACGAAGCAGCAGCGCTTCAAGATCATTCGTCGAATATGCTATTTATTAGGCAGCGTATAAATATCACCTGTAGGCGAACCGTTAGCAAATGTATAAAAATGATAGAAATAATGGACAACGCCTTGGTCATCTTTTCGTTTGACTAAAGCCTGCCATAAATATTGATCATCCTTATAAGCAGGAGTAATTCGGATCACATCTGCATCCGGGTACTGCGCTTCAATTCTCCCCTCAATCGTTTCCTTTGAGGTTACTTCTGCAGAAGTCATTAGGTTTACCTTATCCGGGAGCACCCAAATCATATGTTCCTGACCTTGCTCGTCAGTTCCCCGAACCGTATATACAACTTGATCCCAAACCCCCTTCTCCACTTCAGTCACACTTGCAAGCTTAACAGCCTCATTCGCCCGTTTCACAATTTCCGCTTCTTTTACTCGCTCATCCTTATTAATATATTGCACATACTGATAAGAGGCGAAGAACAATCCGACTAGAAACAAGAGAACGAGTACCGGTATCAGCCATTTCCAATGCGATCTCCGGCGTACGCGTCTTCTCTGCATGAACTCTCCTCCTGCCTATCTTGCAAGCAAGCTCTCAAAGCATTGCTGCGCCTCATGAAGGATTCGTTCCTCATCCATCGTCAGGCATTCGCCATTCTTCACAACCTGCTTTCCATCAACCCATACATGCTTGACATCCTTGGCAGATGCCGAGTATACAACATGGGATACCAAATCCGTATGAGGCATAAAGTGAGGCTGATCAATATCAACTGCAACAAAGTCAGCCTTCATTCCCACTTCAAGCGCGCCAATATCGTCAACACGAATTGTCTTCGCACCATAGATTGTTCCCATGCGCAGTGCCTCTGCTGCAGGAATAGCAGTCGGATCACCGGACACGCCTTTATGGATCAGGGCGGCGAGTCGAATTTCTTCAAACATATCAAGGTTATTGTTGCTTGCCGGTCCGTCGGTACCAAGTGATACTACAACACCTGCACGAAGCAGCTCAGTTACGCGAGCAACGCCGCTCGCCAGCTTCAAGTTGCTGCCTGGATTGTGAGACACCGCCACATTATATTTCGCAAGCGTTTCTATTTCCTCATCTGTCAGATGAACACCATGAGCGACGAAGGAAGGACGTGAGAAGAAGCCAAGCTTCTCGAGATGCGCTACCGGACGCATTCCATAATCCTTCACATTTTGCTCTACTTCAGCTTTCGTTTCTGACATATGAGTATGAAGCGGCAAATCTAAATCATGCGCAGCCTGAACAAAGCTCTCGATAAAGGATGGCGGGCAAGTATACGGCGCATGTGGCGCCAACAGTGTACGAATGCGGCCATTTGCCTTCCCGTTCCAATCCTTCGCGAACTGGATCGCTTCATTCAACTTCTCCCGCTGTACATCCTCCGGACACAAGCCAATCGCTCCGCGCATGAGTGATGCACGGATTCCAGATTGCTCACTTACCTTTGCCACTTCATCCATGTAATCATACATATCAACAAATGTTGTCGTACCGCCCTTCAACATTTCAACAACCGACAACGCCGTTCCCCAGTACACATCCGTAGCCGTAAACTTACCTTCCATCGGCCACATTTTCTCCTGCAGCCACGTTTGAAGCGCAAGGTCATCACCATATCCGCGCAGCAAAGACATCGCAGCATGTCCATGTGTATTCACAAGTCCTGGAATAAAGAACAATCCCTTGCCATCAATGATTTCTGCACCTTCAGATGTGTATTGCTCAGGCAAATCAGCTCCCAGATGAACGATGCGATCATTTTCCACGACCATGAATCCATGGAAGGAGGATTGTTTCGCAGTTGGAGACAAGTCGGCAAATATGCCGTTTTTAATAATGATTCGATGTGTCATTCGGCAGGTACTTCCTTTCCATTATCAGATAAATAATACGCCAAACTGAACAAGTCCGTCGTGAAGTCGGCTGTATGAACCCGAATATTCGGCGGCACTCTCAAGATGACAGGCGCGAAATTCAAAATGGCTTCTACCCCGGCCTCTACAAATTGATCCGCAACATGCTGTGCTTCCGTAGCCGGCACCGTAATGATTCCGATGCGAATTTGCTTTTCACGAACCGTAGGAATGAGATCAGACATGGGCTGAACTTTCAAATTGTTAATCTCAGTGTTAATTTTGGACTCCTGAGCATCGAACACAGCAACAATTTTCATATTATCTTTCAAGTATACGGTGTAGTTGCAAAGGGCGTGCCCTAATTTACCTGCGCCGACAAGTCCAACAGGTATTACCTGATCGAGTTTTAAAATATGCCGAATTTGTTGAATAAGATACGATACATCATACCCGATACCCTTGCGGCCGAAGTCGCCGAAGTATGCCAAGTCCTTTCGAATTTGGGCAGGATTCAAGTTCAGCTTCTGTCCCAAATCTTGAGATGAAACTGTGAGCACTTCACGCTGCTTCAATTCTAATAGGTGACGTAAATATACGGGTAAGCGCCGAACGACAGCTTCTGATATTTTTAGTGCTTTCATCCTAAAAAAGCTCCTCTCATCGCTCTCCAATACCTCTTTGATTATGGTCTAGCCACGTATCTATACGTGGTACAAGTTGTTCTGTTGCCATATGCTCCATTTTTGGACCAGGCAGCGAGTAAAGAAAGTGTTTGCCATAGCTTGTCTCAATAACCCGGGTGTCATAAATGATTACAATCCCTTTGTCCTGCGTTGTGCGCACGAGACGACCGAATCCCTGCTTGAACCGGATAACAGCCTGCGGTACAGAATATTTGCGGAACGGATTTTGATTCATCCGCTTCAAGCGATCGCATTTTGCTTCCACTAACGGGTGATTCGGCGGCTGGAAAGGAAGTCGTACAATCGCCAGACAGGTCAGCGCATCTCCCGGAATATCTACTCCTTCCCAAAAGCTGCTTGTCCCAAGAAGCACCGAGTTCGGCTGTTCTCGGAACCTTCGTGTCAGCTTGCTTCGATTGCCGCTGTCAATTCCTTGTCCCAGCACTTGAATGCCATGGAGGCTTAGCGCTTCCTTTAGCGGCTCATATACATCCCGCAGCATGCGATACGATGTGAATAATACAAGCATTCGTCCCTCTGTCACCTTAGCTACATCGGCCAGTGACTGCATCAGCGTCATATTAAACTTAGCGTCTGACGCCCCCTTTACGCTCGGAAAGTCACGCGGAATGACTACAAGCGCTTGTTCACGGTAGTTAAATGGTGACGGAAGGATGACAGTGTTCAAGCGCCCATCCCGTTCTGCATCCTTCAAGCCCAATTGTTCGGCCACGAACTGGAACGATTTATCGACAGACAATGTTGCTGATGTCAGAATGACACTCTTCTTCGGCTCAAAGAAATAACGCTTCAGTGCCTCACTCACATCAACAGGGACGGCATACATTTGCATCGATTTATGCTTATATTGGAGATTTCCTTCCATCCAATATACCGTATCCGCATCCTTGCCCTGCATAAACTCCCGGAATTCATCACGAAGTTGCCCAATGTCCTTGAACAGACCTGTCACGTCTGCCGTAACGCCTTGAACCTCGTCATCATCGTAATCCTTCCATTCGTTAACGAGCTTCTCCCCCGAACGGACAATGTCGCTTAAGCGGGTATGAATATCGCCTTCCAGTTCCGCAATAGAGCTCCAGGCTTCAGGACGATTACCTGACGGCAGCCTAAGCACAGCTTGGCCGCCCTCCGCTTGACCGGCTTCATTCATGGAAGGCAGCATCTGATAAAGTTGCTCATGCAAGCGATCCCACTGATCCTTGACATCGACGAGCTGTGTCAGCATCTTATCAATTCCTTCTGCCCAGACAAGCGCCTTTTCATTGCCTGACAAGCGAAGGCGCTGCTGCAGCAGCACAAGCGCCCCGTTTTTACTATCCTTGAACAACTGGGTCAACGGATGAATGAGTGAAAAATATTGCAAGTGAATGCCTAGGTGTTTGCCGGCCGTCTCTTCAAAGTGGTGTGCTTCGTCTACAACAAGCTGCTCGTAGGCAGGAAGCAAACGATGCTCTGCAATGACATCCGTAAATAATAACGAGTGGTTCGTGATGATAATGTCTGATAAATTCGCATCATTCTTCGCCCGATGGTAGAAGCACCGACGGAACCAAGGACATGCGCGATTCAAGCAAGAATCACTATCACTGGCAACGGTATCCCAGAAGTCAGCACCTTTATGAACGAAGTGCAGCTCTTCATCATCTCCATGTTCGGTCTCACTGAGCCACACCAGCATTTGGGCAGCTGTCAGACTATCATCGCGAGCATGTACATACTCCCTATTACCTATTTTATGTTCAAATTTTCTCAAACACAAATAGTGACTGCGGCCTTTTAATACCGATGCCTTAAACGGAACCGGAACAATCTTCTCCAAAAGCGGCAAATCACGTTGTCTGAGCTGTTCTTGTAAATTGATTGTGTGTGTGCTAACAATCACTTTGCTTTCTTGAGAAACACTCTGATATATGGCTGGAAGCAAGTATCCTAATGATTTTCCGGTTCCTGTACCCGCTTCGATAAGCAGGTGATGTTCTTGCTCGAAACATTCCATGACTTCATTGAACATCTGTTCCTGCGACTCGCGAGGTTCATAATTATCCAAGCGGTTGGCTAGATTCGTCTTCACCTGGTCAAGGAATTGGGCGAAAGTGACCCCCTTAAGCGGATTCACTGCTGACGAGTCACGCGGCGGTTCCGTCTCTGTCCAATCCGCCTGCTTCAATGTCAACTGCCGAAACGGATGGTACCCTTCTTCTTCCGTCCAATCGGACACCTCGCGCTCCTGAAGCTTCTCAGCCAGCAGCCACTTCAAGTCACGTTCCTCATGATCTCCGAATACATCGACTACACGCTGCAGCGTTAACAGTGGCAACTGGTCAATCGCTTCTAGACAGCGTATAAATATATCTGCTGTTGCTCTTGCATCACTGTCTGCTTGATGCGGTCGGTCATGAACAACACCCATTTCATGCGACACAGAACCAAGCTGAAAGGAAGGCAGTGAAGGGAACAAAATACGCAAAAGTTCAATCGTATCTAAAATACGACCTGTGAATGGCAAATACCCCGTCTGCTCCAACGCCCGGCACAGGAATTGATAATCAAAGGCCACATTGTGGCCAACCAATACAACATCCCCTAGCAAAGGAACAAGCCCAGTCATTGCATCATCAATATCGGGAGCGTCCTTCACATCTTCCTCGGTAATGCCTGTAAGCTGCGATATAAATTCCGGTATTGGGACGGTTGGTCGAACAAGCGTATGATATTCGCGTTCTATCTTCAAATCATGGCCAAGAATGACCAGACCGATTTGAATTATTTCATCGTTCGGCTGATTGCCGGTCGTTTCAAAATCCAAAACAGCAAATCTCATCTCAATAGCCTTTCCTCTCACAATTTCTGTTCTTAGCATAACAGATGTTCGGTCGTTTGGAAATGACTAGAGGGAAACATCTGTGCGTATTTTTTCCCACACAAATGTTCCCCTCCGATGTCATGACAATTGATTTCACATGCATGTTATTGGATATGCATCATGTGCTCGCCGCCTAATTCCAATTGCCCGCTTTTCGACTGGCATACCTTCAAATTCATAATGGGTTCAGGTAATGTTGGATCCAGTTCATGCGCTTTTTGGAACCATGCCTTGGCTTGCGCAAATTGATGCTGCTTCGCATGAATACAGCCTAGCGCATTGCACGCTATCGCCTTCATGCTGTTGTTGTCAGTTAAAGGAATAATAAGCTGAAAATGATGACCTGCTTCCTGACAATTTCCTAAATGCAGGTGTGACATCGCCAGATAAGCGCGCACTTCGATACTTTCCGGGTGAAGCTTTGCGGCCTGCTCCAAGAACGGAACCGCTTCCTTATACATCATAAGCAAGTAATACCCTTGGCCCCGTTGGTACGGATCCCCATAATCCGGTAAGGTTATTTTACTATCCTTTACTGGGCATGGCTGTGAGGGTACGGTGCTACCCTTGCCTGCCTTTGGTCTCAGCAGGGACAAGCGCTCCTCAAAGCGCAGCCACTCCTCTACAATATGATCACTCATGGAGCGAAGCAGCGACACTTGATGCTCGAGCTCTTGCTTTTGCTTTCCCTTAGCATGCGGGTATTTGGCAATCACTTCATCCAACAGTTCATTCATGGTCTCGAATACATGTTGCAGCACGATTCCATCCCACCTTCACGAGTGTTGCGTATCGTTGTCTTACCGGCTCAGGTTCATTGTTTGTCTCAGAGCTAATTTTCATTCGGTGCCCCAACGATTCCCGTGTACTGGCTTCCGTTGTCAAACGAAGCGAAGCAAACAATTACGTCCTCTAAAAAGCCACAGGTAATCCAGCCAACGTGAGCTATGCGTTTGAAGCTTAGCGAATCGTCGAATGCTCCTCAGTCAGGTTCATCACTTCAACAGGCTTGTTGCCTCCGTCTACAAACACAATATTAGGCTTGTATTGACGCGCTTCTTCATTTGTCATGGATGCGTAAGAAATAATAATAACATTGTCCCCAGGCTGTACAAGTCGAGCTGCTGCGCCATTTAAGCAAATAACGCCTGAATGCTTAGGTCCTGGAATCACATAAGTCTCTAAGCGTGCTCCATTATAATTGTTTACGATCTGAACTTTTTCATTCGGCCAAATATCAGCCAATTCCATTAAGTGTTCATCTATCGTAATGCTCCCAACATAGTTCAAATTCGCTTCCGTTACTGTCGCACGGTGAATTTTCGATTTCATCATCTCGCGCATCATGCGATAGCCCCCCTACTCTCCATGAGTTAACATGCGATTATCAATCAATCTTGTCCGTCCAAATTTAACGGCCAGTGCAATTAGAATATTGCCATCACGTTGCTCCAGCGGCATGTCCGGGGATACCGATTCAAGCTGCGGGAAGCTTAATATTTCCACGTAATCAATACTTGCGAGCGGCTGTTCTGCAATCATTTCCCTCATTTTCTGCTGAAGCTCTGGCGCAGTCAGCTTTGGGTTATTCTGCAGCCAACTGTCAACCTGACGAAGAGAACGTGACAGCACGAGTGCTTGTGACCGTTCTGCCTCTGACAAGTACACATTGCGCGAGCTCATTGCTAATCCGTCTTCCTCACGCACAATCGGGCAAGGAACAATTTCAACTGGGAAATTCAAATCCGCCACCATGCGCTGAATTACCGCTACTTGCTGTGCATCCTTCATCCCGAAGAAGGCTTTATTGGGCTGAACAAGATTGAACAGTTTGGTCACAACAGTTGTAACGCCGTCGAAATGTCCGGGACGCGTTGCTCCACAGAGCGGACCCGTAATATCATCAACATGCACTTTCGTCTTGGTAGGTGTTGGATACATCATGTCAGGCGTTGGCATAAATACAATATCTACACCATGCTGCTTGGCAACCGCAAGATCCCTTTCTTCGTCGCGAGGATATTTCTCATAGTCCTCATTTGGACCGAATTGAATCGGATTGACAAAAATACTAAGCACTACAACATCGGACTGATTGCGAGCTTGGCTTAACAAGCTTGCATGTCCATCATGTAAATATCCCATTGTTGGAACGAAGCCTATGGCCGGATCTCCGTCCGGACGTCTATGTTCAAGCTTGGCGCGACGCAGAGCGTCTCTAAGCTCTTGTATGGAATGAACTGTGATCATGGTGTCTGCACCTTCCCGCTCCCGTATAGCTGCCCTGTTAATTCGTCATCTGCGGCAAAAACGTGCTCCTGAGCAGGGAATGCGCGCTGCTTCACCTCTTCTACATAAGAAGAGAACGCCTCTCGGATGGTCGTACCGATGTCCGCATATGTTTTTACAAAACGTTTTGGACGGTAGTCAGCATCATAACGCACGATATCATGGAATACGAGCACTTGTCCGTCACATTTGGCTCCAGCACCAATTCCGATTGTCGGAATGTCGAGACGTTCCGAGATATAAGCTGCAACTTCATCCGTCACAAGCTCCAGTACGACTCCAAATGCTCCTGCCTGCTGTAGGGCTAACGCGTCGTCCAACAATCTCTGCGCATCATCCATAGTCTTGCCTTGAATACGATAACCCCCAATTTGATGCACAGATTGCGGAGTAAGACCGATATGACCCAGTACAGGTACGCCAGCCTTCACACATGCCTCTACCATAGGAGCAATCTCAGCGCCGCCCTCCATCTTCACGGCTGTTGCATGGCCTTCCTGCATAATGCGGCGAACTCCATTCAGCGTATCCGTTACCGAGCTGTGATAAGTCATGAACGGCATATCCGTAACGACAAATGTATTGGGCGCTCCCCGGCGTACTGCGCGGGAATGATATACCATATCATCAATCGTGACAGGCAATGTAGAGTCATAGCCTAGCACGACATTGCCCAAGGAATCTCCAACGAGAATGATGTCGACGCCCGCTTCTTCTGCCAGTCGGGCAGTCGGATAGTCATAGGCGGTCACCATCGCGATCGGTTCCCTTTTTTGCTTCATCGTTTTCATTTTTACAATACTCAGTGGCTGCTTTGGCTTGTTCATTCTTTGTTTTCATCTCCTTTAACGTCTCTTTTCACGTTGTCTAGCTCGAATCCTCAATCACTTTCATTCATGAAGATTCTGCTATACGTTTTTTCTTAGTGTGTGCAAAACAAAAAAACCTTTTAGCGTTTCCACTAAAAGGGTCCATAAGAAAAAAAGAGGTCGCAAGCGGACGTCCTTCTGTCTCGGTCCCTTCGGCTCAGAGCAGAAACGTGCTACACGTTCGTCAAGGATATGCACTTATGTCCTTGTGTGTACGGCCGGTGCGGTTCTGTGAAAGATACCGCCAGGCCGACACTAAGTATACCAGAAATCATCCTGTCTTTCATCCAGTAAAATGAATATCTCCGGAAAAAATTTTACGATAGCAGCCGTCTTCACCTAGCAGGATTAGCGCTCCCGTTTCATCCAGTCCCTGTGCAACCCCAGAGACAGGTCCATTCGGGGTTCCTACCGTCACACTGCGTCCGATTGTTATGCTTTGCGCCTCCCACAGTGCTCTGATCGGTGCAAATCCTTGCTCGACATACAGCTTATACAACTGTTCCAACTCAAATAAGCACTCGGCAATCAGCGATGCGCGATCGATTTCCTTTCCTGAGGCGATCTTCAGAGATGTCGCAATCGCCTTCAATTCATCCGGGTAGTCATGCGCATCTAAGTTTACACTTATCCCAAATCCCGCAATGACGTGAACGAGCCGCTCATCCTCTGCAGAGGATTCCGTCAGGATACCACAAACTTTTTTATTGTCATGCAAAATATCATTGGGCCACTTAATGCCCAACTCAATCTCTGTCACTCGCTTCATTGCACGACAGAGAGCGACTGCGGCAAGCAGTGTTAGATGCGGTGTGAATTGCAGTGGAATTTGCGGGCGAAGGATCAAACTCATCCATATCCCCTTGCCTGCGGGGGAGTGCCAGCTTTTCCCGTGGCGTCCTCGTCCCATTGTTTGTTCTTCCGCAATGATGACAGCGCCATCCTCTGCCCCCTGCTGTGCCCACGCAGCCGCCTCATTCTGTGTTGATTCTGTCCGGGCAATGATGCGAAGCTGATGACCTAATTTGCTCGTTTTCAGCTTTGCAAGCAGCGACACTTCATCAAGCCGAGTTGGCATCTGAACGAGCCGATAGCCCAGCTTCGGAACAGCCTCGAACTCATAGCCTTTCGAGCGAAGCCGATTAATTTGCTTCCATACGGCAGTTCGAGATATATCAAGTCTACGGCTAATTTCTTCGCCAGATATAAATTCATCAGGATGTTCTTTGAACCATGCAAGCAATTGGTCACTCATTGTTCGTTCCACGCTTTCCTTACGTAGTCAAGCAGAACCTCTTGTTGATTGACAAGTTCCCCTAATGCAACGGAAAGCCATACGCTCTCCAAGCATTGGCGCAGCCATGGTCCTGCCGTCCGTTTCGTGGCTTGCAGCACATCTCCGCCCGTCAGGGCAATATCGCGCAAGCCGCGGACAGAAATGTCCTCCAGCCAAGCCTCGCCATGCTGGAGGAACGGCTGCATTGCAGCCGTATGCTCGCCTGCCGCCCCAACGCCCAGTAGGGTGCGGCGGCAGGCGAGTGCATCGCAGAGACCTTGCTCGCCGACGGCGAACAGGGTCTCTGCGAAGGGGCGGCGCCACGCGCTGGCTGCGCCGCCATGTGTCCCGGCCGCGGCCAAGGCGGCTGTGCCGCCAGCCGCGAGCCGGGCATCCCCGCGCCGG
>NZ_JASIUF010000013.1:0-214839 GCF_030363895.1 Paenibacillus sp. S-12
ATCCGCGCGCAGGACGGCCAGTATGGCGTCCTGCTGCGCGCCCGAGCAGCGCAGCGCCTGCAAGATGCGCTGCGCCTCCGCTTCGTCGACCTCATGCCCAAGCAGCAGCAGCGCTATGCGCTTCTCAGCCGTATCCACACGGCCAAGCGCACACAGCAGCGGCTGCCACAAGGCTGCCTCGGTCGACGCCAGCGCTCCCAGCGGCTCCTTTGCATGCGCCAGGAGACCACTGCGAACGAGCAGGGCCCATCCGCGAGCCGGATTCGGGCCTGCCGTCAGCTTCCACAGCTCGTCCCGCACGCGTTCCATCGCTACGAACGACAGCGTCTTCCTGTTGGCACACAGCGCTTTCCAGGTAGACTTGGCAAATACGCCGCCAAGCAATGACGCAAAGCGCACCCCCCGCATCATGCGCAGCGCGTCCTCAAGAAAGCGCTCCTCTGCTATGCCTACACATCGAATCACGAGCTGCTTCAAATCAGCTTGCCCGCCAAATGGATCATGAATGAACCCATGCACATCCTTCGCCATCGCATTGATCGTGAAATCCCGTCTTCTTAAGTCTTCGATCAAATCATCAATAAATTCGACTTCCTCCGGCCGGCGATGGCCTTCGTACGCCGTCTCCTTGCGGAAGGTTGTCACCTCATACGTATGTTGGGGCATCACTACCGTTACCGTTCCATGCTGCAGCCCCGTTGGAATGACCTTTTGGAACAATGCCACGACCTGCTCAGGCCGGGCAGAAGTCGCGATGTCCACATCATATACCGGTCGTCCGATTAGCGGATCGCGGACACAGCCCCCTACCATATAGGCACTGAATCCCGCATTCAGGAGGCAGTGCATGACCAGTGCCGCTTCTTCGAATAGCGTTTTATTTTCCAAGCTATCAACATTTCGGTCTCCGCCACTCATCGCCACCCTCCTTACATCACTAACATACAAGAGCGCGCAACGGAAATAGCCATTGCGCGCATTCGAATCGTGCATTCCAGGGCGGTATGATAAACAACTGCAACTCTCAGCATACCGGCTTCGGAACCATTGCATCCTTCCCTAGCACACGATAATAAATTTGTTCATATTGCCATGTAATCAGATCATTGCAGAACACATGGCGGGCCCGGTGCAAACAAGCCTCGTGCATCCGCTGCGCCAATTGCGGATCAGACAACAAGCGAATTGCATAATTAGCCATCGCAGCTGTGTCACCAATCGGAGCAAGAAAGCCCGTGTCGCCATGGGTAACCAGCTCTGGAATCCCTCCTGCTTCCGAACCAATTGTAGGAACGCCGCAAGCCATCGCTTCCAGCGCCACCAATCCAAAGCTCTCCTTCTCCGACGGAAGCAGGAGCACATCAGCCAGTGAAATCACCTGTGCTATCTCATCCTGCTTGCCGAGAAAATGTACGCGATCTTCCAAGCCCAGTTCCCGAATGCGGCATTGAACCTTCGGCATATCAGGCCCTTCGCCCACGAACACCAGGCGTGATGGAACCTGTTCCTGAACCAGATTAAATATATCGACTACGTCGCTTACCCGCTTAACAGGACGGAAGTTTGAAATATGCATGAGAATCTTCTCGTTCGGATAAGCGAAATCTGCACGGAACTGTGTCACTTCCCGCGGGTAATAAATGCGCTTATCTACGAAGTTATACGTAAGGTCGATCGGCTTCGTAATATCGAGCAGATCTCTTGTTTCCTGAATCAAATCATTCGATACCGCCGTCACCGCATCACTCTGATTTATTGCAAAGCGAATCATATCTTTGAGTGATTCGTCCTGAGCCAATACTGTTATATCGGTTCCGTGCAGGGTAGTAACTACCTTTAAGTCAGGATGAGCCATTTGCTTGGCTAAATAAGCGCACACCGCATGCGGAACCGCATAATGAACGTGCAGCAAATCAAGCTGCTGCATGTTCGCCACTTGTGCCATCTTGCTTGCCAGAGATAAATCGTAAGGAGGATAACGAAATACATAATAATCGTTAACATCGACCTCGTGATAATGGATATTCTTCTGAAAGCTTGCACCTAAGCGAAACGGAATATTGTGTGTAATAAAATGTACTTGATGTCCCCGCTCAGCCAACAGTTTGCCAAGCTCCGTCGCAACAACACCAGAGCCGCCAAGCGACGGATAACACGTAATGCCGATCTTAAGACCTTCGTTCATAGCCGTTCCCCCTTTTCGCCATTCATACACACGGATTTCTTACAAGAAGAGAGACACTGCAAAAGGGCCTTTGAGCACAAAGCCTTCCGCATATTCATATCCGCGAGTCTGACCAAGCAGCGAATCCCTCGCTGCAACCCGCTCCACATAATTTTGATTTAATGGAGTCGCAACGAAGTCATTGTCACGATCCGGCTTCATAAACTGTGACCGATAAGCCTGAAGCGATTCCCGCTTCTGATCATATACATCGGACACATTCACCAGAACTTGAGAACCAGCAACATCGTTAATAAAGTAAAAATAAACTTGTTCCACGGTATGAGCAGGCAGCTCAGGCATATAGCGCCGCAGCTTTGCATTGAAGACTGCTTCCTGCACGATGCGGCTGCATGCTATATGATCCGGATGACGATCTTCCCAGTATGGCATGAAAACAATACGGGGTCGATATTTGCGGATAGCTGCTACCACCGCGTCAATATGCTCCTTGCACATTTGCAAGCCGCGATCAGGAAGCCGCAAGTTATCGCGTGCAGCAAGCTGCAAAATACGCCCCGCATTCTCTGCTTCTTCCCTGCGCAGCTCTACCGTACCATTCGATGACATTTCCGCTTCAGTCAAATCACAAATGCCGACGCGGTACCCTGCCTTCGTATGCTTGGCAATTGTTCCTGCCATTCCAATTTCAACATCGTCGGGATGTGCTCCGAATGCAAGAATGTCGAGAGTATTCATCATTCTTCCATTCCCGGCTTATATTTATGTGCCAATTCACGCCAAGCGAAATCGCCACGCTCAAGTGCCTTAACGAGAATTTCCGCTGTCGCAATATTTGTTGCTACCGGTATCCCCTGTACATCACAAAGACGGAGAAGTGCGATAATGTCCGGCTCGTGCGGCTGTGCCATGAGCGGATCGCGCAGGAAAATAATGAAGTCCATTTCATTTTGAGCTACAAGGGCACCGATCTGTTGATCGCCCCCTAATGGGCCTGATTGGAAGCGGTGAATATCCAGGTCTGTTTGCTCCATGATTCGAAGGCCTGTCGTGCCTGTTGAGTACAGTCGATGTCCCTGGAACACTTTTTCATAAGCGATAACAAAGTTTACGATTTCATCTTTTTTGCGATCATGTGCAATAAATGCGATGTTTAGCATGTCTATCCCTCCGTTGTGTGTCCCTGCACATTTACTCCAAAGCCCCTTGTAGGAAATGCTTCGGAACTAATCATATATAACCTAAAAAAATTGATTAGTCTTCAAGCAGATGCTCAAAGCCATAAATCAATTGTTCAAGATTCATTACTCTCTTGACCGCCATATTCACACCTGGCATATACCCTGCACGCTCATAAGAGTCATGGCGGATTTTGAGTGATTGTCCATACGCGCCGAAAATGACCTCTTGTTGGGCGAAAACGCCTGGCAAGCGAACACTGTGTATCCGGAATCCATTATAGTACCCGCCCCGAGATCCTTCGATCTGCTCTTCTTCATTCGGATTGCCTTGACGATGCTCTGCCCGAACTTGCGAGATGAGCTCCGCTGTCTTAACCGCTGTACCCGAAGGAGCATCCAGCTTCTGATCCCCATGGTACTCAATAATCTCAAGATCCGGGAAGTATTTTGCTGCTTGCTGTGCAAATCTCATCATTAGAATCGCACCAATGGAGAAATTCGGAGCAATCAGCCCGCCTAGCCTCTTCTCCTCGCACAATTGCATCAACTGTTCAATTTCTTCCGACTGAAAGCCTGTCGCACCAATTACAGGACGAACCCCATGCTCAATCGCAAGCAGAGTATTCTTCATCACAACTTGGGGAATAGAGAAATCGACCATGACATCTGCTTCTACCTTTTGCAGCGTCTCCTCCACATCTGCAGTAGTTGTCACCCCGCAGGCAGGCATTCCTACTAAGATGCCTGCGTCAACAGCACCCGCTGAGGGAGCAATCGCCGCAACCAGCTCTAAGGACTCGTCCTGCAGCACCATTTTCACAACTTCTCTTCCCATACGTCCTCCCGCGCCAGATACGGCTACGCGAATTCGTTCCATTGTATTTCCCCCCAACTGCTTCTATAACGATATAAATTGCTTCTGTGTTTACTAATTCGACGTTTCATCCTCGATTCGTGTCCATCGGTTTGCATCTCGGGTATTGAACTTATGCATGCAGGCATCATGCGCCTTCGTCAAATCAATTCCTAGCGAATTCGAGAAACATAATAGAATGAACAATATATCTCCAAGCTCCATCTCAATGGAGTTGTCTTCTTCAGAAGCCTTTTTCGGCTTCTCACCGAAGCGATGATTAATCTCACGAGCCAATTCCCCTACTTCCTCGGATAATCGGGCCAGCATCGCAAGCGGACTGAAATAGCCTTCCTTGAACTGTGATATGTAGTCATCGACTTCCTGCTGCATTTGTGCCAATGGCTTGCTGCGCAGTGAGGTGAGGAAAGACTTCATTTCTGGATTTTTCATACGATCCCCTTCTTTATTCAAGCAAAAGTTAATTGAAATGGATGTAATCCGTTTCCCTATAAGCGGGTGTCGAATTTCCTTACTTTCTGCTACTATGTTATCGTATCACCGTCTGGAAAACAAATGCTTTTTATCTTCCTCTTAATCCGATATACTTAGGAACGAAAAAGAGACATTCTGCCTAAAGGAGCCTGAATCCTCGTGAAATCGACCTTTGTTCAACGCATTTGGAATACGTTTCTTCCGATTACGGTTGGGACAGCGATTTTTGCATTTGGTTTAATTTACTTCATTCTCCCCAATCAATTAATGGAAGGCGGCGTTACAGGAATAACCGTTCTACTGAATTACGCTGCTGGCATCCACCCAGCAATCTCAACGCTGGCTCTGAACATCCCTCTGTTCATCATCGGTTGGAGAGCCCTCGGCATTAAGCAGTTGGCACTTAGTATTTACGGAGTTCTCAATCTTACGTTATTCCTCTGGCTGTTCGAGCGAGCTGTTTCCATGCACTGGATCCAGCCCTTTCAAACTTCGCATGATTTCATTTTAGCCACATTGTATGCAGGTGTCACCGTAGGAATAGGTCTCGGTATCGTATTTCGCTTTGGCGGCACAACCGGGGGCGTCGATATTATTGCCCGCATTGCTAACCGCAAGCTTGGCATAAGCATGGGGCAATTTATTCTTATTCTCGATATATTCATCATTGGGGCCGCTTTGTTCTACATACCGAAGGAAAAGATTTTATACACGCTTGTCGCTGTATTCATTTCCTCGCGCGTCATTGATTTTATACAAGAAGGCGCATACGCTGCCAAAGCATTCACCGTCATCTCGGATTATTCTGGCGAGATTGCCGATGCCATTACGAAGGAGATGGAACGAGGGGTCACACTTATCCCTGCTGTAGGAGCATATTCCCGTACTCAGAAGCAAATGGTCTATTGTGTAGTTAGCCGCACAGAGATTCGACGCTTCAAAACGATCGTCAAAGCGATCGATCCGCGAGCATTTATCATTGTGAACGATGTCCATGATGTACTTGGAGAAGGATTCCGGGAAGAATAACCGAACCGCTTCCAACTGAATAAGACCTCGAAGTAAGCCAGACTCCCGTCCGACCTATTTCGAGGTCTTATTATTTTGGGGGAAATATAGAAAGTTGCACCACTCGCCACCAATTACTGATGCACGAAGTTCTTCTTATTTGTCAGACTTCTTGTTTTGCAATCTAGCTACCTTTTATTGCGGAAGCTTCCTGGACGAATTGCGTTCTGCTCGTAGCGGTATTTTTGAAAACCTACATAAGCCAGCATCATACATACAATGAAGGCCAGCATAAAAATCCACTGAAAAGGCAATGGCGTATACGTTGGCGGGCCTAGTGTCGGGTTCGCCTTTTCCGTTCCGAACAACTGGCTCAACACCGTGTCGCCATGTTTATTCAGTGCCTCGTTTGCTTCTTTGGGACTGTGCTTCCCCTTTGCAGAATCTCGAATGAACTGAGTTAATGATTCCATCAATTCAATCGTTTGAACATCTCGCTGAATCGTAGCTGCAGGGCGGATACGATCAACATGCTCGAGCCAGCGATTGGCATAGGGTATCCATTCTTTATTCTGATTTGTAGATAGCATCCGTGTCATATCGTCTCTAAGCACTTGCTCGTATTGCAGCCACATTGCTTGCTTAGGATGAGCCAAGGCATCCGCAGCAAGCCGCAGTCTTGCCGTTGCACGCATCAGTTCCTCTTGCTTCAATTGTATAGAAGGCAATATTCGCTTGACTTGCACAATGGCATCACTAAGCGCCCGTACTCCTTCCACACTCGTTGCACCATTGAACGTAGTTTCCGTGAACAGCTTGCCCATCGCATATATTGTTTTCTGCACCTGCTCCAGCTCTCCCGCCACACTGGCCCGATACAATTGTTCCGCATAGCTGTCAAGCTGCTTCCAGTTCTCGCTTGCAGTTGGGGCAGTGCCAGCTTCATTACGAGATAAGGCTGACATTGGATCGGTCAACCATAAGAAGCTTATCATACTAAAAAAAACAAATACCGCACGCATGTACATCCCTCCCCCATCATCGTATGGGGGTATGTCCACATTTAGAACATGGTTTCCTCTGATTTTGTTGTGCGATGATCTCGATATCGCATTGCCAGCCATGTCATTGCTACACTAATGCCGGTCCAAGCGAATGTAAAGACACATACTGCACCCAATTTCTCAATTAGTGGATACGGAAGCCAAGGATAGACACCCGCACTATAATCAACCGTGTCGTTAAGCCAAGTCCAGCAAGCTGCCACTGTCACTGCTGCGCTTCCAAAGGCAAACAATCGAACAAACAAGAGTCCTTCAACAGCCATTACCAAATGAGAGCCAATCAACATCCAATCCTGCCATACCATTGGAGAACCTAGAGCAGCTCCAGCTACAATCATGACGCATGCCCATATTCCATATTTGATAGAAGTAACTACACCTAGCGCCTCAATGATCCGCTTTATGGTCATCCCGACAACCGTTCGCGGACGCGGTCTGAACAATAGGTATCCAATACTGATCGTAAAAAATAAACTTGCCGTTGGACTATCAGGAACGAAAACAATTTGCCATGCAGGGTGATGCTCCCACGTATAAATCAACTGCTTTTTATACCAATAGTAACCGTAGATTGTACCTACAAGATTGCTCCAAAACAACATCCATAATACCCATCGTTGCGAAAGAAAACGTGTGCTCATCAATGACAACAAGTTCATAATTACCCCTATTCCGATAATAAGTAATAGTGTGTGAGTCAATTCAATCTAGTATGGTAAAAATCAGCCTGATACGAGAATAAGACCTGACTGCACGGATACAGTCAGGTCTATTTTAACATTAATCTATTTTATTGTGCTGCTTTTTGTTTGGAAAGCCAATCTGCAATATGTTCGATATCTTGGTCGTTCAGGCCTTCCTTCTTAGCCGCCTCAACCATTGAAGGCATTCCGCCCTTACCGTCCTTAATGACCGATAGGATCTCATCCTTGCTGAGCTTATCGCCAATGCCGACAAGCGCAGGTCCAGCAGCTCCCTTCATATCAACAGCGTGACAGCTTAAGCAGCCGACCTTTTTCATGTTCGCAAAAGCAGGATCGTCTTTTTCAACGATTGCAATGCCTTTGCTTGGCTTCGGTTGGCTTGAAGCCTCGCCCTTCTGGGCAGCCTCTCGTGCCTTCTCCTCACGCTCGATATGCTCAGGAATCATATTTTTATCTGCCATTTCATGCTCATAATGAGTCCAGGCTACTCTTGTTAAATATACACAAGCGAGCAGCGTTACGATCATCATCGAGGAAGCGATTGGACGGCGATAGAATCTGCGCTCTTTCCCTGTGTCTAGGAACGGAGCGAGCAGAAGCCCGCCAAAAGCCAAACCTGGAATCAATACTGTACCGATAACAACATAGCTGCCTGACGCATAAGGATATTTCAAAAATTGATAAAGAAACAAGAAATACCAGTCTGGAATCGGAACAAACGCTGCGTTATTCGGATTCGCTGGATATCCAAGCGGAGCAGCCTCTGAGATCGTAAGTACCAGAAAGGCTACCAGTGCCACACAACCAACCATCCACTCCTTCAGCAAAAAGTTCGGAATGAAGGCTTCGGATTTTCCCGGATACGAGGAATAATCCGGTTGCTTCACTGGTGTTGTTCTCTTCTTTACACGCGAGTCGCCAACGTAAACGACTTTTTCATCATTTGAATTTCCATGTGCCATCTCGTTTCCTCCTCCCTTATAGCGGTCCCGAAATGCCTTGGCGTCTAATCATGAAGAAATGCGCTCCCAGCAAGGCAAGAAGTGCGCCCGGCAGGAAGAACACGTGGATCGCGAAAAAGCGAGTCAGTGTCTGCGCTCCAACGACTGTGCCGCCCTGCAGCAATTCCTTCAAGTACGGACCGATATATGGAACGGTATCCGCGATTTCCATGCCGACCTTGGTAGCAAAGTAAGCTTTGTTATCCCAAGGAAGCAAATAACCCGTGAATCCAAGTCCCAGCATGACGAAGAAGATGAGCATGCCGACTACCCAGTTCATTTCACGCGGTGCCTTATAGGAACCTGTGAAGAACACACGGAGCGTATGTAATAACATCATAACGATAACTAAGCTTGCTCCCCAGTGGTGCATACCGCGAACAATTTGACCGAAGGCAACCTTCGTTTGCAAATATTCGACACTGTAGTATGCGTTCACAATATCAGGGACATAATACATGGTCAGGAACATACCTGACAGAATCTGAATGACCGTAATAAAAAACGTCAAGCCACCGAAACAGTACACGAACGCAGAAAAATGGTGTGCAGGGTTAACGTGCTCAGGCACCTCATGATCCGCCACATCGCGCCACATCGGCGTTATATCCAGACGTTCGTCAATCCAGTTATAAACACCTTTAAACATCTGTTATTTACGCCTCCTCGTTATTGCACGTGTTGGTTCGCTATGATATCGCCCAAGTATACAAAGCCATCCTTAACCTGCACTTTGTACTCATCGAGCGGTGCACGAGCAACGGCTAGCTGCTTGCCTTCTTTTGTATAGTGCGCGCCATGGCACGGGCAAAAATACTGATCCTTGAAAGCCGGATTCTTATTCCAGTCAACTGTACATCCTAAGTGCTTGCATATTGGAGACAACGCAAATATATTGCCTTCCTTATCCTTGCTTATCCATGCTGTGAGCGTTGGAGTACTCTCATACCAGCCATCGACCTGCTTGATTTCAAAAGTAAATTCAGTCGGCGATTCTGTAATCTTGCTCACTTCAGCAACCTTAATGTACTCTCCTTCTGACTTCTTCTGAAGCAGTGGATCAACTGCAAACCGAACCATCGGCAGAGTAGGACCAACGAACATGAAAGCACTTGCCCCACCCAGCGTGTATGTAAGAAATTGTCGACGGGACATTTCTTTTCGCGGCTTTTTAGGTGGATGCTCGTTATTCTGCAGTTTACTCATATACTGTCTAACCCCCCTTTACACAACCGTTCTGAGAGCTTGCTATGACGATAATCACATTCAAACTAGGACATCACTATAATATCCCAGCACTATGAAAGCGTCAAGAATTTACCAATATAATTACCAGAATGAACCTTTTTTCTTGGGTGAAATGTTTGAATATTGTCACATTTATCCTGAAGTTTGGGTGGTGGTCCACATATTTTGCACAAGTGCCTTCATCGCAGCGCAGGCATTTCCAGCATCCTCTGCCATCATTTCAGCCGGTGTAATGACCAGATCCGCTTCCGGCAGCTTATCCCCTGTAATAGGAAGCTGTGCCGAGACGACGACAATGTATGCGAAACCTTGCTTCCGCAACCTCGAACATAATCCATTCAACAGGTTCAACTCATCATCAGCAAGCTTTTCAGACACAAAGTGATAGGCAGGGTAGGTTACTGTTCTGCCTCGGAAAGGAATTTCGATCCCATCGAGCCAGTCACGCAGTTTCTCGAGACGATTGCCAGCCTCAATTGGAGATTCACTGCCGTTCAATCCTGTGACCGGTAAAATACAAGTGTCCAAATATGGCCCCCATTCTTCCCATTGCTCTTCCGTTAATTCACTAAATTTCATGACGATTCCCCCATCATTTACCTAGTCATTCCTTACCATTATACTGAAATAAACAAAAAAATGAAGAACCGCAATGCTGCGCTCTTCATTCCATAAATGTGCATAAGGTATCCTGTTGGACGTTTACATAAGCTGTTACTGCAATGTTTTCAGTTCGTCCGTCAAGGTTCGGAACGATGTTTCATCCCCTGTAGCGAGTGCTTTATCGATTTCTTCGTATATCTTTTCCGTACGGTATTTCCGTATGGCGTTGTCCCATATCATTTCCGCTGTTAAGCTTAACATCGCCTCATACGATACTTTCATTTTATCCATAGGATACACCTCCAACCAACACGATTAAGAGATCCTATATTCCTTTCCTTTCACCACATAGTTCTGAGTTGTCCGTTTCATTCGCTCTACATCTTCATCTGTCAGTTCGCGTATGACTTTTGCGGGTGAACCTAGAGAAAGAGTATAGGCCGGTATTTTTTTATTTTCTGTTACGACAGAACCTGCTCCTACTAAAGCATATTCACCAATGTCGGCACCGTTCAGTACAATCGCCCCCATGCCAATCAATGTACCGTAGCCTATTCGGCAGCCATGTATAATTGCACCGTGGCCTACAGAGACATCATCTTCTACGAAAAGCGGTTGATTGGCGTTGACATGCCCAATAACGCCATCCTGAATATTCGCCCGCTTGCCAATGCGTATTGGGGCCATATCGCCACGAAGGACTGCATTGAACCAAACGCTTGATTCAGCGTCAATCGTCACGTCTCCAATCAGCTTGGCTCCTTCCGCCACATATACGGAAGCATCAACAACTGGCAATATGCCTTGATAAGGTATGTACATACGATAGCATCCTCCCGATTGACCATTTCCACACAGCTCAAGCCTTTTATATGCCTAGCTAAGGAAATTTTTGGCCCAATCGTATCAATGAGAATGCCGCTTGTCAACTTCTAACTGAATTTTGTCCTCATGAGCAACGTACACACTATCAATAATAAGCTGCCCTCTGCGAGTCGTCTGTATGACTGACCCATATTGCTCATCTTCGCCGAATCGAATGACACCTAAATGGACGAGCATCATTATAATTCGCTGCCGAAATACAGATTGTGGCGTATCGAAGAAAAAAGGACGTACAAACGGAAGTAGCGCCCGCTCCAACGAATCAAGCGTTGTCCATTGCTTGGTGCAAAGCTGAATCCAGTGCACAATGGACAGCAAATTCGGAATCGCGTTTTTATACAGCTTTAACCAAAACCGGTACAACGAAGCAGAAGACTCCACCCCTCCGCTTGCCACTCGTTCCAAGCCCTTAGGCGTACAACTTAACCGCCCATCACCCTCCTCCAGCCATCCTTGATAGAATGCGTAATCATAAAGGAGCGACATGCGGTTCGGATAGTCATGGAACCTTCTCCCGTATCCAAATCGCCATTCACCTCGGGCAATTGGGGCTTCCTGTACAGCAAAGTAATCGAGAAGCTGCTGCTGTGTTTTTTTGTACATTACACCTTCTGCATTCAGCATCACATTCCCATTCTCGATGAATTTCAGAAGGTGAAGCACATCCTCCGCCATCCGTCCATCTTCGTCGCGATAGGATGTAGGCGTATCTGTTTCTGTCAAGTGCATCGCGAACGACTGACGAAGTACATCAATCAATCTCAGCTTCAAATCGCTCGGCACCTGAAACAAATATTTCGTTTGATGCGAGCATCCATTGAACAGCCATCCACTGTGTTTAAATTTTGAAATCGTATCTCGCGGATGGGGCATTGGAGCTGCATTATGTGCCTGCTTTTCTCCTCCATCAGAATCCAAATCGAACCTTGTCTGCTGAACTCGAGCAATCAATTCCTCTAAGCTAAATGAAGCGCGCCTGTCAAACAAAATCGAGTTAAGGAATCTTAGCTCTTCTAGCGTCATTTCGCTGACATGCTGTTCGAACACATCCCTCCTGCCCAACGCAGACAGAATAGATTGAATAAGCTCGTGCTTGGAATGTTCATTGCAGACGCACCCATAACGCTGAGCAATTCGAGTTAGCTGATTAATATCCGCGTAACTGAGCATATCCGCTAAATTCATGCATGACCTCCGTTTCCGTCAGACGTAATGTGCCGAATCCTCGATGTCCATTACTCATTATTGGAATTTTTATCATATTTATTCACATTCACGCAGAAAACATCGATCAGCTTGTCGATTGAAATTGGTATAATCACCGTCCAGCAACAATAAATCCTATAAGGTTGACTCCTTTTCAAACACAAAACAGCAGTTCGCTTCCACATTACGTGAAAACGAACTGCTGTTTCGATGATGTGACGCTATCGCGGCCTCGCCGGCAGATCAAGGTGGCAAATATGCTCCATACAATTATAAAGCAATGGGTGCCAGCCTTCCGACCGCTTTTCTAATACCGAGTAGGACAAATTTCCGATATGCCCTTGTCCCGAACTGCCGAATAAAGCAATGAACAATTGTGCCAGCCAGCCCCCATGAGAGACCACTAACAGATTAGCTCCCTTGTGCTGATTTGCAACGTGCTCTAGCGCATGAACTGCGCGCTGTTGAAGTTCTTTATCTTTTTCCTGTCCTAGATCCAGTTGCCGCCATTCTGCACCCCAGCGCTGTTCTCGCTCCTCTGGCGTTGTTCCTTCTACAAGACCATAGGCTCGTTCACGAAGCCCAGCTTCTGGTGACAACATTGGAATGTGAAGGGCATCTGCCAAAATCGACGCCGTTTCTTCTGCTCGCTGCAAGCCACTGGATATTACATAATCAAATGGGGCACGTTCTCGTACAAGGCGCTCTGCAAGCAATGCCGCCTGCTTCCGTCCTGTCTCATTCAATGGTATATCCGTTTGTCCTTGTATCTTCCCTTGAGCGTTCCAATCTGTTAACCCATGGCGCACTAATCCTATATGCTGATTCATTGTAACTCCTTCATCCCTCTGTTATTGACGCACTCGTGTCAACCAGTTCAATAGCAGCAATGCAAAAGTTACACCGAACAGCGACAATGCAATCCAATAATGGGGAATTGTCGGGACAACATGCAAAATGGCCGGTTCTCCTACATTACTCGCCACTGGCAATTCTATAGTAAACGTATCTAATCCAGAATGCTCGCTGCCCGCCAGCGCAGTCGGCAATACCCCACTAACTGCATTGATATTTGACTGCTCATTGCGGATAAGGAGAAAGACGAGAGCACAGAGGAACATGGCCATACAAAAAGCGATAATCCCCGCTATCACTTGACGTGAGCGCAGGGATAACGCATGAGAACGTCTATGTACAGGCATTAGCCATTGCTGCTCGTCATATATGCGATCCATAACACGACTCGCCGCTAAGCTGCTTGTTCGTTCCGCATCAAGCTCCAACTCAGCTTCATCTTCCACCCAATCCATGCTCGCAGACCATACTGCGAACTGTTCCGCGCACGCTTCGCATCCTTTCAGATGATGATCGATAGCTTCACGCTGCGGATCGTCAACAGGCATATCGACATAGTTCGATATCCATTCGAGCGCTTCCGCACATTTCATGTTAGTTCATCCCTTCAAGACCGGGCTCCTTTATGTATGGTTCTAACTGTATCTTCACACTGGCTCGAGCCCGGAACAACAACGATTTAACCGAACTTACGGTCTGCCCCAATACCTGGGCGATTTCTTGATAGTCCAGTTGGTCGTATTCTCGAAGAATGAGAGCAGAGCGCTGTTTGTCAGGCAACCTGCTTATTGCCTCACGCACCAATTCTACCTTTTCATGCCGCAGCAATGCATACTCAGGCGCCGCTTCCTTAGGCGCTTCCGGAATGATTCCTTGCTCCTCATCAAGCGAGACTTGAATGCTTCTCTGCTTACGCAGCTCGCTTAACACGGTGTTGCGGGCTATCGTATACAGCCAAGTTGAGAAGGAAGCATCTGATTCCCGGAATGTATGCAGGCTTCGGTATGCCTTGTAAAATGTCTCTGCACATAAATCTTCTGCTAATAGCTCCAACTGGGAATTTTTCAACATATGATAAATAAATGATAACAGTTTACGTTGATAACGATTCATCAATTCCGCAAAAACTTCTGTGTTCCCGTCCTTGATTTCGCGGATGATTTGGGAATCGGTCATGGATTCAAGTCCTCCTTGCTTTCCATATCCATCCCGATGCGCTACCTGAATGGTTATACTCTCGATGTGAAAAAAAGTTGCGAATCGGAGAAAATTGTTATAAAGAAACTTATAAACCTAATGATTACGTACTATGGGTATGATCTGTGTCTTGATATCATGACACTCGACCCTTAGCATTTCAAGTCGTATTTTAGCATAATAAAGTCGAAAATTGCTTAAAAATTTTTTAAGATTCGGATTTAACAAAAAAACACTCCAATTGGAGTGGTTAATTAAGAGTGACAAAATGCCGGTTGCAATCATCCGTATGTTGTAATTGAACCTATATGGTTTATATCAATTTTCACGACTATTCTCCCCTTACGTTACTCTAGACACATTGCTTTATGGAGTGCCATTTTCCTATAAAGCTATGCTGATTTCTATCTTTTTGGTAGTATCATACAATTATAATTTGGTAAAACCTTCTTTTTTACAGATAGAGGGAAAACATCCTTTGTCATATGTAAAATTAATGTGCGTGTATATACTAAAATGCGCTTCAAAATTTAAAGACAAAAAAAAGACCACCCCGATTGGAGTGGCTGCACAACTTGTGCAATTTTATTGGATAGGAGTGGAGAGAAACCATACTGTACTGCTATTATAATGTATACGTTTTCACGTCGTCAATAGGTTTTCGTTAAAAATTTTCTTCAATTCACAAATTTTTCCGTTATATGAATACTTCGTACCCTTTGGAGCTTAGCAGTTCCTTCGCTCGATCCCAGTCCCCCTGCTGACGGAATGACAATCGGAGTACGCCCGGCACGTCCTCGCGGCTTTCAATTATTTGAACATTGCTCAAGTTAATGTGATGATTACCAAGCTCTGTTGCAATACTGCCGATAATACCAGGATGATCGGGTACATTGACGTATAGTTCGTAGAGCGATTGGATAACGCCTTTGCGGCGTTCCGGCATGCGGCTCCGGAAGTCGCCAGCCTCAGCAAACTGCTGGATTATCCCTTCACCGTCCTGTCGCTGCAATATATCGATAAATTGCTCCGTAGACGCTTTCCAGTCTAAAAGTAAACGAAGAACGACATCCCTATTGTTAATAAGAATGTCTCTCCATATGACAGGATCACTGGATGCAATACGGGTAATGTCCCGGAATCCACCGGCAGCGAGCAGCTCATACAGCTCATTCTTCTCATTATAGGAGCGTACCTGATTCACCAAGGCTACTGCGACCACATGCGGCAAATGACTGATTGCGCCAACTACCTCATCGTGCTCTTCCGGATTCATCCGAATGATATGCGCCTTCGTATATCGGAGCAAGGATACAAGCCTGCTATAAGCTTCTTCATTAGCCGATTCATCAGGTGTTAGTACATAAAAAGCATTTTCGAACAGCAGTGTAGTAGCCGCTTCAACACCCGAGCGCTCCGAGCCAGCCATTGGATGACCACCAATAAAGTGTACGTCCTCCCATTGCAGTCCACGTGCGCAACGCGCTACCGATGACTTCGTGCTTCCTACATCAGTTACGATACAGCCCGGCTTGAGCGGCAAATTCTGCAAATCATTCAGCATTGATTCCAGCATTCCCACTGGAACACATACGAAGATGTAATCCGCATCCTCAACCGCATCACGCAAGGAAGTCGTCGCTTCATCTACGACGCCGCGCTCTATATACTTCTCTGCTGATGATTGACTTGGGGAATAACCAACGACATGTATACCCGGCCTGTTCTTAAAGCATAAGGCGAGAGAGCCGCCTATGAGCCCTACGCCTACAATTGTAATCTTAGTTCTCATTTCGTCACCTTAACCTCTTCCAATGCTTCTTCCAAGGCTTGAACCATTGCCTCATTTTCTTCTTGGCTGCCAATCGTAATTCGGATATGCTGCGGATATTTGCTATGGCCTGCGCGGGTTATAATGCCGCGACGCAGGAGTGCGTTAAAGACTTCAATTGCTGAAAATCCTACATCAACCATTATGAAGTTTCCGTGTGCTGGAAAGCTATCCAGATTCATACGCGCAAATTGCTGCTGTACATACTGAATTCCAGCTGCATTCTTCTGCCTGCAATCTTCAATGAAGGCTTGATCCTGTACGGCAGCTAAAGCTGCTGCCTGAGCGAAGCGAGTTGTGTTAAATGGCTCACGAACCTGATTGATCGTATGAATCACATCAGGGTGTCCGATTCCATAACCGATGCGCAAGGACGCCAATCCATAAATTTTCGAAAATGTTCGCAAGGAAACAACATTGGAATAACGGCGTACTAGCTCTAAACCATCACGGAAGTTCGGATCTGTTACATATTCACAGTATGCCTCATCCAATACAACCATTACATGTGCAGGTATACGTGCGATAAATTGATCCAGCTCATCAGCGCTTACAATCGTTCCCGTCGGATTGTTTGGATTGCAAATCCATACGATTTTCGTCCGGTCATTCACGGCAGCAAGCATCGCGTCCAGATCATGCGCTCCATCCTTCAGCGGAACCTCTATAGTTACGGCTCCCTCAATTTCTGCATTGTGCTTATATTGGGGGAATGTCTGATCCGCTATGACAATCTCATCGCCGGGCACGAGATACGCGCGGCATATCATTAAAATAATTTCATCTGAGCCAGCGCCAAAAATCAATTGTTTTCGCTCAACATCCAAATGCGCCGCAACAGCATCGGTCAGTGCTCGAGCTGCTCCATCTGGATAAATGCTCATATTGTTCACTTCTTGTAAGATAGCTTGCTTCGCTTGCTCAGAAGATCCGAACGGATTCTCATTGGAAGCCAGCTTGATAATGCGATCCAAGCCCAGCTCTCGCTTTACTTCATCAACTGATTTCCCTGGCTGATATACAGGCAGGTGAACAACACTGTTCTTCGGCTGCATGTGGGTATACCACCTTTCTCATTTACAAAAGTGATTGCAAATGCAAAAAATTAATGTTTTAATTGTCGCACAAAATCACAAATTTGCAAGATGCCCTCTGCAGCCGAATTCGAATCCTCCAATAACGGCAGCGCTTCTTCAATGCGCCGCACGATAGCACTTCCTACGATGACACCGTCACAACGCTTCGCAAAATGCCGCACATGCGCTGCAGTCGAGATGCCGAAGCCAATCGCAATCGGAAGCTCTGTACTGCGCCGAACCAAATCGATGAAACCATCGACCTGCGTGTCGAAGCTGTCTCTGACACCTGTTACACCGAGTGAGGATACACAATAAATGAAGCCTCTTCCTTCAGCTACGATTGCGCCTACCCGCGCATCTGATGTCGGAGCTACCAACGGTATAAGATGAATGCCCTCACGATCAGCGGCTTCCCTGACTTCATGGCTCTCTTCATAAGGCAAGTCAGGAATAATAATACCGCTAATTCCAGCCTTCCTTGCCTCCTGTACGAAGCTGTCAAGGCCGAATTGCAGTACCGGATTATAGTAGGTAAACAACACATAAGGAATGCCCGCTCCTCGTTTTCGCGCTTGTGCAGCAACACGTAGCGCATCTGCAATGGATACTTGATTGCGCAATGCCCGGGCAGATGCACGTTCGATTACCGGACCATCAGCAAGCGGATCAGAATATGGAATGCCTAATTCAATAATGTCAGCACCCGCCTGCTCCATTTGCAGTAGTAACTCAAGCGTTATCTCACACGTTGGATCGCCTAACGTGATAAAGGGCATTAAAGCAGACTTGCCAATTGCTTTTAATGTACGGAATGTATCATCCAACAAATTGCTGCTTGCTACTGTCTGACTCATACCAAATCCTCCCCCAACGTCTCCATAATCGTGCCAACGTCTTTGTCCCCCCGGCCGGACAAGCAAATGACAATTATATCTTCCTTATTCATAGCAGGCGCCGATTTCATTGCCTGCGCAACCGCATGAGAAGATTCCAATGCCGGAATAATACCTTCCGTGCGGCAAAGCAATTGCAGCGCATTCAGCGCCTCCTCATCTGTAATTGGTACGTATGTGGCTCTCTCCGTATATTTTAAATATGAATGCTCTGGACCTACGCCCGGATAATCAAGTCCTGCTGATATCGAATGTGCTGGCTGAACTTGACCGAACTGATCCTGCAGCAAATAACTCATCGATCCCTGAAATACGCCTGGTGTCCCCAGCGTCATTGTAGCTGCGTGATAGGGTGTATCTACTCCTTTTCCTGCCGCCTCTACCCCAACAAGCTGAACGGATTCATCCTGCAAAAATGGATAGAACATCCCCATGGAATTGCTGCCCCCACCTACTGCTGCGATCAGCATGTTCGGCAAGCGCCCCTCCAGTTCAACCATTTGCTGGCGTGTTTCATCTCCGATAACGCGCTGGAAGTCTCTTACGATCATCGGATATGGATGTGGACCAACTACTGATCCCAGAATATAGAATGTATCCTGGACATTGCTCACCCAGTATCGCAGCGTTTCATTCCCAGCATCCTTCAATGTCCGTGTGCCTGACAACACAGGCACGACTTCGGCACCAAGCAGCTTCATCCGGAACACATTTAAGCTTTGCCGCTTCATATCCTCTTCACCCATGAATACTTTGCATTCCATGCCTAGCAGCGCTGCAACCGTTGCTGTCGCAACACCGTGCTGGCCCGCTCCCGTTTCAGCAATAAGCTTGGTCTTGCCCATACGTTTTGCAAGCAAAGCTTGCCCGATTGTGTTGTTAATTTTATGAGCCCCGGTGTGGTTCAAATCCTCACGCTTCAAATAAATTTTAGCGCCGCCCAGCGTAGCAGTGAGCCTCTCTGCGTAATAAAGCGAGGTCGGCCGGCCTGAGTATTGAGTCAGGAGCTTGATCAGCTCTTGTTGGAATTCAGGATCCTTTACGTGTGAGCGATATGCCTCTTCCAGCTCCAACAGCGCATTCATTAATGTTTCTGGCACAAATCGGCCTCCAAATGGTCCGAATCTACCGTTCTCATCCGGTAAAACGGTTGCTGCAATCTTTTCCATGTTGCTCATTTTCCCCTCACCCTTTCGATAAACTTCTGAACCTTTACGACATCTTTCACTCCATTAGTTTCCACGCCGCTGGATACGTCTACACCTTGAATCCCATATTCCCTTACTACCAACTCTACATTATCAGGCGTCAACCCGCCCGCAATATAAAGTGGAAGCTCGAATTCCGCCAAAGCGTCTGTATAGGCTGGTATTACCGTCCAATCAAATACTTTTCCAGAACCGCCGCCCTGCACAGGACAAAACGTATCAAGCAGGACAACATCCGCATATTGAACATCCAACTCGTTCACTGCCGTGCTAACCGAATAGAATATGCCCTCGTCTGATCCATTGATCGGAATCGACCTCCATATTTGTACATCATAGTGATCCTTTATCCACGCCAACAGTGCCGTATTATTCTTCACATGGAGCTGAACACTTGTAATCGGAGCCAAATCCAGCACTTGCTTCAGCTCTTCACGAGTTGGATTCGCGAACACACCTACAATATCAGGCAATTCTTGTTCTTCTCTGCTGAGCTGGAACAGCCACTGCTTCACTCGCTGCGGATCAACCTGTCTTCGACTTGGCGCAAAAACAAATCCGATATGATCGGGCTTCATCTGTACAACTCGACGAGTTATGTCCAGATTGGTCAAGCCACAGATTTTAACTTTGGATGAGTGCTCACTGCATGATCGTTCATTCACTGCCATAATGCTTGCTCCTTACATATTCAGACATCCATCCTCGTTTTCTTCCCTTTTTAGCTAATCAGATAACAGTATTTGGGTTTAGAAGCCCGCTCATCAACTGCTCCACTGCAGCCTTTATATCTTTTTGTCTCATGAAATGCTCTCCGACTAGCACCGCATCAACATCCAGCTCATCCATACGATGTATATGTGCCGGAAGATGGATGCCGCTTTCGCTCACTAAGATACAGCCTGTCGGCGCTAGATGTCGAATCCGATTAGTCTGCTCGATATCCGTCTCAAACGTATGCAGGTTGCGATTATTAATGCCTATGAGCTTGATGCCTTCTATCCTGCCAACACGCTCCATCTCCGCCTCATCATGTACTTCTACCAGAACATCCATGCCAAGTTGTCTAGCAGTGTCGTGCAAATGCCGCAGTTGATTATCACTCAAGATGGCTGCGATAAGCAGCACTGCATCCGCACCTAGTAACCTTGCTTCAAACAATTGGAGTTCATCGATAATAAATTCCTTCCGTAATATCGGCAAATCCGTTAAGGCGCGCACCTGCTGCAAAATTTCGCTGCCGCCTTGAAAATAGACCTGATCCGTTAACACGGACAATGCATCTGCGCCTGCTGCCTCATATTCAGCAACAATCTCGGCTGGATCAAAATGCTGACGGATCAGCCCTTTGGATGGCGACGCCTTCTTTACTTCAGCAATCAAGGCAACCGAACGATTTTTATTTGCAGTCAGTGAATCGATAAAACCTCGACATGGAGGAAGCTCTGCTGCCATCTTCTCCGCCTCGATTCGATTCATCACTTGTCTAAGCGTTTGTACTTCTTCTTCCTTCGTACGTACTATCCGTTCAAGAAACATGACTTAGCCCTCCAGTCACTGCGATCCATTGATCCAGCTTTTGATTTGCCAATCCATTATCGATTGCTTCAGCAGCTATTCGAACACCTTCAGCGATCGATCCCGATTGTCCCGCTACATAGATGCAAGCGCCCGCATTGGCAAGAACAATATCCCGGTGGGCTCCCTGCTCTCCATATAGTAGCCCGCGAATAATTTGTGCGTTCGTTGAGGCATCGCCGCCAAGCACATTTTTCAACGGCTGCGTGCGAAGTCCGAGTTCCTCAGGCGTAATCGTATATGTGAATACTTCTCCGTTTTTCAGTTCACTCACCTGTGTTGGAGCAGATAAGCTGATTTCATCCAAGCCATCCTCACTAGCAACAACAAGTGCCCGCTTCAACCCGAGCTCTCGCAAGACTGCCGCGATCGTATCCGTCTTCGTACGGTCATAAATACCTAGCACCTGCCGATCCGCTCCTGCTGGATTTGTTAAAGGACCGAGCATGTTAAATACCGTGCGAACACCAAGCTCTTTACGCGGCGCAGCCGCATGCTTCATCGCAGGATGATACACTTGAGCGAACATGAAGCAGATTCCGATTCGTTCCAAGCACTGGGCAGCTTCTTCACTTGTTAACTGGATATTGACACCGAGCGCCTCCAGAACATCCGCACTGCCGGAACGACTGGAAGCAGAACGATTGCCATGCTTCGCAACCCGAACGGATGCGGACGATGCGATAATCGCCGCGACTGTAGAGACATTTAACTTATGAATGCCCGAACCGCCTGTGCCACACGTGTCCAGCAAACGCTCACGCAAGGTTACGACTTGATAGGCCCGGCTGCGCATCGCTTCAGCAAAACCAGCGATTTCATCAACCGTTTCTCCCTTCAAGCGCAGTCCTGCAAGCAGAGCGCCGATTTGTGCGGATGTTGCGTGACCATCCATAACATTGGCCATGACATCGCGAGCTTCTCCACGGCTTAGGTGCTGTCCCGACAGCACATGGCCAAGCGCTTCCTTCAGCAACGCATTCCCGATTACAAGTTGGCTCGTCATCATAAGTTCCTCCCCTCGGCGACGGGAAGCGAAGCAGCCCGTTCCTCCGTACCAATATAATAGTCCCAGTTCGCTGGCAGCATTGTGGCGTTGGCTGTAGTACTTCTGATTGCTGTCTGTTCAATTGTGCTTGTGCATAGAGACTCATCAGTATTGCGGTCTTGAGCAGCAGACCTAGAAGAACTACTGTTACTTCCGAACATCTCTTCGGTCATTCGGATCGCCAGCAGCAAAGCCTTCGCTTTGTTAATCGTCTCTTCATATTCATTCTCCGGAATGGAATCCCAGACAACTCCTGCACCGGCCTGAACATATGCTCGGCCCTCTCGGAAAATAATCGTTCGTATCGTAATGCAGGAATCCATATTCCCATTGAAGCCTAAATAACCAATGGCTCCACCATAGATCCCGCGCGACTCTTCTTCCAGCTCGGCAATAATCTCCATTGCTCGAATCTTCGGGGCTCCGGATAATGTGCCTGCCGGCAAACAGGACAGAAAGGCATCGAAAAAATCCTTGTTCTTGCGCAGCTTGCCAGATACGTTCGACACGATATGCATCACATGGGAATACCGCTCCACGTTCATGTACGTATCACAGCGTACGGTTCCGAACTCGCATACGCGGCCAAGATCATTCCGCCCGAGATCAACCAGCATGACGTGCTCCGCTCGTTCCTTCTCATCTTGCATGAGATCGGCCTCAAACGCAGCATCCTCTTCTTCTGAGGCTCCGCGCGGTCTCGTTCCGGCAATCGGTCTTGTCTCTACACGCTCATCCTTAATGCGGACAAGCATCTCTGGGGAGGTACCGACAATCATATCGTCCTCTGACTTCAACACATACATGTAAGGCGATGGATTCGTCATGCGAAGCACCCGGTACACATCAAGCGGATCCGCTTGTGTCTGTCGTTCAAAACGCTGGGATAGCACAACTTGGAATATATCCCCGGAACGAATATACTCTTTTGCTCGATTTACTTTAGCTATAAACGACTCCTTCGTTTCTGAGGATCGTACGCCTCGCAGTACCTCTTCTCCCGCAGATGATGCCGATGCTTGCTGAACCGGTCTAGTGCTGCTCGCAAGCGGTGCTGTCAGCTTCATCTGCAGACCTCGCAGCTTCTGTCTCGCTCGCTCGTATCGATAACGAATCATGTCTTCTGAACTATCTGGCTCAACATGAATGTTAACAATGAACTGTATTTGCTGCTTCACATGATCAAAGGCGACCAACTGATCGCAGAACATAAATCGAATGTCATCCATTTGCAATGTATCATACTTATGTCGAGGCAACCGTTCATACTGCTGAACCAAATCATAGCCAAAGCAGCCGATAGCCCCACCTGTCATTGGAGGAAGTCCTTCTATCGCTGGACTTCTATATTTATGCATTAACTTCTTCATCATCTCGATTGGGCGCTCTCGCACCTCTGTGATATGTCCGTGTTCGATCAATCGCAATCGGCCGTTTTTCCCTTGAAGGAGCAGGAACGGATCCGTTCCGATAAAGGAATAGCGGGCCCATTGGACGCCACCCTCCACACTCTCCAGCAAAAAAGCATATGGTTCATTGCGTAATCTTTGAAATAATCGAATTGGGGTTTCTGTATCAGCCATCATCGTCTCTGCAACCGGAATGACATTATATTGCCGGGACAGACGGATAACTTCGTCCAATTGGGGATACATCGCTTTCCACTCCTTTCAACTTCGTTATGTAGCCGTCAAGAACGAATACATAGCGCGTGATGAACGAGAGCGTCTACCAACACATTTCTATTCTGTTATCCACTGTAAACGGCGCCTCCGCGGAAACCATGGTTGTCATATACGAATAGCACAACATTTACAACAGTGCGTTCGAATAAAAAAGCCTCTGCGCAAGGCAGAGGCTTGTTGGTATACGATGAAATTGTGGATGAGTAATTCAAATAAATGAGGATAGGAACAGCCTATATTTGGCTCCATTACTTCGCTGCAATCAAATTGATGTACAGCAAATACAACAGGCTTAAGCCTACATAGACCATATTATTCCTATTCTATCTCGTCTCAGCTCAACTCATCTCAATCTCAACTCTGCTCAACTATGCTCAACTATGCTGATATCAATATAACCGGAAATGAACTCTCCGTCAATCCAGTAACTGATTTTTTGGTCGCAAACGATCCGCACTTACTTGGCTCAGCCACTTCTAAGAGCCTGCCAAGTCAGGTCTGAGACCAATTGCCTCATTTAAGTACACATGGCGGATCTCGTGCTGCTCTTTGTCAGTGTTGATCGTCACCATTAATCGAATGCACAATGGAAGGCTGCCCTTAACCGGGATCTCTACCGCGCACATCAAGGGAACAAGATCCCACCCCTTCATGGCGCGTATCGCACGTGCTGGAAAGGTGGCATTCAAATCCTCTGTCATTGTAATCCAAATATTTGCAATCTGTTCAGGCTGAACGTCATTTTGCTCAACGATCTGCTCAAGCAGAAGCGTGGTCGACTGCAAAATCTCCTCTGCATCATTGCGGCTTACCGTCGTTGCACCGCGTATTCCTCTTGCGTACATGGTCACGCCTTCTTTCCCTTCAATTCTTCGATGATGTCTCGTACAAGGCTGACCGGTACATCCTTGCGAATTTCCACACGCCCAATGGCAGTAGGCACAATAAATACGGTGTGCCCTTCCTTAAACTTCTTGTCATGCATCATAGCTTGCACAATATCGTCCGTATTCATATGCTTCGGTACTGTTACAGGCAAGCCGTATTTCTTCAGTATATTCTCTGTGCGGATCGCTATTTGCTTATCTTCGCCGAGTTGTTCTGCAATACGAGCAGCACCTACCATACCGATTGAGATAGCTTCTCCATGCAGCAATTCACCATATCCTGCGACAGCCTCCAAGGCATGCCCAATCGTATGTCCCAGATTCAATATCGCTCGCAAATCGTGTTCCCGCTCATCTTGTGAGACAACCTGTGCCTTAATCGCACAGCCCTTCAGCAAGCCGTACGTTAGTGCTTCCTCGTCTTTAGCCAGCAAGCGGTCAGCTTGCACTTCACACCAAGCAGTGAACTTCTCATCCCATATAAGGCCGTGCTTAATCATTTCAGCTAATCCTGCTCGAACTTCTCGATCCGGCAAGGTTAGCAGCGTAGAAGTATCGTACAATACCATTTCCGGCTGATGGAAGGCGCCGATTATATTTTTGGCGAACGGATGGTTAACTGCTACCTTGCCTCCAACACTGCTGTCATGAGCCAATATCGTTGTGGGCACCTGAATGAATCGAATGCCGCGCATATAAGTTGCCGCTACATAGCCAGCCAAGTCTCCGACAACGCCACCGCCAAGGGCAACAATAGAGGAATGGCGATCACATCCAGCATCAAGTGCAGCCGTAATGCATTGTTCATACACTCGCAGCGACTTGGACGATTCACCAGCCGCCACAACAAAGGAATGAACTTGATACCCTGCACGGCGAAGGTTGCCTTCTGTATGATTCAAGTATAGCGGAGCAACGTGCTCGTCCGTAATAATGACGATCGGACTGCGAGTAGGGATGCCCCGTAATTGGAACGCCTCACCGATACGGTTAAGAAGACCGCTGCCAATCCAAATCGGATAAGAACGCTCCCCCAGTTCAACCGTTAACTCTGCTGCATTCAAAGTGAGATTCTTGCTCATCACGTTCCCCCCTTTAATATCGGGATACTTGTTCCAAATATTGCTCATAGTTGGCGCGGATTTCTTCCATCGAATCACCGCCGAATTTTTCCAAAAATGCCTTTGCAACTTCCCACGCAACTACATGCTCCATTACAACGCTCGCTGCTGGCACCGCACATGCGTCAGAACGCTCTACCTGTGCTGTAAATGGCTCCTTCGTATCAATATCAACACTGCGCAGCGGTTTATATAATGTTGGGATAGGCTTCATGACACCGCGCACGACTACAGGCATTCCATTTGTCATCCCGCCTTCAAAACCACCGAGTCGGTTCGTAGCACGAGTATAGCCCGATTGTTCACTGTAGAGGATCTCATCATGAACTTGCGATCCGCGCAGTTGCCCCGCCTCGAACCCGATACCGATTTCTACCCCTTTAAAGGCATTGATCGACATGACTGCTTGGGCAATGCGGCCGTCCAGCTTGCGGTCATATTGCACGTGGCTGCCCAATCCAACAGGAAGACCTTCCACGATGCACTCAACAATACCGCCAATTGAGTCGCCTTCCCCTTTAATTTGGTCAATATATGCTTCCATCTTCTTCTCTGTCTCTGGATCGACGACCCGAACAGAAGATGCCTCCGTGCGTTCTCTAATTTCATCAATCGGCAAATGATGAGCAGGAGCTTCAATTTCGCCAATGCGAATAACCTGTCCAGCAATCTTGACACCGAACGCTTCAAGGAATTGACGAGCTACTGCACCAACAGCCACGCGAGCAGCTGTCTCACGCGCGCTGGAGCGCTCCAGTACATTGCGCAAATCCTTCAATTGATATTTCAAGCCGCCGTTCAGATCCGCATGACCTGGACGCGGGCGATGAACGCGACGCTTCTCTTCATCAGTCCCTTCAATCGGCTCCACATTCATAATTTTGGTCCAATGCTTCCAATCATTGTTCTCAACTACTATAGCAATTGGAGCACCTGTCGTACGTCCATGACGCACACCGCCAACGATTGTTGCTGTATCTTTCTCAATTTGCATTCGTCTCCCGCGGCCATAACCTTTTTGACGGCGATGAAGTTGGAAATTGAGTTGTTCGAAATCAATAACCATGTTGCTAGGCATTCCTTCAACAATGGCCGTTAGCTGCGGTCCATGTGTTTCTCCTGCAGTCAAATAACGTAGACTCACAAGTTGCTCCCCCTTTAGGCTGTAATGCTGTAAATGGCTAAAACCCTTAACTTTTTTCTCATTATAGTATAGGAGCCAACGTTTGACAAGAAAACAAAACACGCCCGCAACGCTTGATCGCAAGCGCTAGGGCGCATCTCCCACATCTCATTCATTCGCTCATCTAAGTACGATTCAGTTCGTTCATCATGTACGAGTACAAAATCATATACGTTATGATGATCAAGCAGCTACAGCTTGCGATAGAAGAAAGTTTCTATCGTCTCAAGATGATACTGCTGCGGATTGAAGATTTGCTCCGTGCTTCCAACAAATAAGACGCCGCCAGGCTTGAGTGAATCGGCGAATTTCCGATACAGCTCATGCTTTGCTTCTTCCGTGAAGTATATCATTACATTCCGGCAAATGATCAAATCATGCTGCGTCGCAAATAGATCGGTTAGTAAGTTTTGTTTGCGGAAGTGAATCGCTTTTTTCAAGCGATCAATGATGTGAAAACTATTCACTTGCTGCGTAAAATAGCGGCTCTTGAATGATGAAGGAACATCTTTTAATGAACGCTCTACATATATTGCTTGTTGAGCTCTCCCGAGAGCATTCTCATCAATATCCGTTGCCGTAAGTTCTGTTCGATCAAGCAGGCCCAAATCGTCGAGTATCATCGCCAGCGTGTAAGGCTCCTCTCCTGTTGAGCAAGCGGCACTCCAGCACTTTACATGCTGTGTTCGTGCAGATAGTTCAGGAAGCACACGAGTACGCAGCGTATCCCATCGCAATGGATTGCGCCAAAATTCAGATACATTGATCGTCATCCGATCCAGCATTTCGTCCAGTAAGGCCGAATTGCTGCTCATCGCCTTCGAATAAGACGCAAATGTCGAGTATCCATTCTTCAATCGCAATGTAGACAAGCGTCTACGCATTTGGGTTTCCTTATATTGTGATAAATCAATTCCTGTAGTTGATCGGAAATATTGGACAAATTCCGCATAATCCTGATCATCTCCATGATCCACCGCAGCCTCCTGCCCAGGTGCCGCATTAGCAGCAGGGAAAATAGAAGCAGCATTCCATACGGTCGTCTTATGTTCTGACAATTGTGCTCACACCTTCTAGTTCGTATATGTATGTTGCAAATGAGTTGCTACATGCTATGTGAATAGTACCTCGTATCCTATCAACTTGACAATATAAAAAAACACGGTCGAATAGTAACTATTCGCCGTGTTCTTTCTTAAATCCTGCCTATGTAAGCTCTTACAACAGAAAACAAAAAAATAGATTTACTTCTGTATGTATGAGCCGCGTTCATGGCACCGATTAAATCCACGGCTCCAATGCCCGCTCATAACAAAATGAATCCACTTCTGAGAATAAGTTTGCGATTTCACGTTCAGCGCTTTCTGGAGAATCCGAACCGTGAACCACATTGAAGTTCGTATGACTTGCATAGTCTCCCCGTATCGTCCCTGGTGCAGCTTCAATCACTTTCGTCTTGCCGATCATCAAGCGCGACAAGCTGATAACATCGTCACCCTCCCATATCATAGCAAACACTGGACCAGATGTAATAAAGTCAACGAGTTCGCCAAAAAAAGGTTTTTGTGCATGTTCTGCATAATGACGTTCAGCTTGTTCACGCGAGATTTTCATCAGTTTTCCAGCTACAAGTTTAAAGCCCTTACGTTCAAATCGGCCTACGATATCACCTATGAGGCCTCTTTGTACTCCGTCAGGTTTGACCATGATGAATGTGCGTTCCATACGATCACTCCTACTCAAATGTGAAGTCGTCTAACACACGCATTATACCAAATATTTCTTCAAATGGCACCCGATTTTTTCACCATAGTTCAAATCAATGGTTACGATTCGCAATAAAGTAAGCAATATCGCGCAGATTACGGCGAGCACGGATGTTCGGCAGGCGTTCCAATTCAGCAAGTGCTTTTTCAATATATCGGTTAGCCAACTCTTCAGCACGCTTAATCCCGTTACTTTGACGAATCATATTTAGCGCAGCAGATACATCCGTATCACCATTTTGCTCACGGATTCGATCAATTTCTCGTAGCAGCGGCACTTGCAGCTTATCGTCTTGTAACGCAAATATAACCGGCAGCGTCAAATTCCCTTGGCGAATATCGTTCCCTGGCGGCTTGCCAATTTGTTCCTCCGTACCTGTCAGGTCAAGCACATCATCTCTGATTTGAAATGCCATGCCTACATTGTAGCCGAATCGATACAAGGCATAGCCAATCTTTGATTCTGCATGTGCAGCAATCGCACCCAGCTGGCAGCTGATTGCAATGAGCAATGCTGTCTTGCGGCGGATCCGAAGCAGGTACTGCCGGATTGTCTGATTTGTATTGAAGAAATCTCGAATTTGCTCCATTTCACCAATGCACATTTCCACCATTGCCTTAGACAATATACGGTGAATTTCAGGCTGTCGCAATTCTGTCGCTACCATTAAGGCTTGACCGTACATATAATCGCCCGCATACATGGCAACGCGATTGTCCCATTTAGCCTTTACAGTAAGCTGTCCTCTTCGCATCTCCGCATCGTCTATGACATCATCATGCACGAGTGAAGCCATATGTATTAGTTCCAGAGGCACAGCAACTCGCTTCAGCTGTTCTATATCGTATGTACCGAATTTTCCTGCAAGCAGAACGAACACAGGACGAATCCGTTTGCCTCCCGCTTTCAGTAGATGCAGCGACGCTTCCGTAAGAAGCTGGTGATCAGAGCGAATGTTTCGCTCCAATTCACGCTCAATATACGATACGTCTTGTTTCATTGTCGCATAAATGTCCCACAGTTTCATGCCTTCACCTAACCAACCGTATTTTCCGACCAAAGTTCCAAATGAACTTCGTGATCTATAAGTCCTAACTCATACGCATATTGAAAATAAAGACGGAGGCCCTCTTGCTGCGGCCTTCCGAAATCATAGTTCAATTGAGAAAAATAGTGGCGCCAGTACATTGTCGTTCCACCGATCGAACGTACCGCATCCTGGACAAGCGGCTCAGCATTGCGAATACTTATATGCTTGCTCGCCTCGAATGCCTGTACAATGCGTTCAATATCAGCTGGATAGCGCTGAATGGCTTCCTTGCGTACAGCCCACACGGCAAAGGTCATCCAATGTCCTGTCCACTTATGCCATAACTCTCCAAGATCTATGACCTCATAAGCAGTGTTGCTCCACGAAGCCCGGATTGCATGGTCTCCAATTAACAAGGCAGCATCCGCTTGCTCCATCATTTGTTCCAAGTCAGGATCGAGCGAAACGTACCTCGGACTAGCTCTATAAAACTTGGAAGCAATAATCTTCATCAGGTTAATGGATGTCGCGGAAGATGTCGTTAACGCGATTGTTCCTTGCAGCGCCTCCTGAAGCGACCTCTTTACGAATAGCAGTATCGAATTTACCCTGCCATACGCGCTAACTGATAAGTTCGGAAAAAGCGCGTATTGGCTTGAAGATACTCCATATGCGAAGGCCGATATCGGCCCCATATCAATTCTTCCTTCGGCCATTGCCCTATTTAGGGTTGAAGGCACTGCAGGAATCATCTCAACACCAGCATGCAAGCCTGTTGGGCGGAAATGATAAAAGATCGGCCACACATTCGTGTAATCAATTCGGCCGATCCGAATCTTCGATTGTGTGTGCATCCGAATCCCCCCACCTTGTGAACAACTGATGCTCGATGTTCATGCAGTCCAACACTTTGCCAACAAGGAAATTAATTATATCATCCAATGTCTTCGGATGATAGTAAAATGCTGGCATTGCAGGCACAATGCGGACGCCCATATTCGCGAGCTTCAGCATATTTTCCAAATGTATGGCATGCATAGGCGTCTCACGCGGAACGATAAGCAGCGGACGGCCTTCCTTCATCATAACGTCTGCGGCCCGTCCCATCAGATTATCGGAAGCACCGTGTGCAATCGATGAGAGTGTGCCCATGGAACAAGGCATGATTACCATGCCCTGCACCCGATATGAGCCGCTTGCAATGCTTGCTCCAATATCTTGATTCGGATGATATGTAACGCGATGGGACAGCTCTCCGAACGCCTGCTCAATTGCCTGCTGACGCTTCGTAACATTCCAGCCAAGCTCCTCCTTCAACACACGCCATCCTGCATCCGAAACGATTAGATGCACTTCGTAGTCTGCTTCCAGCAAAGACTGAATCAGCCGCACACCGTATATTGCACCGCTTGCTCCGGTGATTCCCACTACATAATGCTTCCTAGAAGGAGCAATCATCATTTCATCACCACCAAGTCAATGAGCGTAAAGCAAAATACAACGATACTGAGTACGCCGTTCATCGTAAAGAAAGCCGTGTTGAGCTTACTCAAATCGTGAGGCTTTACAAGCAAATGCTCATAAATGAGCAATGCACTAGCAATAACCGTACCAACGATATACCACCAGCTTAATTGCGTTAAAAATAATAACAGGATAAATCCAAATGCCGTTGCAATATGAAATCCTCTTGCAATCCACAGCGACTTCGCAATACCAAAGCGTACCGGTATCGAATTTAGGCCTTCCTTCTTATCGAACTCATAATCCTGACATGCATAAATAACATCAAATCCTGCTGTCCACAACGACACGGTTAAATAAAAGATGAGAGCCGGGGCATTAATTTCATTCGTTACAGCTACCCAGCCGCCAAGCGGAGCTAATGCAATCGTAAGCCCCAGCACAACGTGGCACAACCATGTGAACCGCTTCGTAAAAGAATAAAAGACAAGCATAAAAACAGCAATCGGAAGCAGGTACACAGATAGCGGCTCTAAATTGGCCGCAGCCCAAAATAAAAGACCGAATGATACGGCCGTAAATAATATCACTTCTCCAGCTTTCAGCAACCCCGCTGGAATCGCTCGATTGGCAGTTCTCGGATTCTTCGCATCGATAGCCGCATCAATCAGTCGATTAAGCGCCATTGCGGCACTTCGAGCACCGAACATCGCCATTAGAATCCAGCCCCACTCAGGTAGGGTCGGGAAGCGCTGATGTACAACCATCGCTCCCAATAGTGCCCCCATGAACGCGAATGGAAGAGCAAAGATGGTATGCTCGAACTTAATCATTTCTAAGAATATACGTACTTTTTTAAACATGTTCATTCCCCTTCGTGCCGATGTGAAGAGCGGCAATCCCGCCGAAGAATGGATATGCTTGCACACGTTCAAGTCCATTGTCTCTAAACATCTGTTCTAACTCCTTGCGGCCAGGGAACGTTACCAGTGACTCAGGAAGCCACTTATACTGCTCGTACCGTTTCGCTATTAACTTACCAAGCAGCGGCAGCACATGGCGGAAATAAAAATAATAAATCCCCTTGAACGGCTGCCAAGTCGGCTTGCTTAGCTCTAGGCATACAACTTGTCCACCTGGCTTAACAACCCTGCGCATTTCACGAATGACCTGTTCAAAATCCGGGACATTGCGCAAACCAAATCCAATGGTCACATAGTCGAAGCTGCTGTCTGAAAAAGGAAGCTCCATCGCATTTCCCTCTACAAGCTCAACTTGGCTGTTCAGCCCAGCTTCGTCAACCTTCTTCTGACCGACGGCCAGCATATTTGAACTGAAATCCAGCCCCGTAATCTTGCCTGTACCGCTTGCTTCTGCGAGTTGGATGGTCCAATCACAGGTTCCGCAGCACAAATCCAATGCGGTTTCCCCCTGCTTCATATCCATCTTGCGCATCGTGAAATTGCGCCAAGCCTTGTGACGTCTGAAGCTCAGTATATCATTCATGATATCGTATTTCGGAGCGATACTTTGAAATACTTCTTGAACATAATGTTCTTTAGTCTTGCCAGTCTTTGGCGAATGTGTCTCCACGATCTGTCACCTATTCCTTTCTCCGCCGAACGTATCGTCGATCTATTGGAGTTGAACGCTAACTCATTCACAGACGGGGTAGAGCTAAGAATGCGCCGAGACGCTGTCTTGTGTTCTTATCTAGCGGCAAAGCTACCGCTAGCGTATGCAGCTTGTCTCGCGATACACGCGCCTGATAAGCAAGCTGTTCCCTCACCTCATACTTGGACATGAGCGCATTCCAGAACAACTCGTCATGCGTCTTGTGCTTCAATTTTCTTCGTTCATCATCTGTGCCTTGCTGCCATACATGCCAGTAAGACCAGCTTCCTTCAAATCGAGCGAATTGATCCGCTCGTTCCTGCTCTCGTTCTAACACTTCGAGCTCGGTCATCGCATCAAGCAGTTCTTCCCAGGTTGGGACATCCTCTTGATTCATTTGAGCATTGAAGGATTGGAACAACAGCTTCTTCAGCGTAACGCTCGACCGTAAGTATTCTTCTGCGGTCATCGTCCAATGCTTCATCTTGTCTACTACCGTCATCTTCAAACGATTAATATCGCATACCGCTTGGCTCAAGGTGCGCACCGCATCAATCTGAGCTTGCTGTGCAAGCAAGTTATAGAAGCGGCTGCTAAAGTAATCCCCAGCCAATACCTTGAGCTGACGAGAGCGCAAGTTACGATCGTTATGCTCTTCCGCGGCCAATTCGATCGTATCGTGCGTGTCTAATCCAATCTGCACGAGCGATGTAACTAATGCAAATAATTCACTATGTTCCGCTGTTGGCTTGCTGCGGTTTAAAAAGGCGAACATCAGCTCCACTCTTGCGTTAGGAAACGCAGGTAGTTCCGTGTGCGCCTGGATCATGTCATGTTCAACATACCGCTTAGCCAATTGCGAGATATGATAACCATTCATCTGCTGCCTCCGACTGTACCGGTTAGTCATCCATACGGATGTCGCAATCTAAATCATTATAGCATATGTTTAAAGTGATAGGACAACATTTCTTCGTTTATCCAGTATGTCAAGACTTTACCTCTTCCTCCATGCCAGCATCGGGAAACTGTCGCTCCCAATGAGGCGTATGTATGACGCGCCATGCATCTTCAAGCTGCTTTGGCATAATTCCTTTCGACTTTTGCAACAGTTTCAAGCTCTCCGCGTCTACTTGAGCACGCAATGCATCCATGCCAAGCAGCACATATTTCTTCTTGGCCATGTCGTCTTGAATCACAACGCGCAGTTGCAGCCGATCTACATTGCTCGTTTGCATGAAGGCAAAGCGAAGAAGCTCATACATATCATTATAAATAATTTCTGGATGAACAATTGTGGCGGCAACCTTTACATCAACCGCCAATTTTCCGGAGTGCCAAGACACACGACTGAACTTCAATTGCAAGGGAAGCTCTGACAAATAATCCACAACCTGCTCAGAGCTGAGCTTGATTATACCCGGCGAAGGTGTAAATACTGCCATATCCTTATGGGGATCAGGCTTTTGAGCCCCCATTGAATACAGCAGCCCTAATCCTAGCGGCAGCATAATCGTAGCGAAAAGTACCGAGACCATTGTTCGATATCGATGCAAATCCTTCATTTCGAAATGTGCACCTCCACAAATTGTAGATCCATACAATACAACACTCCAGATAACAGACAGTGTCGACGTTCAAAGGTATGTCCATACCTCATGTCTATAAAGAAAAAAAGCAGGCTATGCCTGCTCTCTCATAAAAACTGTAAAATTCAAACTATTCTTCTTTATCGGTATGAATCATACCGTGCTTCGTCATGACAACCGCTTTGCCGCGGATCTTAATCGCAGAAGTGTGATCTGTGAACTGAGCCACGAGCACTTCATTCTTGTCCAGCTTCTCCGTATGATGGAATTTCGTATCCGTTCCTCGTGTCAGGCCGATCACCTGAACCCCCTGATCTTTCGCCTTTATCACGATAAAGTCATTTTGTGTCTCCAACTTGTTAACCTCCCAGCCTATGTATTAGCTTCCCAGTAGCATTACCATGTGAATCCCCAAGCTTCGGGCATACTATTAGTGTAGCATGTTTCATCTAAAAAAGGAGATACTACAATGCACCCAGCACAATTACAATCCAGCCAGCTCCAGCAGCTTCAGCAATGGGAAGAGCAACTCAGCCAGTCAAGTGGACAGCGTATTGTACTGGTTGCCTATAGTGACAGTGCACACAGCAGAAACACTGTTAGAACTGGTTTAGAGCAACACACTCCACAACTCCCTCTCTGAAAAGGCGCAGAAGCCGCGACATCATGTCGCGGCTTCTGCCTCACTTGCGTTCCCCTATTAGACAAAAGTATGTAAGTTCACTTATTTGATGCCATCTTTAAGTGCTTTGCCTGGTTTGAACGCAGGGATTTTGCTTGCAGGAATTTCGATCTCCTCACCCGTTTGCGGGTTGCGGCCTTTGCGAGCGGAACGTTCGCGCACTTCAAAGTTACCGAATCCTACCAATTGGACTTTGTCGCCATTCTGAAGCGCGTTCGAAATTGCTTCGAATACAGCATCAACAACCTTAGTCACATCTTTCTTGGACAATTCTGTAGCTTCAGCCACTTCAGTTACCAATTCAGATTTGTTCATTTCTGTTCACCTCCTGATTCAAGTATGCATCGTTATCCATTTTTTTCACTGTTTCTCTTAAATTTATACCTGATCGTCAGCAAAACAGCGCAATACACAATATCCAATCTGTTTCCAAATCGGTCACAGAACAAATTTATAGTAATATACCGTTCTCACAAATGCAAGTAGGGAGTGAGTAACAAAGTGATTACAGTGTATCTTCTTAACTTCTTACCGCGTACCGCACACCGTTCGATCTCCATCGTCTCGCAATCTCTTCCCAGCAGAAGCATAGAACAGCAGTTGCTCCTCCGTAGCTTCACCTCGGTTGAATAGCTTCACCATTTCCCCATCATACATAACAACAATACGATCACCCACCATTAAAGCCTCATACATATCGCTTGTAAAGTAGATGATTCCCCTGCCTTCATCCGACAACTGGCCAATAATACGGAAAATTTCATTTTTTGCCCCTACATCTATACCATTTGTCGGTTCATCAAGCACAAATACATGCGCATCCGTATCCAGCCACTTTCCAATTGCAATTTTCTGTTGGTTACCTCCGCTTAAGTATTTCACTTTCTGCTTCGTGGATGCAGCTTTAATGTCAAGTTGTTTCATTACCCGCTCAGCTAATATTCGCTCCCGTGCAGTAGATACAAAGCCGGCAGTGCAATAATTGGGCAATGATGAAATACAAAGATTGCTCTGTACGGACTCGTCCATAAATAAGCTGTACTTGCGGCGCTCCTCAGGAACAAGCACAATGCCTGCATGAATGGCGTCACGCACAGAATGGGGCCGAAGGATATGTCCATTCAGAGTCATCTCTCCGGTGTCGCACGGTTCAGCCCCCCCAAGGATACGGGCAAGTTTTGTTTTCCCTGATCCAACTAGGCCAACAAATACAAGAATTTCCCCTCTCCTCAATTCAAAACTTACATTTTTTAACTTTTTCCCGCATGTAATCCCTTGCACTGTCAACAGCACTTCACTGCCAACCGAGGAATTCATTGGAAATTCCTCATCCAACGTTCGATCCAGCATGCATTGAATTGCTTCCTTGGGACATATTTCAGAGATCGGAGAACTAAGAACCAATTCCCCATCACGCAAAATCGTAATTTTGTCACACTGCTGAAACACCTCCGCTAATCGGTGGGTAATAAACAGAACAATTACCCCCTGATCCCGAAGTGAACGCATAACAGCAAATAACCGTTCAGATTCCTCAATGCTTAGCGATGCGGTCGGCTCGTCAAATATGACAATTTTGGCTTGATTCATAAATATCCGGGATATGAGCACCATCTGTTTCTCAGCTAAGGTGCATTCCTCCACTCTTTGTGAAGGAGAGATCATAAACCCTAAATCATCCATGATTGCAGCAGCTCTTTTTTTCAGATTCGCTGGGCGAACCCAACAAGAACGATTGCCCATGCTTAAATCATCCATCATAATGTTCTCAGCCACCGTCAGATTAGGAACAAGTGCGACATCGACTTCCTGATATACACAGTGAATGCCATGCCTCTTTGCATCTGCTGGGGATTGAATCGATAGTTGTTCACTCCCAAGCTGGATGACTCCGACATCAGACTGACATGCGCCTGACAATATATTCATCAACGTACTCTTCCCCGCTCCATTGGAGCCAACAAGAGCATGAATTTCACCGCTTGCTGCAGTAAAGTTGACTTGCTTTAGAACGGATACCCCGTTATACGACTTCGTTATTCCAAGCATGTACAAATTTGAATCCAATTCAAATTGACATTGGCCTGCCGCACCCGTATCGGAGACATGCGCGGAACGTATGCTTGAATCTACAGGCGCTTTCCATACGCTGCTCATTTCAATCCCGCCTCTTGACTTTACTGATCCTTCTTTTATTTATAGACAGATGGTTAAAATCCCACATTTTACCGTTAACGGCATTATTCTTAAATATAACCGCTTCTTTCGAGTCTGTAAATTCATTTAGCGATAAAATATTGATGATTTTTTTGTTGTTCCACGCAAAAAAACTAAGCTGCATGTTCCTTGCGGAACTGCAGCTTAGGCAAATTGCATAGCCATTATAGAATGATAGCGATGAGACCTCCTGAGCCTTCGTTGATAATACGGCCCAATGTCTCTTGAAGCTTGTAACGAGCATTGTCTGGCATCATAGCGATTTTGCCTTGTATGCCTTCACGTACGATGGAATGAAGCGATCTGCCGAAAATATCAGATTCCCATATCTTCGTTGGATCATTTTCAAAATCCTGCATCAAGTAACGCATCAACTCTTCGCTCTGCTTCTCTGTCCCGATAATTGGAGCAAATTCAGACTCTACATCGACGCGAATCATATGAATCGAAGGAGCCGTTGCTTTTAGACGTACTCCGAAGCGTGAGCCTTGACGAATAAGTTCCGGCTCATCGAGTGCCATTTCGTTCAAGGTAGGTGCTGCAATTCCGTAACCCGTCGTCTTGACCATTTCAAGCGCATCTGCGAATCGGTCGTATTCCCGCTTCGCATGCGCGAATTCCTGCATCAGTTGAAGCAAATGATCCTTGCCTCGTATTTCTACCCCGACCACTTCCATCAGGATTTGGTCGTATAATTCGTCCGGCGCGTACAAGTCAATCTCAGCAACGCCTTGACCCATGTCCATTCCGCTCAATCCAGCTCTGGCAATGAAATCATACTCCATAAATTGCTGTACAACACGGTCAACGTCTCTTAGTCGTCTAATATCCTTGACCGTATCCCGCACGGACGCCTCATAGCTGGAGCGCAACCAATGATTGTCGTTCAATACCATTACCCAACTAGGCAAATTGACGTTTACTTCGTGAACTGGGAATTCATAAAGTACTTCTCGCAATACGCCCATTACATCTTCTTCGCCCATCGTTGCCGCACTAAGTGCCATTACCGGTATGTCGTATTTAATCTGCAGCTCATTACGCAGTGCAATTGTCTCTTCGCTGCGGGGTTTTGTCGAGTTAATAATCAGCACAAATGGTTTGCCGACTTCCTTCAACTCTTCAATAACGCGCTCCTCAGACTCGATGTACGAGCTTCGTGGAATCTCCGCAATCGTACCGTCTGTGGTCACGACAACACCTAGTGTAGAATGCTCTTGGATGACTTTACGCGTGCCGATTTCAGCCGCTTCCTGGAATGGTATCGGCTCTTCGAACCACGGCGTATTAATCATGCGTGGTCCATTCTCATCTTCGTAGCCTTTGGCCCCAGATACCGCATAACCTACGCAGTCTACTAGTCGAACATTTACATCCAAGCCTTCTGCTACTTTAATTTGAACTGCATTATTCGGAACGAATTTTGGCTCGGTCGTCATAATGGTCTTGCCAGCAGCGCTTTGCGGCAATTCATCCACTGCTCGAATGCGGTCGGATTCGTTCGTGATATTAGGCAATACGACCGTTTCCATAAATCGTTTGATGAACGTCGATTTCCCTGTGCGGACCGCACCGACGACCCCGAGGTAAATATCCCCGCCGGTACGCTCGGCTATGTCCTTAAAAATGTCCACTTTCTCCAATTGATATCCCCTCCTCAAATTTTTCCGACGGACTACGAGACAACGTTCGCCTCTCGCCCTTCAGAAACGATTGGCACCGTTGCTAGGATTGAGCTGTTGCCGTTGTCGCCAGTGTTCGCCGCCGAGATTTCACGTCGTACAAGGGCATTTCGACGCAACTCGTACATGCTTTTGGACTAGTAACATCTTATTTGCTAGACGGCATAAATATGCCCCTCACACAAAACATTTTTGAAAATGATTCTGTTCTAGTAGAAAGTAATGATATCCTTCGCGGGTGACCCCCTATTGGGCACGTACGTAGAAGGTAATAAATATTCGCCTTCCAAATCAGATATATGATGTTAGAAACGAAGTATGCCATATATTGCACATAGATTCGCAAACCAAGCCTATTTACATACAAAAAAGGCCAGTCGAAACGACTGACCTAAATTTCATTTTATGATTTCACGATTTGGAAGTCTCTACTTGTGGAACAGGCGCACCCTTGCTCCATTTGTAAGCGACAGACTTAACCGGTACATAGAAGGAAGCATCCGTGAGCATAGGCCGCAGATCTTTTTCTTGCCCAGACGGCTGTATCTTAGAGGCATCTATTAGCTGCATGATGTCCTGCGCATAATCCGCATAAACTCTTCCTTGATCATCCATCATGAACTCCAGCACTCTGCGGCTGAATGGACTGTGCACCTCTGCTGGACGTACACTAATTAATTGCTCATCAATCCGATAGAATCCAGGATAGATCTCCTCCTGCTTCGGCAGTGTTCCCTTGGATCGCTTATATGAATCGATGGCACGAGTAAGATCGTTGACTCGCTGAGAGGTGAGCAAGTCCATTACCTTCACCTTTGGATTCGTTTCTTCATCAATGATCAGATAAACACCCGATCCGCCGGACTCAAACGCACTTCCAGGGATTGCACTAAGCAGATCTCTTCGCTTGAGCAAATCAAAATTAACGCGAAACTTTTCATAACGCGGAACACTTTCATCACTACTAATTAGCGGAAGCAATCCTGAATCCTTTTGGTACTGTTCCACCGCATTTTGGACAAGCAGCACACCTTCACGAACCGATTGTTGGCTCTCTTTGCGCTGATCTTTGGGATATAGACATCCCTGAAGCGTCATGCTAATAATGATGAATAGTGCGATGCATCCGATTTTCCTACCCGAACTCAACCACATTTCCTCCTCATTTATCATCCCATACTAGGGGCTATAACAGTCCTTTTTATCCGCCGTCACCATAATCTGTCTTCTTCCTGTTCCGCAAGTTTGCGACGGATAAGTTCTTTCAATGGATCCTCTGGCACTTCTACCGTTACTGTGCCCGTCTTCCCTGTGAGCAGCGTTTGGCACGATAATCGAAGCCCTTGCGGGGAACTAATGCCAAGCTTATTGCATTCTGCTAACGTAGGTTCCCCGAGTATTCCATCCACGTCAATCGCTACATTCACTTTACACATTAGGCAGCCTGCCTTCCCGCTGCATCTTGTACGGATCGCAACACCTGCTCTCCGCGCTGCGTCCAATACCGTCATCGAACGCTTAACCTCCCACACCTTTCCAGAAGGCTCAAACCGCACTATCGTCCCCATAATCGTCAGCCCCTTTCCTCACAGTTGACTGGGCTATCATACGGCTCTTTCTGTAGTCATCAAATTCATATTTTATTAACCAAAATGAGCTTTTATATTCGGGCACCGCCCACCTACTAAAGCCGCCATATACTCCGGTGCAGAGCAATTCGCCAATACCGCACTCATAGCAGCGATATGCTCTTCTGGGGCGGTATTTATCACCCGCGCTATCGAGGAGACTCGATCCTCCCGCTGTCGCAAAATATTGAACACCAGTTCATGTGCAAGAGGCATTAGCGCAATGCTGGAATGAGCGATTTCATACGTGATTCGATGGTTCCACAATGAATCGTGTATGATTGTCTTATATTGGCAATTCGGGGTGGTGACGATGAACTGTCCGACCAGTTCAACAGGAACCTCTCCGATTTGGTAATGGCTTAATAACGAACGATATGTGAGCGTTTCATTCCACTCCGGAACGTCGATAGCAAATAACTTCCATTGTTCCTGCAGCCGTTTTGCATCGATTTCGTCCGCATATATATCTACATCCCGTGGCTCCCGCCCAAGCGATACTCCCTGCAATGCCAATCCGCAGCTTCCACCTAGCATCCAGTGCTTCGTATCCTTATCCACCGACTCTGTTAGTTGTTCAATTGTATCCATTATAGGTACGGATAATGATAATATCATGCCAATTGCTCCATTCGATTTGAATCATGCTCACTCATCCAGGCTGTCAGCCAAACGAATGATGTATGTATTAGAAATATGGCTTATGTACTGCCCGAATGAAGCCATCTGCCTCTGCAACAACCTGACAAGAAAGACGATAGCCCTGTTCGAACTCTTCTTCCCCCATACGATTCCATTCTGCATCCGTTACTTCAGATACATATTCATGTCCTACTTCAATCAAGCAGCGGCAACGTGCACAAGTCCCCCGCGTACAAGCATAATTCCAGTCCACACCTGATTCCTTGGCCGCATCAAGTAGTGTGGTGCCTACGGGAACTGAAATGTTAGCTTGCTTCGTCTTGCCTACAAATAGGATGTCCACCATCCTCAATCACACTCCTTCATCGCCCCATCGTCCATTACGAGTTAGAGAGCTTGTATGTTGTGCGCTTACATAATAGAGAAAAACCCATATACCATGCCTGCAAGCAGCATAATGAACGCAATAAGCGAAAGAATGCCTCGAATCCAGCCTCTCGTCTTACTTCTGGCAAAAGCAATGAGCAGTGCGGAAAAGGCCATCAGACCAATTCCAATAAAAGATACCCACATTTTTGTCATACTGTCCATTTTCCCGATTCTCCCATTCATTCAAACTGCTCTCATTATACCATTCGATGAATTAGAAGAGAAACGTTTTACAACAACAAACACAAAAAAACGACACAACATGCCTTATGGCTGTCGTGTCGCTTTCTTTCATGCGAAACTGATTGCAGCGGCTATTTCTTCATCAATTTCATCAATGCTTCCAGGTTGTTCGCATTTACTCCGCTCTTCTTTACGGTGCTGACAATATCATTTATCGTCGATTCGGAGACCGGGAGTTTAGCCATTGCAGCAACTTGTTTAATCAACTGCCGCAATTGCGCCTCATTCTGCATCGTTGAAGGTTTCACCGTACCTGCAAGCTTTTTAATCTGATTTTCCGTTATATTCTTGCCTGACTTCTTATTGATGGCATTCAATGCATCCTTCGGAAATTTATTCGACATATCGCCCCTCCTCGGGTCTGTACTCTCTACAGTGTATGTCATCATAATTAAGAAGGTGAAAGATTATTCATCAATAATAGAGCTCATACAAGCCTATGAATCTACGATGACCAATTCGAAGTGGCAACTTCTTCAATTTCATTCTTCCGAACTCGCCCCATCAATCGTTCAACCGCTGTCTTCGGGTCACGTTTTTCGAACAATACGCGGTAAAGCTGTTCTGTAATTGGCATCTGAACTTCAAAGCGCTCTGCTAGAGAATGAGCCGCTTTCGTCGTTCGAATCCCTTCGACGACCATCCCCATATGCGATAATACTTCATCCACCGCCATACCTTGACCAATCAGCGAGCCTGCTCTCCAGTTACGGCTATGTCTACTCGTACAAGTTACAACGAGATCTCCGACACCAGCTAGGCCAGCAAACGTCATCGGATTGGCTCCCATCACAACTCCCAGCCGTGCAATCTCAGCCAATCCACGCGTTAGAAGTGCAGCTTTCCCATTATCTCCGAACCCTAGCCCATCAGATAAACCTGCGCCTAAGGCGATGATATTTTTGAGCGCGCCGGCAAGTTCAACGCCGAGCACATCTGGATTGGTGTATACTCGGAAGAAAGACTCATTCATGAATAAATCCTGCGCTTGCTCAGCAGCCTTCGTACTTGTCGAAGCGACCACCACAGTCGTCGGACATTGCTTAACAACTTCCTCGGCATGGCTAGGGCCTGATAACACAGCAATACGATCAGCACTGCATGCAAGCTCTTCTTCGAGAACCTCAGACATCCGCTTTAATGTTTCCGTTTCAAACCCCTTCGTCGCATGTACAATAACCATATCGTCCGTCAGAAGCGGCTTTATCATACCCGCCACTTGGCGCATTGCTGCAGATGGCGCAACCACAACGCATGCCTTCGCTCCGTTCATAGCCTCTTCTACCGAGTTGGTTGCCCGAATTCCAGCATGCAGCGTTACATTAGGCAAATATTTTTCGTTCGTATGCCTAGAATTGATTTCTTCTGCTTGTTGTACATTTCTCGTCCATAAGTATACATCATGTCCATTATGTGCGAGAACTTCACTCAAGGCAGTACCCCAGCTCCCTGCTACGAATACAGCAACTTTAACGGACACGAGATACGCCCCCCTTACTGGAGCCCAGTCGATTTTCCGTTCCTTGTACCAGCTTTACAATATTGCTCCGGTGACGATAGAACGCAAATACACAGAGGAGCAGACTTCCCCAAAAAATGCTCCAATCGTAACCGAACAGCAAGATGAAGATCGGGGTTAGACCAGCAAAAAGCAATGATCCTAACGAAACATAACGTTTCCAAGCAATTGATGCAATCGCAATAATACCCGCACATAGAGCTGGCAAAAATGCTAATACAGCCAATACCCCAATTGTGGTAGCAATGCCCTTCCCACCGCGAAAACGGAAATAAATCGGCCAGTTATGGCCTACGATAGCGGCAATTCCGCACAAAACCATAACCCAAGTGCTGTCCGATAGCAAATAGCCCATCAGAACAGCTACCATTCCTTTGGCTGCATCAAGCAGAAGCACACCAATAGCAGGCCCTTTGCCCAATACGCGCAGCGTGTTGGTTGCTCCTGCATTTCCACTTCCGTGCTGACGGATATCGATACCACGAAGCCATTTTCCAATAAGAAGGCTAAAGCTGACTGAACCGAGAAGGTAACTCGATGCAATTGCGATAATAGATAGCGTCAATTCCGCTCGCTCCTAACTTTCGTCGGATTTCCGGCGTGTGAATATCCGGATCGGTGTCCCTTCAAAGTCGAACGCTGCACGGATACGATTTTCTAAATATCGCTCATAGGAGAAGTGCATCAGTTCAGGATCATTTACGAACACGACAATCGTTGGCGGCTTAACCGCAACTTGAGTCGCATAATTGATTCTGAGACGTCTTCCCTTATCCGTTGGTGGCGGATTATAGGCGACAGCATCAGTTACAACGTCATTTAACAAGTGTGTTGGAATGCGCTTCGCGTGCTGCTGAGCAACATGTTGTACGACAGGAAGCAGTTTATGTAAACGCTGCTTAGTCTTCGCAGATAAGAACACAATTGGTGCGTACGTCATAAATAAGAAATGGTCGCGAATCTTGGTTTCGAATTGGTGCATGGTCTTATCATCTTTATCAACGACATCCCATTTATTGACGACGAACAGAACTGCCTTGCCTGCTTCATGAGCATATCCTGCAATATGTTTGTCTTGTTCAATAATCCCTTCTTCACCATTAATGACAACCAGAACGACATCTGCCCGCTCAATCGCCTTCATCGAGCGCATAACACTGTATTTTTCCGTTGTTTCGTATACTTTGCCGCGCTTGCGCATACCAGCTGTATCTATCAGTACGAATCGCTGATCATCCTTCTCGAAGGGGGTATCGATCGCATCGCGTGTTGTTCCTGCCACATCGCTGACAATGACTCGCTCTTCGCCGAGTATCGCGTTGACAAGCGAAGATTTACCGACATTCGGTCTGCCAATCAGGGCAACCTTTATTACATCTTCACCATATTCTTCATCCGATAAATCCGGCAAATTATTTACGACTTCATCAAGCAAATCGCCAATCCCTGTTCCATGAGATCCCGAAATTGGAACCGGATCTCCAAAGCCAAGGCTGTAGAATTCATAAATGTCATCCATACGACTCATGTTGTCGACTTTATTTACCGCTAGAACGATCGGCTTGCCTGAGCGGAACAACATTTGTGCAACTTCTTCATCCGCTTGCGTTACGCCGGACTTCGCTTCACACATAAATACAATTACATCTGCTTCCTCAATAGCCAACTCCGCTTGCACACGAATGGAACGCAGCATTTCATCTTCACCGTAAACTTCGATTCCGCCTGTGTCAATAATGTTGAACGGTTTACCATTCCACTCACCCGTCCCGTAAATACGGTCACGTGTTACACCAGGCTTGTCCTCCACTATAGCCAATCGGTCGCCGATGATTCGGTTAAATATAGTGGACTTGCCGACATTCGGCCGCCCGACAATGGCAACAATGGGTTTTGCCATGCATTTCACTCCTTCATAATTTGCAACTATACACGTACATCATCATATCAAAAAAAGCGGTTCTTGGCTAACGGAATTGGTTGAAACACTTATAGATTCCGCATTTTTCCGTATTATTCGGAGCCAATAAGTCCTCTTAAGAACTTTCCTCTAATCCACTCCAACATAGCAGACAGCAAACGAACGATCAAAAATGTCAGCCACCATACATCCTGAACTTGCCCTTCCCCAGCAGATATAAGCGAATGCAGACGCAAATGAACGAGAACTTCCCCTAACGTTAAACCGAACGTCAAAATCATCCATTGCATACTCCATTCTGTTGTAAACAAAAGCATATAGCAGGAGAAAACTCCTGCAATCAACCAAAAATGATATAACGATTCTGACATTTGCAGGGAAAAACGACTCAACAACTCAAGCCACATCCAAATAGCCGCAACCATAGCTGTATGTCCACACAATGCCAACAATTGGCTAAGCGTTTGCTTGCGAAGCAGCAGGAGCGCCATTATTATCCACCACAGCCATGCACCATTAATCTGATGTCCATAGGCCAGCATGAATGTCCAATTTCGTAGAAGCAGCCAGCTGAGTCCGATCACGATTACCGTTGATTTCACAGCAGCAGGGAACAGAGACATTCGCCACCCACTTGCCACTAAGATTGCAAAGCATATCCATACCGCGACTGCCAACACCCCTGACGACGTCATCGAAACAGCAGCTCCTTCCTTGTTTGATGCTATTATTTGAAGCGCGTAACAAAAATAAACGGCGAACTCCGAAGAGTCCGCCGGTATTAAAAAAGGTAAAGATTTATGTTAGTTTTTGAACTTGTTCAACATATCGCCGAAACGTTCACCAAGCGTTACGCTCATTGCCTGATTTGTCAGCGATACATTCGGATTGTTCAGTTCTTCCTTTACTTTCTTCTCTGGCTTCGGAGCTATAGCAGGAGCTTCTTCTGTTTCCTTGATGCTCAAGCTTACACGCTTCTCAGCAGGGCTGAAATCAAGTACTTTCACTTGGACAGTTTGACCTTGTTTCAATACTTCATAAGGTGTAGCTACATGACGGTGTGCGATTTGGGAGATGTGAACCAAGCCTTCAACTCCTGGAGCCACCTCAACGAATGCTCCGAAATCAACCAAGCGCTTTACTTCACCAGTCAGGATATCACCAGTCTTAATGTTGCTGCTCGCTTGTTCCCAAGGACCAGGCTGAGTCGCCTTAATACTCAAGCTGATTTTCCCGTTAGCCGGATCAACCTTCAATACTTTGACTTTAACCTTTTGACCTTCGGATACGACATCAGAAGGCTTCTCAACATGGTTCCATGCCAATTCAGACACGTGAACAAGTCCATCTACGCCTCCAACATCAACGAACGCACCGAATTGCGTCAAGCGTTGAACAGTTCCTTCGAGTTCTTGTCCTTCGGTTAAGCCTTCCATAACACGAATTTTGTTAGCTTCGAATTCTGCTTCCAATACATCCTTTTGGGAAAGGATGAGCTTGTTGTTTTCACGGTCGATTTCTTTAACTTTTACCCGGAGCGTACGTCCCTTGTAATCGCTGAAATCTTCAACGAAATGACGTTCAACCATGGATGCAGGGATGAATGCACGAACGCCAACATCAGCTACAACGCCGCCTTTTACAACATCAGCGACTGTTACTTCGAAAACATCTTGTGCTTCGAAATGCTTCTGCATATCGTCCCAAGCCTGTTCGCTGTCCACTTGACGCTTGGACAGAACAAGACGTTCCTTCTCATCGTCAATGCTAACAACCTTGCATTCAACTTCTTGGCCCACTTCAACCACATCTGCAGCATTGTCAACCGATACTGCAGTCAGCTCGCGTACAGGAATGATGCCATCGTATTTATAGCCAATGCTTACTACTGCTTGATTGTCATCGATTTTGACGATTGTGCCTTTGACGGTATCGCCTTTCTTCAAGGAAACGATGTTCTCCAACGCTTCTTGGCTTGCCGTTTCGGCAGTTTCGTTAACTTTTGTTTCTTCAGACATGTGAAATACCTCCTCGATTGAACCCCATTTATTCAAAACCCGCTTCAAAAGAAGCAGAGTTCCTTACAACTAATGGTTGTTGCATACCAGAAAATAATACCTGTAGTATCATACCATTGAAGCAAAAACATGCATGAATTATGATGAAGCCGTTTCTTCATGTATTATTCGATGGATATGTTCCATAATGCGGTCAGTCGCCATTTCCAGCCCACCACTGCCCTGCTCTAACAAGTCCGACATATCGATTGGCGGGCCATATACGACTTTTGTTTTGCGAAACAGCTTATATTCTCCAATAACAGCTACGGGAACTACAGCTGCCCCACTCTTCAAGGCAATCATCGCAGCACCCTTCTTCGCAGCAACTGCACCATCCGTATTGCGTGTTCCTTCAGGGAAAATGCCCATAATATCTCCATCGCGCAGCAAATTGAAAGCCGTACGAATAGTCTCTTTCCCAACTCCACCACGCTTGACCGGAAATGCTCCCAGACCATGAATAATCTTTCCAAGCACCGGTACGTCGAAAAGTTCAGCCTTCGCCATAAAGCGAACCTTGCGATCCAACATAATTCCAATCGCTGGCGGGTCTAACAAGCTTATATGATTGGAGCACAGGACTACACCGCCCTCTTTGGGCACGTAATCCTTTTTTTTCGCTTCTAGCCGGAACAAAATCCGATACAATACTCGAAGCACTGCTCTTGCAAACGTATAGAACATAATAGCTACAGCTCACCAACTCTTTTGTAAATTCGCACGCTCAACGATCGTGGCTACCACATCATCAATAGTCATGCCTGTCGTATCCAGCAGTACGGCATCATCAGCTTGACGGAGCGGAGATACCTCACGAGTCTCATCCTGCCGATCACGATCTGCAATTTCTCGGATGAATTGCTCAAGAGTAGCATTCTCCTTGTCCTTCCATTCTGCATAACGTCTGCGGGCACGCTCCTCTACGGAAGCTGTAATGAACCACTTTAATTCTGCATCAGGAAGCACATGTGTGCCGATATCTCGTCCATCCATAACCACACCTTTACGAGCTGCCATTTGACGCTGCATATGTACAAGCTGCTCACGAACAACTTGGGACTTGGCATAATCAGATGCTAAACGGCTAATTTCAGATGTGCGGATGCTATCTGTTACGTCTTCGCCATTCAAAATGACGAATTGCCGCTCGCCTTCTGGTATCAGTTCCAAAGTTACACGCTTCAGCTCTTCGGAGAGTGCTGATGACGCTTCAGGTTGAATGCCTGCTCGCGACATGTGCAAGGATATTGCCCGGTACATCGCACCAGTATCAATGTATATATATCCAAGTTCACGCGCTACTAGGCGAGCAACCGTGCTCTTCCCAGCTCCTGCAGGCCCGTCGATGGCAATATTAATGCGATGTCTGCTATAATCTGACTGTGTCAACGGGTCTGACTCCCTTCGTAGAAAAACATTACTTTATCATTCAAGAAAAAAGCAGGCATTGCCTGCGACGTGAAAATTATACCACACATAGAATAGGGATGCAAAAAGGTAATCATCGTATATCTATTTTCCTCGTGCCACTACCAGAGATGCTCCCCTTATTTAGCATAAGGATGAAAAGGGATCCCTTCCAGCTTATCTACAGGAGACAACCACTGGCGGGAAGCCCCCCCCAATAGAAGGCATTGGGCAATGACAACACTAATAACAAGTACTAATAAAGCACGAATCAGCCATTTAGAAGCCAGACTGCAAAGCTCTATTCGACTAATATGCCTGCGAAAAGAACGTCCTGATACTTCACGATTCCACTTTTCCTGTCGACTTTGCAAGAGGAGTCACCTCTTCGTTCATTTTGGAAGTAGTATGGCAACCTTGCATTCAACCTATGCACAGCTTACAGATATTAATATGCTATTTACGTAAATCCAACTGTCGTTCAAAACAATAGCGAATTAGCCTTTGCTGTTCGACATTTGCAATTTGCTCAAACTTAAGCATCACTAATTGACGATGTTCCTCCATTGGCTGAACACGAACAATATGGCCAGTAAACGGAACATGTTCTATTGATCCATTGCGAAAAGGCACAGCAATCCAGCAATGCAGCACTTGGGATTCGCGCAGTCCCCATTTGAAATCTGTTGTAAATGAGAGACCTCCTCCGCTAATATCCTCTGTAAGTGCCAGGAACTTCACGCCATCAGTTGTACGAATTGCCATCTCCAAAAATGCTTGAATACGCAAATAATTGCGCCGCTGCATTTGTGTCAGCCAATGAGGCTCTGGTTTTCGGATTGACATCATTGGAATTGTATCCTGTCGTCTTCCCATGACTTGCGAACGAAAATTCCATTTCGTCCCATCGGATTGAGAAAAATATATATCAAGTTCATCGCCATTGGAGAACAAACCATACTTTCCTGTTTCCTCCGATAGCGGAATCTCCATCCATAGTAGTTGTTCATTTACCTCTGTTACTCTCGCCTTATAGGTTAGCCCTTCCGTTTTTTCACGAATTAACTGTACATACAAGGTATCGTTGACGTTCGGCAGCATTTGCTTCCCCTCCAAGAAGATTATACCATGATAGCAGAATACTAAAAGGAAAAAGGTTCCAATCCCTTGTAGGAATTGGAACCCCTGCATTACACTACGATTTTAACATCTTCATTTCTTCGATTTGCTCTTCTGTGCCATTTTCAGCATTGATGAATATGCGATACGCGCCACCATTAATTTTGCCTCCGAATTCATAACAGAGCACTTCCTCGGAAAGATCATTTTTGATGAGCGACATGCGATCATATAATATGTTCATGCTTGGATTCAGCATAGCTTGTGCCTCTTTTTTACCCAAAGTCGGCTTGCCCACCTTGCGTTCCTTGTCTTCATAAACAAAATCCGCCGCTTGCAAGCCTGTCACTTCGCCATTGTCCAGTGCAACACGCGCCGTAACCTGCTGCGGATAAATATAGACACCATCAGCTACAGGCACAAGAGTATAGCTTCCCGTATTGTTGTATTCATCATATCGAACCGCAGCCATGTCCGGATAACCATTTTTCTTCAGGAACTTCTTGGCTGCTTGCTCTCCTTCAGCCATCGTCAGCTTTTTTTTGCCTACATGGCGTGTGTCCATATACGACATAAGGAAGCCCTGATTTGTATAGTCGAGTGTTAGTGCACTGCCATCGTCTTTTAACTTCGTGAATACCGTATAGGACTCGTAGTCTGTTCCTTTACCATTCTTTCTTACTTGTACAGGCTCATTCGGTTTTTTAACCAAGAATTTTTCAGCTTTTTCTTTAATTTGCTGCTCCGATAAGGGATTGCCTTTCAGCATTTTCACAGAACGCTTTGTATATACGCTGGAAATCGAAGGCCCCCAGTTCAGTTCTGGATATGCGCTCACCTTTTTATCTACGGTTTTAAATCCGTCGATGATCGTATTATCCATCGTTTTTTGCTCGGACGCCATTGCTGTTTCAACATCCATCCAACGTAGATTGTCTTTTAACACCTTGTTTTGAACCTGCTGTAAATCCTGTGAAATTTGCGCTGCATTTTGGTGCAGCGTCTTGAGTATTTTTACCTCATCATCACTGAGCGGCTGTTTCGTCAAATCCCGGACGGCAGCTCGGTAAGAAAAATTAGAGATGCGCGACAAAAAATCTTCTGTCTTGTTAAATGGCAGCAGTGTCAAAGGTAGCTGACTAATCTCATTTTGCGCTTGACTCGTAATTCTCCATACATTGACAAGACCTTTCCGATGCATCCCTTGCGACTTGGAGTTTACTGCAAGTGTCTGCCCCAGTTCGGAATGAAGCTTATCAACATGATAGGTCAAATCATGGAAGGCACGCTGGTATTGGTTCTCTGCCTTAATCAATATAGAGTTCTTCTCTTGATGTTCTTGATATCCCCATACAATCGCTCCAACAAATAAGAGCGCAAAAATAGGAAACATCACCGCACTTAATCGTTTATACATGGTACAAACGTCTCCCTTCACAGCAACTTGTACATCATAGTGATGTTAGTTTGTTGGATATGAGGGAGGTTTATGCATCGATTCCCATTATTGCACTCTTATATCGAAGTCATCATATTGGTTCTTCATCAATATGGAATGCATCCCGATTATCACAGATGCACTGCTTGAAGCCGGTTTCAATTCGACCTTTTTCCCGTTTGCCACGAAGAATGAATTTTTCGCCGCAGCATTTGCAGCGAATGATAACCTTCACCCTCACATGAGCCCTCCTTGCTTCCCTTGAACTGCGCCCGTTCGTGCCTCGCACAATTTGAGCTTGTAAATAATAGCATTCCCATTATTGCTCCACATTAACCTCTTCTTCTGAATTTACCATCCTAAGAGGAGAGCGGGCACTGGCTCTTCGTACCTTCCCCATGCCGAAATACCAGAGAAACAGCATTAAAGGTACTACGAACCATATCCAATAACGAGTCACTGTCATTAAAATCAGATCGTAAACTCCATGCCAGAACAAAGGAATTCCAATCGAGTACAGCAAATATTTTCGCGAATGTCCGCCATAAAATTTCGCTTTCCCCATATAATAACCCATAATAACACCGAACAAGGCATGTCCGGATACAGGCAGCAGAGCACGCACAAGCATTTGGGAAAACGATGTTTGATTCAACCATGCGTACATGACATTCTCTATCGTGGCGAAACCGAGCGATACGGCAACTGCATACAAAATGCCATCATAATGCTCATCAAATTCTACGTGATTGTAGATCATATGATATAACACAAACCATTTGACAAACTCTTCAACGCCAGAAGAGATAAAAAAGGAATAAATATATGGATTTTTGCCCCACCACAATACGAGGCCATGCTGAATAATCATGATCGGAAATACAATTAGAAACCCAAGCAGAAACACACGAATGACCATGTGAATCGGTTCATAATCGTAACGATCCTTCAAATAGAAATACGCCAGCAACGCAATACCAGGTGCGATTGCTGCTGTAAGCAAGGGAAAAATGGGTGTCGCAGCTTCACCAGATTGTATCGCCAACTGAGAAGTGTCCGCGACGAGCGTGCTAAGAGCAGTAAGCAAAGTCACCTTCACATCCTCCTTTGGCGACTAACTCTATGGTCGGTTAGATATCCGTAAAAGTTTGATATTGTAAGTATATCATACTGTTATGCGACAGCGCTTATTGTGTCGAATAATGTTGATGAAAACATACATCTGACTGATTTTATAATACAGAGTGTCCAATCAATCGCAAATTGCATATATTGGTTGACATAGCCTCCAGCGGGAAAAACGCAAAACAGGGAGCCCGAATTTTCCACTTCTCATGAAAAATCACAAGCACTCCCTGTTCACGGTCGCATATTACGCTGTATTATGCACGGCGCGGATTGAAATGTGTACAAGTAACGGCAATGGCATCCTCTGTAATGATACACTTTCCATACTCCTCCAGAACAGCTGTCGTCACTGACGCTGCTTCCCCATACTCAGCCATAATTGCAATAAAAGCTTGCAATCGCTGGGGATCCACATTCGTCGGTTCCGCATGGAAAATCCACTGTCCATTATATTGGTAGAGCGCACCTGGAACGGCAAAATTGCCATGAACCGTATGTGCCGCCTCGATGAAGTCTTCAAAATCCCGGAACGCGAATACGATCGTATCGCTCTCCTCAAGCGTAACTTCCATTTCATATACATCATCCAACTCGTCATCTTCGATGCCATCGCCATGACCTGACGCCTGGTTCCAGTGTGTTCGCGTTACGATGACAACCATCCCCTGTGCAGGCATTGCGAATACTTCCACGGCTAACGGTCCCGTCGCATCAAATCCGAGTTCGGTATACGCCTGATCCATCATCTCTGCGAACAATTCCTGCAGCTTAGACATTTCTCGCCACAAGTCGTCGCGTTTGATCCCGCGCTCAGACAAATCGTCGAACGTAAGAAAAATTCGAATCTTGTCTTGACTGATACGTTCGATCTTCATGACAGGACCCTCCTTTGCAACTTCGGTTATAACAGATTATGAAGCAACATATAATATGTGCTGAAAATGGTTCTATGTAATTCATGTTATCATTTCTTGCATGGATTTGCACTACATAAAATAGTTGACAGTATATTGAGTGTATAAACACAAAGAAGCTGCCGACTCAATCGGCAGCTTTTTCCAATATCGATCTTCTACAATCAGTGGGTGGATTGATTTTCTTCAAACGGTTTTGTTCGCGGTGCAGCTTGCGACTTAGAAGCGTTGGATATTGTCGTAGTAGTGGTTTCCAGTTTTACAGCATTCAGATTGGATGGTGTTGGAGCCAGTCCATTTTCCCGTAAAATGGCATCCACCTTACGCTTCACTTCTGGATCGCGATCAATCAGTTCCTTAACCCGATCCAAACTGAACGCGTCAGACTTAGGCGCCTCTTTGGACATCTTCAAGTCGAGCAAGGAGGCAATATCCGGCATGCTTGCTGATGCATCCATAACCTTATCCTTCGCCTTGCCTACTACATCCTGAACGACATTGCCAGCAACTTGCAATCTGGACTGCAAATTAGCCAGCGAACGACGATCTGCCAAATACATTCCAGCCAAAATACCAATAGCAGCACCAGAAATGAACGATGTCACTTTCACTGTAGTTCCCTCCTTCAATTAGTTAGGATCAATTGTAGTGTGAGCCCATCTGTAACGAACCATGCGGTAAAAAATCAGGAAATGCGGCCATCAATGCCCGAACGGAGTGTAATAAAATGCGCTTCAGGTTTGCAAAATAAACGGAGTGGGATATGTGATGTTCCAAACCCTTTTGTAATAAACAAAGCCGTAGAGCCTTTTAGTCCTGTAAATGTATGCCAGCCAGATAAATATTTGCGGTAAAATTTCGAGGTGCGCAGCGGCCCGTATCCAGGCAGATAAATTTGACCGCCATGCGTATGCCCTGACAATACGAGATCAATCCCTTGCAGCTCAGCCTTCCGCAAAGCCAGCGGATCATGAGTCAGAACAATTGTACACGCAGGTTCTTGCTGAGGCTCATTCATGGCAAGCTTCACATTCGTTCGTTTGGAGCTGTAGTCGTCCCAGCCTACAAGCCATATAAAATGCCCGTGCTGCTCTAGCCGAATTGCCTCATTATCCAGCAGCTTGACACCTAATTGGTTCAATTTATCATCAAGCTCACGAACATTTGCCTTGTAATCATGATTGCCATGTACAGCAGCCACTGGCCCAAGGCGGCGCAGCCTCTCCATATTCTCGACACTGTACGCAAGCGGCGCTCCAAACTCAGTTATATCCCCGCCGACCAGTACCATTGCCGCCTGTGAGTGGCGTTGGATCTGCGCGATATGGCTCTCCGTTAACCGCCTTCTGTGGAAGTCGCTAATAAAAAACAAGCGGACCCCGTCGAAAGACGACGGCAACCGCTTCAGTACCACTTCTTCTTCTGTAATTGTAAACCCCCGTGCTTCCCATAACATATAGACAACAAGCCCCCCGGCTGCTGCCAGCAAGCCTGCAATGACAGTGTAAGCAATCAACATGGATTACCCCTCCAGCCCCAGCTTATGGCGACCCCATAATAGTAGTCCAATTAACAAGCCTACAAATAACAAAAATAAAATATTATAAAACCACTTTGTTAGTCTTACATAACTTGACGGAAATAACTTTTTTCTTGAAGGCAGCGATCGATCATCAAGCTCTTCCTCTTGCATGGCAATATTTTCAGCAAGATTGAGCAATCGTTCTTCCGTCATTGCTTGATTGCTGCCTGTATGTTGTTGCGCGGTATGTGTATCTTTCTTCGATGAATTTTCTCTCAATGAACGTAAAGCATCTAGTGCCGGGCTATGTAGGTCTGGCTCTTGCTTGCGAGAGAACCCTCGAAATAAAGGGTGTGGGTGATTCTCGCTCATACTTCCCTCCGAAATCGTATAATGAGTCCCATAATGAGATCAATGATAAAGTGTGCTAGTATTGGAGCCCATAAGGTTCCTGTCCACTCATAAATAGTACCCAAAGCAAAGCTAATTAGAAACACCATTCCAGTTGGTAACCAATGGCGCAAATACCGTACGTGGATAGCTGCGAAAATAATACTCGTCCAATATGCGCCAAATGCATGCTGTATCGCCCCACGAAAGAGCATTTCCTCACATATACCCACTATAAACGAGATCACAATGATATGCCATACCGGACGTGAGCGGAAAAGCTTCTCATTCACTCCCCCATCATCCGTCATATCTTCTGGCACAAATCTAGAAACCGCGATGTCGACAATAATCACAAGAGCAGCCAACCCCGCTCCCAGCCACACCCATGTTAAATCGCCCGTCTGGATAATAAGCAACGAGAAAGGATTTCTCCCTTGCAGCCAAATCCATACCACACCAAGAATCAACGTAATTGCTTGCGTTACATACAAATTTAAGAGTAGCACCTTATCATCTAACTGTTGGATGTCTACTTGTCGAGATTTGAAATCATTCCATTTCTGTTTCATTACATCCCTGCCTAACGAGTTAGCAATCCTTATTATAACGCTCAATAGAAGCATCATATCAGATAAAAGATGGTTCATTCAAGTTAGGAATCACGCAGTATCAACAATTACAACGATTGCATTGCCAATTGGGTCAACACCTTGTAGAATGAATGCACTTCACGAAGAAGGGGGAGTCCATTTTTTGTCAATATTTACACCTTACAACTGTACCTTTTACTTCGATGACAAGCTGAGAGAAGTTCCGCACTCCGCTTCTGATATGCGCAAAGCCATCGTTTATGTAAAGGAGAAATTGCATGCATCTGCTCAAAATCAAGAGGACTTGGGAAAACAATACGGAATGATTGGTGTCTACAGCCGAATAGTCGGAAATTATAAGGACAGCATAACCTATTTGAATTCCGCCATCGCCATCCATTCGTCAAACAACAACGCCAAGCAGGTGTGGATTAACAAATTACGCCTTGCCCATACCTATCAATGGATGAAGGACTTTCACACATCCAACCATATGTTCCACAAACTCCTAGAACAAGCGAATATACATGATCAACACTTTGGAATGCTTGACTTTCTTTATCAGCATTGTGGCAAAAATCAATATGATCAATCGAATTACGAAGCAGCACTCCAATGGTTCGAAAAAGCACTCGAAATCCGAACAAAATCCAAAGAGGATGAACTGATTCATTCTTCTCGAATCGCAATACAGGCTTGTAAAAATCATTTGTTAAAAGGATCTGCCGAAAAACCATAAACCGTACATTTTTTATATATGAAACGATTATGTTCGTAAAAATATCTATTGACACCCTAGCATTTGCATGGTACATTAAGTAAAATTTCATGAGTCAAACGGTGAAGGAAACGAACATTCAGTGAAGCCTGCAGAGAGCCGATGGTCGGTGCGAATCGGTGGCGGATTGTCTTGTTCCAGCGTTCCGGAGTTGTTGCGTCGAACCCTGATGGCAGTAGGCGTAACCGAATCGAACCCGTTAACGTTCGACGTCTGGCATAGACGTGTAAGGCTGCTTATGCGAATAAGCAGCGAATTAGGGTGGCACCGCGAAGATGGAACTCTCGTCCCTTACTACGGTCGTAGTATGTGGATGAGAGTTTTTTGCTATATTCCAAGGTACATAACAAGTCCATATCTCATCGGTAAGATAACGGCTTTTGCCGTTTCTAATAAATGATATTGCCATGCTCAGGAGGGAGAATTCCATGTTCAAAGTATTAGTGTCCGACCCGATTAGCGACTTCGGGATTCAGAAGCTTGTTGATGCACAAGACATTATAGTCGCAAAGCAAACAGGATTGTCGGAGGATGAACTGATCAATATTATCGCTGATTATGATGCTCTGCTCGTTCGCAGCCAAACTCGTGTCACAGCACGCGTCATGGAGGCTGGCAAGAAGCTTAAAGTTGTGGGCCGCGCCGGAGTTGGCGTTGACAATATTGATCTGCAGGCAGCTACCCAACGCGGAATTATCGTTATCAACGCCCCTGATGGCAATACCATCACAACGTGTGAGCATGCTTTTGCCATGATGATGGCATTATGCCGTCATATCCCGCAGGCTTACACAAAGACAATCAATGGAGTGTGGGATCGCAAGACATTCCTTGGGGTTGAGCTGATGAACAAAACTCTTGGCGTGCTTGGTATGGGCCGTATCGGCAGCGAGGTTGCTAAGAGAGCGAAGGCATTTGGAATGGAAATCATCGGATACGATCCCTTCATGACAGAAGATCGAGCAGAAAAGTTAGGGGTCAAACTCGGCACTGTTGATGAGATTATTCGCACAGCTGATTTCCTGACGGTTCATACGCCGTTGACATCTGAAACGAAGCATATGATTGCTCGTCCACAATTCGAGGTCATGAAACGCGGCATGCGCATTATTAACTGTGCACGCGGTGGAATTATTGATGAAATGGCACTTGTAGAGGCAATCGATGAAGGCATTGTGGCAGGCGCCGCATTTGACGTATTTGAGGTAGAACCTCCACAGCCTGACCATCCGTTCTTGAGTCATCCTAAAATCATCGTAACGCCGCATCTCGGTGCCTCCACTGTTGAGGCGCAGGAAAATGTTGCTGTCGATGTTTCAGAGCAAGTGCTGCGCATTTTGCGCAATGAGCCGTTCAAAAATGCGGTGAATATGCCGCCAGTTGCTCCGGCAGTTTTAAAAAAGATCCAGCCTTACTTCACACTCGCCGAGAAACTCGGACAATTTGTTTCTCAAATGACAAAGAGCCCCATTCTAGAAATCCTTGTGAGCTACTCTGGCGAGCTGGCTGAGGTCGATACCCAAACGATAACCAGACATATTGTCAAAGGTGTTCTCACGCAGCATCTTGGCACTGATGTGAACATTGTCAACTCTGTGCATCTTGCTAAAACGCGTGATATCAATATTATCATTCAGCAATCTCACGTAGCGAAGGGATTTACAAATCTGTTATCTGTTACATTGAGAACCAATACAGAAGAGCGCTTGGTGGCTGGTACGTTATTGAACGGTTATGGCGAACGAATCGTACAAATCGACAAGTACCCTGTAGACCTCTCTCCAGAGGGACATCTGCTCCTCATTTCACACGATGATAAGCCTGGTGTTATCGGAATAGTAGGTACACTGCTTGGAACGAACGATATTAATATCGCCACCATGCAAGTTGGTCGTAAAATTGTCGGAGGCTCAGCCATTATGGTGCTTTCCGTCGACAAAGCCATTCCAAAAGAGGTAATTGCGAAGCTGAAAGAATCTGCAGATATTAAAAAAGCCAAGGAAATCGTATTATAATCCGAATTATCCTATGAATCGAGGAGAACAGTTCGAATTGTTCCACGACCATCAAGATTAATCGGAAAATTGTGCCCTCGTCTGACATATCTTCCAGTACTCATTCTACAAAAAAACACCCAATTGCACACAAGTTGCGCAATTGGGTGTTTTGTGTCAGTTCGTGGACTTAACGGGCTGAACAGGCAGTGCAATAGAAAACGTTGTTCCTTTCCCTAATGTACTGTCTACTCGGATGTGTCCCTGATGTGCCTCAATAATATTTTTTACTATGGCAAGACCTAGTCCCGTACCGCCTGAAGGACCGCGCTTGCGCGCTTTATCTGCCTTATAGAATCGTTCAAATACATAGGGTACATCCTCTGACGGTATGCCCTGTCCATGATCTTCTATATGAATCCACAGCCACTCATTGTCCGTACGTTCCGTCCGAATATGTATCGGCTGGCCTTCGGATGAGTGACGAAGCGCGTTATCCAGCAGATTCGTCAGCACTTGCTCAAGCCGATCCTCATCAGCTTCAGGAAGAACAGAATCCATCGCTTCAAGCTGCACTTCGATCGGAATATTGCGTTCCTTAGCCAACACAGCAAACTTCCGATACACTCGTGATGCAAGTTCATGCACATCGGTTTGAGCTTTGTGCATTGGTAAATGTCCAGCCTCCATACGGGCTAGGTCCAATAGATCCTTGACCAGTCTGCCCATTCGCAATGACTCGTCATGGATAACCTGCACAAGCTCCCTGCGCTCTTCTGGTGAGGTTGCAATATCATCCAACAACGCTTCACTATAGCCCTGAAGCATCGATAGCGGCGTGCGAATTTCATGGGATACATTTGCCACAAAATCTTTGCGCAGCTTCTCAAGCTGCACTTCTTCGGTTACATCCCGCAATACTGCAACTGCACCACGAACACGGCTGTCTGCATGCAATGGCCCCATTACAACAGACCATACCTGCTGCTTCACATGAACACGAGTCGTTACCTCCCGAGCCTCCGAGATCACCGTATGAAATATAGGTCTCAACGGTTCCGGCACTCCTGATGCTTCTGCCGTTTCCTCTTCGAGCGCCCAGTCCATTCCGTTCCAGCGGCTCATAACCGATTCTCCGTGCGGATTCGCAAGCAGCACCTGCCCTGCTGCATCAAAGGTAATAACAGCGTCAGTCATGCTTCGCAAAATGCTGGCTAAGTGTTCCTTCTCATGCTGCAAATCTAATATAGTGGAGTTCAGCTCTTCCGCCATATGGTTGAACGTGCGAGACAACTCCCCTATTTCATCAGAGGAACGAAGTGTCACACGTGTAGAATAATCGCCTTGACGGATCGTATCGGCTGCCTGCTTCAGCTTCCGAAGCGGCTGCGTAATTTTCGTGAAAAGGAAGAACGCAAAAAAGGTTGTTAGTGAAAATCCGATTATGGCTGTGTACACAAACAACTGCTTAATATCGTTTGGATGGGCGAAATTGCTATCAATATAATGCAGCAAATACAACCCTAAAATGATGAGAACAAATGCAACAAGACCAATAATGGTCATCCACAGCTTCCCAACAATACTTCTCCAGAATTTCACGTTATTTTGGCACCTCGAGCTTGTAACCTACACCCCATACCGTAGTGATCATAGTCGCTGCTTCCGGTGATACCTTGTTCAGCTTCTCACGCAGCCGCTTCACATGCGTATCCACGGTGCGAAGATCACCAAAGAATTCATAATTCCATACATCCTTCAGCAGTTCTTCTCTAGAGAACACCTTGTCCGGTGATACCGCCAAGTAATGCAGCAGCTCATATTCCTTCGGCGTCAAGCTGATTTCCTGACCTCCTGCTGTTACACGATGAGCATCATGTTCAATGACGAGATGAGGAAATACAATGTTGTTGCTTGCTTTCGGATCGTTTGTCAAAAAAGCTGTCGCCGATGAACGTCGCAGCACTGCCTTCACTCGGTAAATAACCTCGCGTGGGCTGAATGGCTTGACAACATAGTCGTCTGCACCAACTTCGAAGCCCTGTACCCGGTTAATCTCTTCCCCCTTAGCTGTCAGCATAATAACAGGTGTAGCCTTGACTTGTCTCAAACGCGTACACACTTCAACGCCATCGATCCCTGGCAGCATTACATCCAGAAGAATGAGATCATATTCTTCACTGACAGCCATTCGGAGCGCCGCTTCTCCGTCCTCTGCTTCTTCAATTTCAAAACCTTCTTTTTCAAGGTACATTTTCAACAGTCGGCGAATCCGTTCTTCATCATCGACGATCAAGATTCGATTCACTTGCTCGGACATGTGTGACTCCCCTTTCACCATAAAAGAAAACCCCCAGCGAAGCCAAATGCGGCTGCAATTGACGAGGTTCATAGTTCTAGCTGTAATATAAGCAGGCAACACGAAGGATACCCCTTTCGTAGTTGCCTTCATACTTGGCTCTATTATAGCAAAAATGTGAACGACTGGGGTACACCTAGTTCAGCAATCCCAGCCGTTTCTAAATTTTTGCCCATTATTAACGCAATTACACGCCCGAGTAGGAGTGGAGCCCCGATATAACAAGGTTTACGCCTACGAGTGTAAACATGACAATGATAAATCCGATTACGGACATCCAAGAAGATTTGGTTCCTTGCCAGCTGCGTGCAAGACGCAAATGCAAATATGCGCTGTAGGCAAGCCATGTGACAAGCGCCCATACCTCCTTAGGATCCCAACCCCAAAATCTCGACCACGCAACCTGAGCCCATATCATTGCGAAAATAAGAGCACCTAATGTAAAGATCGGGAACCCGATAGCAATTGATCGGTAGCTGATTTCATCAACGGTCTCAGGATCAATCCCATTAAATAAAGGCTGAAGCGCCTTTGCGATTGGCTTGCGAAGCAGCAAACGGATCAAGCCGTATAAGATCAAGCCTGCAATGACGGACCACACGACCGTATTCAGCTTGCGGCCAGCTTGAACTCCCTTCATCCATCCCGGCGCCTCCATTAATGGAAGCTTCATCCCCAAGAAGGAAGGAACAGATTTCAACGTAGCTTCATCGCTCATATGCGGAGCAATCAGCGGCGGCATCGTATACGTGACCATTTCAAGCCCTGTTTCTATCTCACCGCCAGTTTTCACCGTTTCTACCTTTTGACCAATAACAACCTCATAGTTAGCAGCCCGGAAGCTGTACACTACAACGATAAAGCCAATGAATACTACGATGCAGCCCATCGTGAATTCGAGCCAGCGCTGCGGCTTCCGAGAGCTGCCTTCTTCCCAGCGAACTGTACGCAGCAAATAGAGAAGTCCTGCAACGAATGCTACGGCGAAGAACGCATAGCTTAAAGCCGACATCGTAACATGGAGCTTCAACCACACTGAGTTCAACTGTGGAATGAGCGGCTGCACCTCACTAGGAAAGACCGACGCATATGCCATCATTAAAAATGCCAGTGGTACTGCAAGCAAACCCAAAACGGTACTGCGATAAATCAGATATACAACAATAAATGCGCCGATAATCATCATCGACAAAAATGACATGAATTCATACATATTGCTAACAGGGATATGTCCAGCGTACGCCCAGCGACATCCAAAATAAACGATCTGGCTAATAAAGCCGAGTATCGTTACGCCAAACGAAATTGCCCCCCATCTCCGTTCAAAGCGAACCGGATCACGAGTCTTCATCTTACGGCCGGCAACAGTCACGACGTACAAAATAAAGGAAAGACAAAACAAGAAAAACGCAATAATATATGCGTCCTGACTCCATTGCAAAGTCACGCCTTATTCCCCCCACGATCGATCGATTTGGCATCTACTTCTATATGAACAGCTGCAAGTGCATTCGCTACTTCATTACGGATCCCATACCAGTTTTTGTTCGTGTGGGCACCGAGAAGTAAGCGCTTATCGTCAATTCGTAGCCATATGCGGCGATGCTGCCAGTAGAAGCCCATAACTAGACCGATCATGCTGATACCAGCCCCAATCCAGATGAGTGGCAGTGCCGTCTCCTTGCGAACAGTCATATAACTGATTGAATTTGTATAGATGACATCCTCCATGGATTCCAATCCGATCCGAAAATGCGGAATCGAGTCTGCCCCTAAGCTTTCTCTCAGCTTGGCATTGATATCATCCTGATGGAACTGATCCTTATCCTTAGGCAATGCGAAATACAAATAAGGCACGCCTTCGCTTGGCAGACTAGGCCCCTTAATCAGGAAGCTAAATGCAGGAGCGTTCGGATTTTGCGATTTTGTAGTCAATTCTCCATTTTTGCCGATTGCGAAATCCAAATACTTGCCAGTCAGCTTCAATGTATAGGGTCCTACCTGAAATTCCGTAGGCGTATTTTGCACTCGAAGTTCAAATTTACCATATACCTCGCCTGTATCCTCATTGCTCAACACCGGATTGACCGCAACAAGACGCGATTCAAAATCAGACTGATAAACCATAAGCCCTTCGTACTCAAGCGGCGAATTCAACTGTATGTTGTGCTGGGCTACCTTTTCCAGTATGGGTTCAATACGAGGATCACCGCATTTGTCCACACATTTGAACAGCGTTGCCTTTGTCTCGAACAACTTCGGGATGATACGCCCTTCCTTAATGAACTGTTCCGGCATATCTTCCTCGCCATAATATTCAACTGTAAATTTATCATTACGCAAATAATAGGGAGTTCCGGGTATTTCACGAGCTTCTCCTTGCGGGAAACCATCATAATAATCGTAATGCCAGCCCGGGATGCTGCGTGCAAGTATGGCAAGCAAGAAAAGAATAAGGCCAATATGATTAATGTACGGACCCCAGCGGCTGAAGCGATTTTTCTCGGCCAGCAGCGCGACATCGTCCTTTATGACTCGATAGCCTTTCTTTTTTAAGACGACAGTTATCTGATCCAGCCAAGCTTCGGATTCCTTTTCTATGTTTCCTTCATAGACAATTCGTTGTCTGGAAATAAATTGCACATGCTTGCGTATTTTCTGCCGGTGCAAGGCACGGTATAGCGGAAGCACACGGTCTATACTGCAAATGACCAGCGAAGCACCGATCATAACTAGCAATGTAATGAACCACCAGGATTCGTATGTATGCGACAAACCAAGCATATAATAAATTTGGCCCAATGTGCCGTACGTGCTCTTATAATATTGTGTAGGATCGATGCTGAGAAATGAGCTTTCCTGTGGGTATATGGTGCCAAGAGATGCACCAACTAATGTAATGACGATAAGTATTACCGCCACTTTGACGGAGGAAAAGAAATTCCAAATGCGATCAATCCAAGACGGGCTCGCCTTCTGTGACTTTCGTGCCACCCCGTCATATCGCATTTCCAGTACGGAATCTGTCTCATCCCCCTCATATAGCGGCTTGCCGCAGGCCTCACAGAGTACAGTTCCGACTGCATTCTGATGGCCGCATTCGCACTTTGTGTTCTCCAACCGCACAGCCTAGTCCTCCTCCTCTTCAAGCCCTATTCCTTCGCCATTTGCTCTAAATAGGTCTCTAGCTGGCTTGTAGTGACTTCTCCGGTATGAATAGCATGGACTTTACCATCTGGCTTAATAAAGAACGTCGTAGGCAATGGCCGAACACCGAACGCTTTGGTTACATTCTTTTTCGTATCGAGCAACATCGTGAAGTGAACTTTTACCGCCTTCATATAATTGTCCACAACAATGGCATCTTCCCCATAGTTAATGCCAACGACCTCTACATTGCGATCCTTCCAATCATCTGCCGCCTTTTGCAATGTCGGCATTTCCCGTTCACACGGTTCACACCAGGAGCCCCAGAAGTTCAGAATGAGGAATTTCCCCTTGTAATCACTGAGTTGTACCGTATCTCCATTCAATGCATGAAGGGACAAATCTGGTATTCGGCTCCCCACCTCAGGATATGTAGGCTTGCTGTACGCATTGCTGATTGCAATCCCGCCAAGTATCACAATGACGGCTAATATGAGAACCTGGACTGTTTTGTTTCTTTTGCCCAATATCATCGCCCCTTCTTGATATGGTTCAATCGTAAGATTGAACTCTCGCTTTCTATGACATATTTCACACCCAGACAGCATAAATGCAACAATTGCATTACACCATCAACGACTATTATAATTCATAGAATAGCGGACATATCTTCCTCAATATGAAAATTATGTGTCACGATACAGGGCAGGGCTGCAATAAGATACGCAAAGCGGTCAATCGTTATTACGTACGCATAGTACGGTTGGACTTCATCTCCATACGGAGTTCATTCACTTCCGCTTTCGTCAACACACGATGCTTTCCGCGGGCAATTCCTTGAAGTGTAATATTGCCGAATTTCACCCGCTTCAGCTTGGTAACTGGGTGGCCAATTGCCTCGAACATGCGGCGAACCTGACGATTTCGTCCTTCGTGGATCGTTACACTGATTGTTGCAATATTGCGTTCCAGATCAACGTCATGGTACTCGACGGCCGCAGGCTGTGTGAAGCCGTCTTCAAGTTTAATCCCTTTTTTCAGTTGTTCCAGCTTGTCCCCATGTGGAACACCCTTGACTGTTGCATGATACGTCTTCTCCACATGATGACGAGGATGCATGAGCATATTTGCCAATTCACCATCATTCGTCAGCAGCAGCAACCCTTCTGTGTCGTAATCAAGACGTCCGATTGGATATACACGCGCACCTACGCCCTTCATAAAATCCATGACCGTCTTACGCCCCTCAGGATCAGAAGTACTTGTGATGACACCCTTCGGTTTATGGAAAGCCAGCACTATTTTATCGGACGCTACCGATATTGCTTTACCGTTAACGGTAATGACATCTACTGAAGGGTCGGCCTTCACACCCAATGTTGTCACAACCTCGTCATTCACTTGCACCTTACCTGCTTTAATAAGCTCCTCACACTTTCGACGCGAAGCGACGCCCGCGTTCGCCAAAATCTTCTGTAAACGTTCTTCCATGAATGTCTGTCACCTCAAACTATTATTTACCTGGATGAAGATAAAAGCCCGCGAACCAAGAAGGCGCGAGCTTGTCATTAACTTACATTATTCAAGCTAATATGATATTACCCTGTTATGAAGCCAAATACAAGAAAACAGACGACAATTGCTGCAATAAATCCAACTAAATCAGAGAATAATCCAACTTTAAGCGCATACCGGCCTTTTTTTATCCCTATAGCGCCAAAGTAAACGGTCAATACATAGATCGTTGTATCTGTACTGCCCTGTATCGTCGAAGCGATGCGTCCAATCATCGAATCAGGCCCATACATTTTAATCAGATCCGTCGTGAAGGCCAGTGAACCAGCGCCTGTAATCGGCCTCAAAAAAGCGAGCGGCATAACTTCACCGGGAATACCGACCCAATCAAGCAGCGGACGCAGCATACTAACCATCCAATCCATCGCACCTGATGCACGAAATACGCTGATTGCAACCATCATGCCAACTAAAGTAGGTATAATGTTGATTGAGGTTTGAAAGCCGTCCTTCGCTCCTTCAACAAACGTTTCATAGACGGGAACACGGCGAAAATAAGCATACAGCGGGATAAAAACAATAATAGCCGGTATGGCCCACGCGGATAAAGCTGAAACGAATGCATACATAACCGGACCATCCTTTCTATTTCAATGGAGTTGGAAGTATGGTCATGATGCAAAGTTATATTGAAATGCATTAACTGACTGCAGTATGAGTCTCCGATCCTTGTGCCCCAGCAGACGGACTTGCGTCTGACTTAAATTGATGTGGCGGCGGCCGCTTCGCATCCCTTCTTCGATACCAGCGATCCGCGAAGATTGCCGCGAATGTAGCCACGATAGTCGCCAGCAGCGTTGTCCCTACAATTTCAGCGGGATTAGCTGAGTTGAAGTTCATTCTTATTGCTATTAAAGTAGTTGGAATTAGCGTAATACTTGACGTATTAATGGCCAGCAATGTGCACATCGCTGGAGTCGCCGTATCCTTACTTGGATTCAGCTTCTGTAATTCCTGCATAGCTCGTATCCCCATCGGTGTTGCAGCATTTCCTAGCCCAAGCAGATTCGCGCTCATATTCGACATAATAAAGCCAAGGGCGGGATGATTGCGCGGTACATCAGGGAACAAGTACCTTACGATTGGACCGAGAGCCTTGGCAAGCCGTTTCAGCAAGCCTGCATCCTCAGCAATCCGCATCATTCCCAACCAGAACACCATCACACTGATGAGGCCGAAGCTGACTGATACCCCCGTCTTGGCGCCTTCGAACACCGCCTCCGTCACGGCGTCAATCCGCCCTTGTGCTGCAGCTGCGATGAAGCCTACGAGCAGCATGAACATCCATATTGCATTTACAATAACAACCGTCTCCCTTCCCATGAGCCATCAAGCTGCACCGAATAAAGATCCGGTGACACGCTTCAACACCATCATCCACTTGTACAACAGGTTTCCTCCACTATCTGTGCTCAGCACTGCAGATGAATGTTTCGCTTCTCCAGACTGGCTTGATGCTGACGGATCTGGATTCATTTTGCGAACATCCACACTTGCTACAGCCTTATTATCCAGATACATCATCAAACGGCCTTGATGACCTAATTTCCCTTCGAGACTTCCGCTAACCGGAACCATTAGCTTGGCAGATACCCTTGATTGCTCTCCCGTCTTAAGCGGATACGTAAGCGATGCCGCTGCCTGAAAAGGATGCCCATCAATTGGTTGGCCCTGCTCAACAATCTTCGATTGTGGATACGCGCGGAACCCGTAATTAAGCATATTTTTATGGTCTTCCCAGTCTCTTGAGTCATTCAAGGTAACCGCTACTAACTGTTGACCATTTCGTGTGGCAGAACTAACAAGACATCGCAGCGCGCCTTTTGTGTATCCCGTCTTCACACCATCTGCCCCTTCATACAAATGAAGCATTTTATTTTTATTTCCCCATACGTAATCCCATTTGTCGATGGAATTTGGTGCTTTCTTGGTACGGGTGCGTACAATTTCACGGAAGGTTGGGTTATGCAGCGCATAAGCAGTAATACGTGCTAGATCATTAGCCGTCGTATAATGGCCTTTTTCATCCAACCCATGCGGATTACGGAATTGAGTATGTTCCAGTCCGAGAAGCTTCGCCTTCTCATTCATTAAATGGACGAAGCCTTCCTCCGATCCTCCGACATGTTCGGCAATTGCAACAGCTGCGTCATTGCCTGATCGGAGCATAAGACCGTAAAGCAAGTGGTTCAAACTCATTTCTTCTCCTAGTCTTAAATAAATCGAAGACCCTTCCTTGCCAACAGCTCGTGAAGTAGCCTTCACCATATCCTCCAGCCGCCCATGTTCAATTGCTACAATTGCCGTCATCACTTTCGTCGTACTTGCCATTGGGAGTTCCTTATCACCATTATGGCTATAAAGCATTCTGCCTGATGCTACATCTATTAAGGCAGCTGCTCTAGCCGATGTATGTGGGGACGAGATTCGTGCTGTACCGGCTTCATTAGGCTGCTGTTGGACTTGCAGCGGGACAGACCACTCCTGTACAGCTTCGCGCTGTAGGCGTGAAGCGTTGCTGTCCAATGAAGGATCAGCTATTGCCATGCGTCCGTAGGACTTGTATGACAGAACCGCCCCCAATAAAACACACAGCACAATCATTTTACCAACTTGTCCTACGTATGGAAGCTTGCTCATGCGTTCCTCCTTTATCTGCATACCGGTCAAGTTGTTCCATATGTATGCTTGTTCGAGACCGAGTATGTCCATCACTTCGTCTATTGCAAGCAATCTCATCTGCTCTGAACGAAAAAATAGCGTCAAGCTCCCGTTGACCGTAAGCGCCATTCCTCGGCAAAAACGGCAGCAACATTCAAGCCTGACGCCTAATTCATACCGGTCAAGATAAAATAATATCTTCGGCAGTCGTTGACCGCTCCTGCTTCTTAAACATGGAATTGATGCGATCACACACATTCGGAACTGCATCAATAATTTTCTCCAGCAGATGCGTTTGATTGTCAAGCGATACGACATGAATGCCTTGCTTGCCTACGACGAGAAAGGCTATCGGCGTAATGTAAACGCCGCCGCCGCTTCCGCCGCCGAACGGTTTCGAGCCATACACTGAGGAGGCATGTGGTTCATGATGATCAGTAGTTAATCTGTCATGTCTCTCCTCCACCCGAATGTCGCTTCCCCCTGCTGCAAACCCAAGTGCCACGCGGCTAATCGGCAAAATAACGCTGCCATCTGGCGTCTGTACAGGATCGCCTACGATTGCATTTGTATCTACCATGGCTTTTATATTGTTGAAAACTGCTTGCATTAAGCCCTCGATAGGATGCTCCGCCATGTTCGTAATCCTCCTTCTGCTCGAACGATGCGAATAATCAACTTGAATACAGCACTTATAGCGTGCACGATGCGAATTTTGGTTATACAAACAACCCTCGTGGAAAAGAATGGACAATGGAACTGCGGGTTTACTTCTAATTGTGGAAGACTGCGGAATTGAACATGATGTGACATTACACCCACCAGCAGACTTTTCAACGACCAGGAGGCGCCTGTTAATAAACAGGCTGTTGCAGGATTGAGCAGCCCAATTTCAGTCTCCCAAGTAAACATGCTGCACTGAACGCGCTGAAGGGTTTGCTTGAACCATTGCGTAAGTTCATACGTATGGTGAAGAAAACGCTGTGCATTATGTACATACCTCTTTGCCTTCCTCTTATCCACTTGGGCCTTATCTCGGCTAGCATTACCTGTTCCGACATTGTCTTTTGCCTTTACACGAACGTGGAATCCTTCCTCTAAGTTAATAAACCGAATCGAGCGCCACTCGTATCTCCATCGGAACAGTCCATAGCATGCACGAATCAATAAGACAATTCGCTCATACTTCCCTGATTTATGAACGATGATTTTACATTCAATGGACGAAAAGAAGAAGAAGACAAGCAAAACAGCTACCACGCCTCCAGCAATCGCCCATCCTAACATGTCATGCGCCTCCATTTCCTAAACTATCCGTATTATGGCCTTTCATCCAGTCGAGCATGCATGATCTTGAGCCAGGACTCTACAAACTTGGATAATCATGAAAAAACCCGCCTGCTACGAATGGGGTTCGAAGCAGACGGGCTGAAGTCGTCAGAGATGCGATGACGTTCATCCATAATAAGATTGTTCTCAATCAAAAATGAAAAAGTTCGCTTTTTAAGTATAAAGGTAACGTTTTAATAATTGTTTACAACGATAGATGGGAACTGTCGATAGACTGACCAGGCAGCAGTTCAATCCCATGAATGCCAAGCTTTTGCAGCTTCGCCACAAAGGCCGCACCGTCCTGTTGAATCGGCGGGAATGTGTTATAGTGAATCGGGATGACTACCTTCGCCTGTACCCATTGAGCAGCCAGCAATGCATCCTCTGGATCCATCGTGAAGAAGCTTCCAATCGGCAAAAAGGCGATATCCGGCTTGTAGCGCTCTCCTATCAGCTTCATATCACTGAACAATGCAGTGTCCCCGGCATGATAAATCGTCAGACCACCCGTTTGCAGCACGATGCCAGCAGGGTTTCCCATATAAATATCCTGACCATTGACCGTAACGGAAGAGCTGTGCAGAGCAGGTACTAATTTGAGCACACCGAATTCAAAGGATGCAGACCCGCCCAAGTTCATGCCTACTGCTTGTGCCCCTTGTGTTTCCATATAGTTCGCAAGCTCAACCATTGCGATAATGGGTGCATTGCAGCGCTTAGCAATTGCCGCTGCATCTCCGATATGATCCCCGTGCGCATGGGTAAGCAGCACAAAATCAGCCTCGATACGAGCCGCTTCAACATCTGCTGCCGGGTTGCCTGTTAAGAAAGGATCAATGATAATACGATGCTGTTCGGTAACGAGTTGAATGCAGGAATGACCATGGAAATGAATTTTCAAAGCATTTTCCTCCTCATAATTGCATATTCAACAGCTTGTCCGCAGAAGTTACCTATCGGATCTCTTCCTCCTGATCAGCATAAACTCCTGCTTCCAATTGTTCTTCGACTTCCTTCACGTCTTCAATTGTTAATTGACGTCCATCTAACTTCTCGAATAATAGCTGGGTTTCCTCCTCTAATCCATCCATTTGTTCAAATGCAGAGGAATCCGGCAATTCTTTAAGCGTAGCCAATCCGAAATAATCTAAGAATGATTTTGTCGTTCCGTATAAAATAGGTCTTCCGATCGCTTCAGCTCGTCCAACCTCTTCAATTAATCCCTTGTTCGTTAATGTCTGAATCGCACGATCGGATTTAACACCACGAATCTCTTCGATTTCAACACGGGTTATCGGCTGTCGATAGGCAACAATAGATAAAGTCTCCAAAGCTGCTTGCGAAAGCGAGGAGCGCGAGGGCGAATATGCCATCCTTTCAAAATAAGGCGCATGTTCCGGCAATGTAGCCAGTTCATACATGCCTGCGATGGCAACAATTTGCAGCCCTCGCTTGGAACGCTCAAAATCCGCACGCAGGTCATTCACAGCTTCCTCTACAACCTCTGGACGCTGTTCTGTAATTTCAGATATTTGCTTGATGTTCAAGCCTTCATCTCCAGCCATGAACAGCAGTCCCTCAATAATCGACTTCAACGTCTGAAAGTCCATCCTCTGTGTCCACCTCCCCGCTCCATTGAATTACGATATCCTCAAAGAGGCTGTCCTGATAGCAGCGAACTTGCTTCATCTTCATCAGCTCCAGCAGCGCGAGAAAGGATACGACAATTTCCGTACGGGTTAGATGTTCGCCAATTAGGCTGGAGAACATCATCTTGCCTCCCCTGCCGAACGGACGGAGCGTATCAATAATACTCTTGATCCGATCCTTAACCGATATTTCATCCCGATGGATGGTAGCGACCTGAGCTCTGCGCGACGCTTTGCTAAGCGCCTTGCGGAATGCTGCAATCAGGTCGGATACATGTAGACCCTCAACCGGATTATCAGGAGCAGTCGGCATAAAAGGAGTTAAGTCCTCTGGTTCCTTGGAAAAAATCATGCTACGTTCTGTCTCGCGTTCCCGGAGATGCTCCGCAATTCCCTTGTACTTCCGATATTCAATCAATTTGCGTATTAGCTCTGCCCGCGGATCAGGCTCATCATCCACATAATCTTCATAGTCGTCCCATTCCATCACTGGAGGCTTAGGAAGCAGTTGCTGTGATTTCATAGACAGCAACGTTGCCGCCATCACGAGAAACTCACTCGTAATCTCGAGCTCCAATTCCTGCATATTGTGCAAATATTCCATATATTGATCGGTAATTTCGCTGATCGAAATATCTTGAATATTAATTTCCGCTTGGTCGATTAAATGCAGGAGCAAATCGAGCGGCCCTTCAAACTGTTCCAGCTTATACGTTACGGTCACCCCGTGATAACCTCCTGAGCAAAAAACAAATGTAGCGCCCTTTGAAAAGGGCACTACATTAAATAAGCACTATTTTAACAGATTCGTCAAGTTTGCCATTTCAATTGCAGTAACTGCGGCTTCCCATCCCTTGTTACCTGCCTTCGTTCCTGCACGTTCAATTGCTTGTTCGATAGAGTCCGTCGTAAGCACACCGAATACTGTTGGAACCCCTGTCTTCATATTGACCTGCGCAACACCTTTAGCTGCTTCGCTGCACACATAATCAAAGTGTGGAGTAGATCCGCGAATGACTGCGCCAAGTGTAATTACAGCATCATACTTCCCGCTTTCCGCCATCTTTTGAGCAATCAACGGAATCTCAAAAGCACCCGGAACCCAGGCAATATCTACCTCTTCTTCCTTCGCTCCATGGCGCTTGAGCGCATCGAGAGCTCCGGATACTAGCTTACTGACGATAAACTCATTGAATCTGCCTGCGACGATACCATATTTTAAGCCTTCGGATACTAAGTGACCTTCAAAAACGTGTGGCATTAATAAAATCCTCCTCTAAGGAAAATAGTTGAATAATCAAGTTGTGAGTAGCTCTACTCTATTAGCCAAGCCGTACATTTGCTTACTGAGCGTGCTCATCCTGCTCCACATCGTCGAATACAAGCATATGACCAAGTTTTGCAGCCTTTGTATGCAAATATTTTGTGTTGTCCTCGTTCTCCTCCATTTGAATCGGAACGCGCTCAACAACTTCTAGCCCGTAGCCTTCCAGCCCCTTAATTTTGCGAGGGTTGTTCGTAAGAAGGCGAATTTGCCGGATGCCGAGATCCTTCAATATCTGAGCTCCAATGCCGTAATCCCGAAGATCTGCCGGGAATCCAAGCTTTAAGTTGGCGTCAACGGTGTCTAAACCCTGTTCTTGCAGCTTATACGCCTTCAGCTTGTTGATCAGCCCAATTCCACGTCCCTCTTGGCGCATATAGAGCAGCACACCTGCCCCTTCCCTCTCGATTTGCCGAAGCGCTGCAGCAAATTGAGGGCCACAGTCGCAGCGATGCGAATGAAAAACGTCTCCAGTTAAGCACTCCGAGTGGACACGGACAAGAGCTGGCTTCGAATCGTCAAGACTGCCCTTCACTAAGGCAACATGCTCCTTGTTATCCACACCGTTCGTATACGCAATCGCCCGGAAAACTCCGAAGGCTGTTGGCATATTCACCTCAACCTCACGTTGAACCAGCTTTTCTTTCTCATTCCGGTAATGAATGAGATCTTTGATGCTGATCAGTTTCAGGCCATGCTTTTTCTTCAGCTCCATCAGGTCGGGGAGTCTAGCCATTGTGCCGTCTTCCTTAATTACTTCGCAGATGACACTAGCTGGTGCGGAGCCACTCATTCGAGCAAGATCTACTGCCGCTTCTGTATGCCCTGCGCGGCGCAATACCCCGCCCTTCTTCGCAATTAAAGGAAAAATATGTCCCGGCCGGCGGAAATCCTCTGCCTTAGCACCAGGATCCAGCATCTTCTGAATCGTCAACGAGCGTTCATGAGCCGAGATGCCTGTTGTCGTATCAACATGGTCGATAGATACTGTAAACGCCGTACTGTGATTATCCGTATTGCGGGCTACCATTGGGTGAAGTTCCAGCTCATCGGCACGCTCTTGGGAGATCGGTACACAGACCAATCCTCTGCCTTCTGTAATCATGAAGTTGATGACTTCCGGCGTTGCCTTATCAGCCAATGCGATAAAATCACCTTCATTTTCACGATCCTCGTCATCGACGACGATGATTATCTTCCCCTGCTTCAACTCAGCAAGGGCGTCTTCTATCCGATCAAAATGAAATGCTTCATTCATGTCGTTAACCCCTTTCATCGTCACATAAATCCGTGTTCTGCCAAAAACGCCGTACTGAGACCTCCGGAACGATCCGTTCCTTTCGTGTCGTTTTCCGCTCCCTGCCTGCCATAACGAAGCAAGTGATCCACATACTTTCCGAGCACATCACACTCAATGTTGACCGTATCACCCGGCATCTTGCTCTGAAGAGCAGTCTGTGCCAACGTATGCGGAATAATGGATACGGAAAACTCCCCATGCTCTGCCCTTGTAAGGGTCAAGCTAATCCCGTCTATCGTTATCGAGCCTTGTGAAATCATATATTTGGCCATCTCAGGTCGGCTGGCACGCAGCTCATATACAACGGCATTCGCATCACTCGTTCGTCTCACGATCGTTGCTAGTCCATCTACATGGCCTTGTACAATATGGCCGCCGAATCGGCCGCCTGCTGCCATTGCACGCTCCAGATTCACCGGATCGCCCGGCTTCAAGTCCTTCAAATTCGTATGGCGAAATGTTTGCGGCATTACATCTGCCATGAAAGAGACGCCATCATAAGATGTTGACGTTAGACATACTCCATTGACAGCGATGCTGTCCCCCAGCTTCATGCCATCCAGTACCTTAGACGCACGAATGTGAAGCACCATCGCTTCGCCCCGCTTCAAGACCGATTGCAGCCTTCCAACTTCCTCAACGAGCCCGGTGAACATCGTCGTCATCCTCCTTCATGCCATTTTTAGCTTGTTCTACTTGGCGCTTGCCGAACGGATACCCGCTAATGCACACATTATCTCCGAGCACCTCAACCTCCATATGCTGGAGATGGTATGCATCCTTCATCCGGCTCACCCCTCCGAACGCAAAGTTGCCTGGTGCTTGCTGACCGCCAACTATAAGAGGGGCGATAAACAATACGATCTTGTCAATCAACTTCTCCTTAAGCATGGCCCCATTTAGGCGTCCTCCCCCTTCGAGAAGTATCGAGCCAATATCATGTTGGCCACACCATTCCATCATCTGATGCAGATTAACCTGTTCACCTTCTCCACACGCGACCACGTCTACTCCACGAGACTCCAGCTCCCTCCGTTTTTGCTCGCTTGCCAGCGCAGTTGTAAATATACACGTGCGTACAGAACGATCCGTCACTACCTTGGCTTCCACTGGGATGCGTAGCTTGGAGTCTACGATTAAGCGAATCGGGCTAACCCCTGGCACAGTCAGCCGTGTCGTGAGTGAAGGATTATCGGCAAGCACTGTGCCAATGCCCACCATGATTGCTTGATGGCGGTGCCTCATCGTATGGACCACTTCACGGCATTGCTCATTCGAGATCCACTTGCTATCTCCTGAAGCCGTTGCAATTTTGCCGTCAAGCGTACTGGCTGTCTTGAGAGTAACAAACGGGAGACCGGTCGTTATATACTTAGCGAACATTTCAATGAGTGCTAGACCCTGTTCCCGAAGTACATCTACCGTTACCTCAATCCCATGTTGTTTCAGCAGTGCAATTCCTTTCCCAGCAACTGCCGGATTTGGATCGACACAAGCGATTACGACTCGAGCAACTCCAGATTCGATCAGCCTTAGACAGCAGGGCGGTGTTCGCCCATAGTGGCTGCATGGCTCAAGTGTGACATATGCAGTAGCACCTTGCGCAGCTTCCCCAGCCATCGCTAATGCATGAACTTCTGCATGGCCTTCACCGCGGCGCAGATGTGCACCAAGACCTACAACTCGTCCCTCCTTGACAATGACGCATCCAACAGCAGGATTTACATCCGTCTGTCCAAGCACACGCTCTGCCATATCTAAAGCAAGCTGCATGTACAGTTCATCATTGATGACAGTAGACATTGGCTGTCCTCCTTTCCACAAACGGATCAAGGCTAATGCAAAAAAGCCCTTCGGATCCTCCGAAGGGCATGATTGATTGAGCTTACAGGCATGTACTTTATTTCACAATACACTTTCATTTGCATACGCCAAAGACAACTGAGAACACGGATGTAATCAGTGATACATTTCCATTCAGCATATGTCAAATACGACGATACAACGATAGAAAACCTCGCGCTTCTTCCGCAGGTATCCCTCTCCAATTCGCCTGAAATGCCATGTAATTGTGAAAAAAAGAACTTTAAAGAACTAAAATCAAGTTCCTCTCTCCTGACGCCCCTTCTCCCATCCAGACTATACTGTCGGCCCTGGAGTTGCACCAGATCCACCGTGTGGACGAATCCACCCGGGTCACGGACTAAGAACGTCTTGCATACGCAAGTCTCCGTTCATCACCGCCGGTCGGGAATTTCACCCTGCCCTGAAGGTCTGTCATTTTGATTGCTATTCATTTGGTATAAATATATGCACTTAGAAGTGTACCACCTGTCTTAGCAAAATGCAACTTACGGCGCTTTACCGCTTTGCTTAAGCGAACAGTGAGCAGCAAAAAAGACGTGCATACAGCCCCGCCGTACACACGTCTCCTTTCATGCTCTTCTATTCTTCAACGATTGTTACTTGCTTCATTTTGTCGCCTTGCTTTACAGCATCCATAAGCTCCATGCCTTCAACCACTTTACCGAATACCGTATGAACGCCGTCCAAGTGAGGGAATGCGTCGTAAGTGATATAGAACTGGGAACCGCCTGTGTCCTTTCCAGCATGTGCCATTGCAAGCACACCGCGCTCATGCTTGTGCGGATTGCCTTTTGTTTCACATTTGATTGTGTAGCCTGGGCCGCCTGTACCTGTTCCGTGCGGGCATCCGCCTTGCGCTACGAAGCCAGGAATAACGCGGTGGAATGTCAAACCGTTATAGAACCCTTCGGTAGATAGCTTCTCAAAGTTTGCAACAGTACCAGGCGCATCTTGCTCATGAAGCAGAATTTTTACCGTACCGCCTTTTTCTAATTCAATCACTGCATATTTGCTCATATTTATTATCTCCTTCCATATGTACAATGCTCACGCTTGCTCATCCGATTATACGTTATTTTCAAGCAAAAAGAAAACACCCGATTTCTGTCTTATCGTTGTATACGACAATACAGGTACTCGGGTGTATGACTTCTACCTTATTCATTGTACATTCAACCGCATGCAAATTGCACATACAACCATGCAATGAAACGTTATTTCAGCATCGGCTCCTTGCTCATGCGTGCCGGAATGCAGTCATTGCGTACGATATCTTCATGCGTTTCACGGCGCACCACAATATCTGCTTCCCCATTGCAGACGAACACGACTGCAGGTCTTGGAATCCGATTATAGTTGCTTGCCATCGAATAGTTATAGGCACCTGTACAGGATACGGCAAGCAAATCGCCCTGCTGAACCGCAGGCAGCACAGTATCCCAAATCAGCATATCTCCGCTCTCACAGCATTTTCCTGCAATAGATACCGTTTCGGTGGACTCGCATGTTGCTCGATTGGCAAGCAGAGACTCATAACGCGACTCATACAATGCAGGACGAGGATTATCCGTCATGCCGCCGTCTACAGCGACAAATTTGCGCACACCAGGAATATCCTTCACGGAGCCGATAGTATATAAAGTTGTTCCCGCTTCTCCAACAATGCTGCGTCCTGGCTCAACCCAGATTTCAGGCAGGCTCTCCGCTACACCGGCAAAGTGCTGCTTCACCGCATCAGTAATTGCCTTCACATATTCACGGACATGTAAAGGCGTGTCGCCTTCCACGTAGCGAATACCAAACCCTCCGCCTAAGTTCACGACGCGGAATGTGATCGCAAGCTGCTCCATTACCCTACGTGCAAATTGCGCTACGCGCTCAACCGCCATTTGAAAGCCTTCTGTCTCAAAAATTTGAGAACCGATATGAGAGTGGATGCCAAGCAGCTCCAAGTGTGTCGCATCCGCTGCCTGGCGTACAGCATCGAGTGCAGTCCCATTCCCGATATCAAAGCCAAATTTAGAATCCGTCTGGCCAGTAGAAATGTATTCATGAGTGTGCGCTTCGACACCCGGAGTAACACGAAGCAGCACAGGTACTGACTGATTGCGTTCCTGGCAGATTGCGTTGAGCAGCTTCAGCTCGGTAAAGTTATCAACTACGAAGCAGCCGATGCGAGCGTCAAGCGCCATTTCAATTTCATCAGGCGTCTTATTATTGCCATGGAAGTGTATGCGGTGTGCAGGGAATCCGGCCCGCATTGCCGTGAACAGTTCCCCCCCAGATACAACATCAAGGGATAGTCCTTCTTGATCAACTAAGCGGCACATTGCTGTTGTACAAAATGCCTTGCTTGCATAGGCTACTTGGAAGGTCAACCCTGACTCACGAAATGCATCCATGTATTGTGCACAGCGTTCTCTGACTAATGCTTCGTCAAAAATGTATAGCGGAGTACCAAATCTATGCTTCAATTCGGTAACATCACAACCACCAATTTCCAAATGTCCGTCCCCATTAATCCTGCTCGTTCCGTGTAAGTACATTGTCATTTCTCCCCACTCCCACTCGATCTTCTATGTCTATCCCCTTATGCTGTTCCAATTGTTGGCCAAAATATTACATCGAGTATATCAGCATATTCGATCACGAAAGAATGGATTTTTCCGTCCATCATTTGCATTATAAAGGTTGTCAAGGGACAAACACATTGCCTTCAAGCACAGATGCTATCGCTTCGTTCTAGGCGGCATCTTTGTATTATCTCGCGTCTGATTCAAGCTCGGGCGAGTCTTCACCAGCATAAACGGCTGGCGAATGAGAATATTGTACATCGCCTTGGCGTTGAACGGAATAAACGGCCATAAATATGAAGCATTGTATGAGCGATGCAAGGTAAGCCATAACAGCCATACCGTTGTCCCGATGACAAGTCCTGGGACCCTGAACAGAGCAACAGAAATTAGCAGTACGAGCCGAACGATACGGTTGGCCAACCCCAATTCATAGCTCGGTGTCGCGAACATCCCTACAGCAGCAACTGCCATATACAAAATGACCTCATTGACGAAAACCCCAGTCTTTACTGCAATATCCCCTACAAGGATCGCGGCCAGCAAGCCTAACGCGATGGCTAGAGGAGACGGTGTATGCACGGCTGCCATTCGCATCAAATCGACCCCAAGCTCTGCGATGAGGAACTGAAAGATGAGCGGTATCTTCCCTGTCTCCTGCGGTCCAATTATTTGCATAGCGGCAGGTTTCAGGCCGGGTTCTATAACAAGCAACAGCCAAAGAGGGAGAATGAATAGTGACGCAAAAATCCCGATGAAGCGTACACTCCGCAAATAGGTTCCCATAAATGCGGTTTGTCGATTTTCTTCTGCATGCTGACATAGGTCGAAAAACGTCGTCGGCAAAATAATAACAGATGGCGAAGTATCGACAAATATAACGATACTGCCGTCCAATAGGTGGGAAGCTACGACATCCGGTCGCTCGGAATACCGCACTAACGGGTACGGGTTCCAAAACTTATTGATAATCGCTTCTTCCAACTGCTTATCGGCATGAGGAAGACCATCGAGATTCACCGCTTTTATTTTATTACGAACCGACTCCACTTGACGCTTGTCTGCAATATCATCGATATAGGCAATGCACACATCTGTACGGGTACGGCGGCCAACCTGCACCATTTCGTACATGAGCCCTGGGTCGCGTACACGTCGACGCACTAAGGTCACATTCGTAAGCAGCGTTTCACCGAATCCATCGCGAGCCCCCCGTACAACGCGTTCGAGCGACGGTTCTTCCAGACCTCGCACCGGAAAGGATTTGCAATCCACAATAATCGCGGTTGATTCATGATCAATAAAGAACGCACTGCTACCAGCCAGCACCTTATTAATGATACTGCTTAGTTTATTCTCCCGCTCTACTTGCAGGTGGGGAATGTAGCGCTCGAACAAGGATTTGAGGGCATTCGGCGTTATTTCTTCCTTGTCTAAATACGACATGCGGGACAGGATTAAAGTCATGACCTCTTCCTTGGCGAATCCGTTCAAATAAAACAAACCTACACGACGCTCACCAAAGACCATTTCACGCAAAATGATATCAAACGACTCTCCAAGCCCGACTACCCGCTGGAGAGTTTTCTTCGTTTCGTCCAGCTTTTTTGATACTTCATCCTTGTTCTGCCAATAGATGATGGATTCCTCAATCGTATCGGACTTTTCGTTCTGCTTCTTCTTCTCCGTTTTCTTATCCTGAGATGAGGCGTGCTTCCGATCATCCTTCTCCTTGGCATGCTCTTGGCCTGAACTCATATCAGGAGGCGGTAATGTGTCCCTATTAGACTCCTCTTGTTCTGAACGTTGCTCTGTCATCGGCAATCTCCTCCTTCGTTAAGTAATGTTGTACAACAGCGCTCGGCTGCTCATATTCGCTCATTCAATGCGGGTATTTAAAACAATCAAGCCAAGAACCAACAACCTTCCCGATAACCATGGCAGTAAGCAGGTGAGGGAGCACAAAAGTCATCCCCAGCCGCTTCGCCAGTATTGGAAATACATTTAACACTTCCGTAAGTGCTGCCGCCAGCAGCCCAACGAATACCCCGTCCAAAAGTCCAATGAATGGGGAGAACCATCCTGCATAATAAAAGGAGATATTCCACAAATCTGTTACGGTAAAGAACAGCGTACCCGCAATGATTGCATACTCAAACCAATATGAGCAATGGAAGGAACGCGTCAGCTGAGCAAGACGAGGGAGCATGTCCAGTACGACAAATAAAGCGACCATTGCACCGCCGACCGTAATCCCTCCAGCTAAACCCGCAAAGGACGCGAGCAGCTGCGCGAGACCATACATCCATGAATCACTCACGCTTCAAATCCTCCTTGCGCAAACGCTTGTACTCCTCAGTAATCATGTATTGGTTCAAATTTTCTTGGTAAAGGAACATCTCTACTTCAAGCGGCGTCGGTTCCTCATTGAACTTTTTCCGGAAGAAATGATTGAAAAATACGACCATTCCCAACCCTATCCCGATTGAGTAGCACGCTTGAAACCAAAAAGGATTCGCATCCTTACGGCCTGTAAGCAGCTCGACAATCCGTTTATGTACTGGAAGCATGCTTACATCGGCGTGAAAGTTCATGATGGCGAGACCTGAACCAAAGAACAGCAGCAGCCAAACGAGGACAATCAAGGCCACGTTCGGCTTTTTCACGGTTGCAGCAACCTCTACAAGCGTATGTGGCTGGCCAAAGCATTCAATTGTCATTTTCGGGTATATAGCTTTAATCAACCTAGTGATTTGCATCATATCAATCAAAACTACATTGCCATCGCTTGGTTTTGGATCCTTCAGTACAATCTCCTTTAATTTTGCATGCCAAGCGTCATCTGCAATTACTTCCGCTACATCCTGCAATCTTATCGGATGCCCGGGCTTTACTGAAGATTGCTTACGCAGCCGGATGTAGCAGGTGCTTCCGGATTCTGGAATCCCATCCACAGTCGCCATATCGATCCCCCTCCTTCCTCCATAGCGTTAGTATGGATGAATGGACAGCAAAAAAACCGCAGGGACATTCCCTGCGGTTCAATGCTTAACTCCCATCTGCTCATTGCGCTATCTGAGCCTTGATGGATTGCAATATTTTCTTTTCAAGCCGCGATACCTGCACCTGGGATATTCCGAGCCGGCTCGCAACCTCTGATTGTGTCTGATCCCGATAATACCGCAAGTACACAATAAGCTGCTCTCGTTCGCTCAAGCCTTCAATCGCCTCATTCAGCGCCAGCTTATCGAACCACTTTTCCTGTGTATCGTCTGCAATTTGATCCATGAGCGTAATCGGATCACCGTCATTTTCAAACACCGTCTCATGGATAGAGGTGGGCGGCTTGTTCGCCTCTTGTGCAAATACAACATCCTCCGGTGATACCCCAAGCTCGGCAGCAACTTCCTTAATTGTCGGAAGGCGATTAAGACGCTTGGACAGCTCATCCTTCGTTTTGCGCACCTTGTTCGCCATCTCTTTCAAGGAACGGCTTACCTTAAGGGTTCCATCATCACGCAAAAAGCGTTGAATTTCACCGATAATCATCGGCACCGCGTAGGTCGAGAACTTCACATCATAAGACAAATCGAATTTATCAACAGATTTCAGCAATCCGATGCAACCAATCTGGAATAGATCATCCGGATCATATCCTCGATTCATAAAGCGCTGAACGACGGACCAGACAAGGCGAATGTTGCAATTGACAAGTGTTTCCCTTGCTAATGAGTCACCTGTCTGACTAAGCGCAATCAGACGCTTCACTTCCGCGTCATCCAAATAATTGGGCGACGACTGCTTCAAATCAGCTTCCATGGCTTCAACCCCTAATTATAGAGCGCTTTTTTCGATTCAATCCGCTTTTTCATGCGGATGCTCGTTCCGACGCCCAGCTCGGTAGTTACTTCGCATTCATCCATGAAGTTCTCCATGATCGTGAAGCCCATGCCAGAGCGTTCCATATCCGGCTTAGACGTATACAGCGGCTGTCTTGCCAGCTCAAGATCCTCTATGCCTCGTCCATTGTCTGAGATCGTAAGCGTGATTTCTTCTCCTGTAATAGAGGCTGAAATCGTAACCATCCCTGTAGGGTCATTGTCATAACCATGGATGATACAATTCGTTACTGCCTCAGAGATTACCGTCTTCAAATCCGTCAGCTCGTCCATTGTCGGGTCAAGCTGGGATACAAATGCCGCCACAGCCACACGGGCAAATGCCTCATTTTCGGAACGACTGGAAAATTGCAGCGTCATTACGTTCGTGTCTGATTGTACACTCATGATACGACCTCCAACCCATTAAGCGCTTTGCGCTCATTATCGTAAACATGCACAATTTTAAACAAGCCAGACAATTCGAACAGACGTCGCACTGCCGGATTCATATCGCACACCGCCATTTTTCCGCCTCGTCCCTTGATCTGCTTGTATCTTCCTAAAATGACACCTAATCCTGAGCTGTCCATAAACGTCAAATCACGAAGGCTTAGCACGACATGGTTCACTTGCTTTCGTTGAATTGCTTCGTCGAGCTGAATCCGTACGAGCTCTGCCGTATGATGATCCAGTTCCCCACTCAGACGGGTAATTAATACGTTGCGCTGGTGTTCCAATTCCACCTGCAGATTCATGGCGCCTCACTCTCCTCCCCATGATGCCGATACAGTTCGTCAATTGGATAACCAATTCCTGCCTGCCGACAAAACTAGAAGCTGCCCGTCTTTAATTGACAAAAAACAACTTGCCGCACGTACGCTTAAAGAGCGTCCACCAACCAGCTTTCGCAATTTCCTCCGCAGATTCGACAGGATATTCGCGAACGACCTTATCCCCTTGATATACGACAAGTTTCCCAAGCGACTGACCTGCCTTCACCGGAGCCTTAACCGATTTCGGACCGTCAAGCTCAAAGCGCAGATTGTCCGTGCCCTCGCCTTTTTTGAGCAGCACATGGTATGGACGCTGAGCCTTCAATTCTATTTTTTCGACCATGCCTTTTTCAACGCGAATGTCTCCTATACGATCACCGCTTTTCAGCAGCGGAACATTCGTATATTGAGCGAAGGCGTAATCGAACATTTGAGTGACTTCTGCATTGCGTGTCTTTGTATTCGGTTCGCCAAGCACAACGGCAATAACACGCATATTGTCCCGCTTTGCTGTAGCTGACAAGCAATAACGCGCTTCTGAAGTAAATCCTGTTTTCAATCCATCGGCGCCTTGGTAGAACCGTACAAGTTTGTTCGTATTGACAAGCCAAAATTTCTTGCTGGTGTTCTGCCGCAAATAATCCTCATATGCACCTGTAAATTTGGTTACACTCGGATATTTCAACAATGCTTGCGACATCAAGGCAATATCATGCGCTGACGTATAATGATTCTCAGCAGGGAGGCCATTGCAATTCACAAAATGAGTATCCTTCATGCCAAGCTCTGCAGCCTTATCGTTCATCATCTGTACGAACGCTTTTTCGGAACCGCCAATCTTCTCAGCCATTGCAACCGATGCATCATTGCCTGAAGCCATTGCGATTCCCTTCATCATTTCTTCGACCGTCATTTCTTCGCCCGGCTCAAGAAAGATTTGCGATCCGCCCATAGACGCAGCGTACTCGCTTGTCGCCACCTTATCCGTCATCTTCAGCTTGCCTTTGTCAATCGCTTCCATGACAAGCAGCATCGTCATAATTTTCGTAATGCTTGCTGGTGGAAGCTTATCGTGACTATTTTTCTCGAAGATCACCGTTCCTGTTTCCGCATCCATAAGCACCGCTGAGCGCGCGTTATCCGCCAATTGGGCTTCCGGCGCAGCAGAGGATGTTGCTTGGCTTGGCGTTTCCGAATTCGTCCAAGGCGGCAAGTCTGCTCGTGCATAAGATGCGTTCGCCGTAGCAGGCAATATACAAGCGGCAGCGAATAAAAGGCTAAGACTAGCACACAGCCATTTGTTCACAGATTGTCCCCTCCTATCTAAATAGCGTACATCCTGAGTGCATTACATGAGCAGGATGCACTTTCTATCCAGTGTTACCTTTCAAAAGCAAAATATTCCACTCTTACCGAAAGATAGAGCAGAACTTGGAAGGATTCTCTTGTGAAAGTAGAAAAAATTGGAAAACAAATTTATAGCATTTGAAGTGAAATGCAGTACACAACGAGAAAGGATGATATCATGCTATAGTCACAATTTGAACACAAAATGATCTCGTGGGGTTCGAATTTCCCGGATTTTGATTTTACTAAGAATAACCTTGATCGCATCTGTATCGGGCTGTATCTGGGCTATTCAGAGGAACAGCTAATGAGAGAGATCTCTATTTCACAGGTACAGTGGAAAAATAGCATCGATTTGCTCTACAGTGAAGGTCTCATCAAAAAAGAAGAGGAGCGATATGTTCCGACATTTCCGGTCATCGCACATGAGTCGGGGCAGCATCTCTACCAGCTTAGCATCCCAATTGGGAATGATATCGTATCACTAATAAAGCTTAAAGCGAATCGAATTCAGCAAGAGACTTTGTGGAAGAACGGCAAGCTGATGATACCTGTACTGAACAACGAGGAATATCAAGCACTGCATCGCATTGCCAATCTTATTACGGCGGATATGATCAACCTGTTCGAGGGTTATCGTTCTATGCTGGTTCAAGCGTATCACGCTTCCCTATTCGATACAGAAACTTCCTTCGAGGAGTATTTTATTTGGTATTATCATTTTTTATATTCTTATGTGACCGATCAGCTCATCGAATTGAAACGTTATACAATTGCCTTCTTCGAATGGACTCGCTCATTTTATATTGCTGGAACCATAAGAAAAAGCCGCTGTACTGCCCGATCGATGGACAGCCATGCAGCGGCCTTTTCACATACAAATGTCTTACTTACATAACAGGGATAATCCCAATAACAAGCTTGAGGAACTTATCGCGAACGAGCTCTGCTGTCTCCATAACTTCAGCGTGCGACAACGGCTGATCAAGGATTCCTGCCGCCATGTTACTAATACAGGAAATACCGAGCACTTCCATACCTGCATGCTGTGCAACGATCACTTCTGATACTGTAGACATCCCTACAGCGTCGCCACCTAGTATACGGAGCATGCGGATTTCCGCAGGCGTTTCGTAGTTCGGGCCAAGAAAGCCAACATAGACGCCTTCCTGCAGTTCAACGCCCTGCGAGGCTGCAACTTCCTTCGCCTTCTGGCGAAGCTTCGGGCTGTACGCCTGAGACATATCTGGGAATCGTGCCCCGAGCCGGTTGTCGTTCGCACCAATCAACGGATTGCGTCCCGTCATGTTCAAATGATCAGAAATAAGCATAAGGTCTCCAGGCTTATAGGAAGTATTGATACCGCCTGCCGCATTCGTCACGAGCAGCTTGGATACGCCAATTGCCTTCATAACGCGGACCGGGAATGCTGTCAGCTCAGGGCCGTATCCTTCGTACATATGGAAGCGGCCCTTCATCAGTGCTACCGTACGGCCAGCGATTTTGCCGACCAGAAGCTCACCAGCATGGCCTTCTACAGTGGATACAGGGAAATGCGGAATGTCCCCGTAAGCAATCGTAACAGGCTGTTCCACCAAGTCTGCCAGTACCCCTAGTCCGGATCCCAAAATCAATCCTACTTCTGGCGTCTCACTAATTCTGGATTGGATATAAGCTGCTGCCTCTTGAATATGATCGTGTGTCATTGTGTTGCTCATTTTGTCTCCCCCATTCTTCATAATCGTCCGATTGGTATCGGATCGTGTAATCCCTTATTTCAGTTCATGCAAAAAGCTTGTGCCCACCTGCGGCGATCCCGCTTGGAAATTGTCAGCAATTGTAGCCCCTAAGTCCGCATAGGTTGTACGAATACCAAGCGATTGTCCAGCTTGCAAAGATGGACTATACAGCAGAAGTGGCACATATTCCCGTGTATGATCTGTCCCTGTATGCGTGGGATCATTGCCATGATCTGCAGTAATGACTAATAAATCATTCGGTCCAATTCTATCCATCATCGCTGGCAGGGCCGCATCAAATTCCTCCAACGCCTTGGCATAGCCTACAGGATCCCGGCGATGCCCATACATGGAATCAAAATCCACTAAATTGACGAACAACAATCCTTCAAAGGATTGCCCCAGCAATTCGGTCGTGGTTTCAATACCGTGGGAATTACTCTTGGTTGGATACGAGGCGGTTATGCCTTCTCCCGAGAAAATATCGTTAATTTTCCCAACCGCAATTACGTCCTTCCCTGCCTGCTGCAAAAGATTAAGCACAGTATCTGCTGGAGGCTTAATTGCATAATCGTGCCGATTCGGCGTTCGTGTATACGCGCCTGGCTTGCCAACATAAGGGCGTGCAATGACGCGACCAACGGAATGAGGTTCGCAAAGCGTCAATTTGCGAGCAATCTCACATGCGCGATATAACTCATCCAGAGGAATAATCTCCTCGTGGGCCGCAATTTGGAACACACTATCCGCAGATGTATAAACGATCCATGATCCCGTCTTCATCTGCTCTTCGCCATATTCCTCAAGAATTTCCGTCCCGGATGCAGGCTTGTTGGCCAGCACCTTCCGTCCTGTTTCCTTCTCGAACGCTTCGATCAGTTCCTGTGGGAATCCATCTGGATACGTATTGAACGGTGTAGTGATGCGAAGACCCATCAGCTCCCAATGACCTGTCATGGTATCTTTGCCTACTGAGATCTCGGCCATTTTGCCAAATACGCCTTCTGGGTGTTCAACAGCCTTCAAGGTACCCAGGTCAGCAATATTTCCAAGACCAAGTCGCTGTATATTCGGCAGTTTTATATTCGGATTGTGTTCAATGATATGGCCCAAAGTATGAGCGCCTGCATCGCCAAATTGCGGAGCATCTGGCAGTTCCCCTATGCCAACACTATCCAGCACAATAACTGCAATACGACCAAATCGGTTACTAGTTCTATTCACGGTTACCACTCCTTCTCATTCTTCATCTTAGATTATGTTAAGGAGATTTGAACCATACTCTCGTTACTTCTTCTTCGCTCTCGGGTGGGCAAATGTATAGACTTCCTTCATGCTGGACTTCTTCATATATTCCACATATCGCTGTGTTGTGGCCGGATCGGCATGGCCAAGCATTTCTTGCACAGCCCGAACATCGGCACCATTTGATAACAGATGAACGGCAAAGGAATGTCGCAGAGTATGAGGCGTAATCGGAAAGGGTAGTTCCAGCTGTTCCGCATATTTTTTGACCATTTTCCAGAAGCCTTGCCGTGACATCCGTTGACCGCGCACATTAACGAACAGAGCCGATTGCTCTCCATACTCTACTTCCCCAACAAGCGAGGATGAGGAGATAAATTGTGGTCTTGACTCGTTCAAGTATCGATCTAAGGCTTCCGCAGCGACTTGCCCTAATGGTACAACACGCTCCTTGCCGCTCATGCAGCGCAGAAACCCAAGCTTCGGCTGGACATCCTCCACGTTGAGCGACATGAGCTCCGATACCCGAACTCCAGTCGCATACAAAGTCTCAAGCATCGCTCGATCCCGAATGCCTAACGGCGAACGATCGTCTGGTAATGACAGAAGCCGTTCTGTGTCCGATAGGGACAAAATCTCAGGGGCCTTCGTCGATGTCTTCGGCCGCTCCACTTCATAAGATGGATCCTGCTTCAGGCTCCCTTCGTGGATACAAAAATGAAAAAAGGAACGTAATGAGGCCGCAATGCGTGCTATGCTCGAAGCCGCCCTACCGTCCCGCTTCAATTGATACATATATTGATTAACATGGTAAGAACGAATCTCATCGACCCTATTCACGCCTTCGCCAACCGCTGCAATGAACATCTCAATATCGCGTATATAGGCTTCCTGCGTATTCAAGGATACCCGCCGTTCGTTCATTAAATAATTGCGATATGCTTCCACTTGCTGTTCTAGTAAGCTTGCCATCGAACTATACTCCTTAACTTGCGACTTTCACTGGCTGTTATCACTGTTATAAGCAACCAATCCTACACTACTTCCACAGCTTTCATGCTAAATCCTTCTCTGCACAAACATTTCCCTACTCGCCCAACCAGTAGTACACACGCAGCCGTTCTGTAAAAGTCATATGCTCTCTATCCAATTCATCTTCCCACCGAAACACCTTTACAGCCTTGCCATGCGGCTCACGATACTTGTCCACTGGATAAATCCAATCACTGATTGCCCCCATAAAATAAGCAACCGCGTAGGTCATCATGAGAAATAATGCCATAAACTTAATTCGTCTTAATAGGGCTCGCAATGGCACGATCATTGTGTTCTCCCCTTCCGATGGGCTAAATCATTCTCCTGTAACATATGATGCCAGGCCCTCGGATATGCGGGTCATCTCAATTCAAGGAATGAATTTTGTGGATAGATTATTTCACCGTTCTATATTAGTCTCATACGATACAACATGGCATTCCATTCATCCTGCAAATGATCTGCCAAACCGCATCGAATTGGAGGGCTAGCAAGCATGCGCACCTTATCACGCATGTTGAAGGCGGCTGTCAGCAGTCGGCCTCATCGCAAAGCGATACGCAAGATGATTATTTTAAAAGACGAAGAAAGCTACAACGCATGCATACTTGAATTACAAAAATTCGGCATTACACCTGTCAAGCAAGTCGATTCAGCGAATATGTTATGCTGTCATATGGATGGCAACCATCAAGCATTGATGCGATTGAAGAAACATCCGCACGTCCGCAGAATTGAAACGGACGCGAAAGTCAGAGCACATCTATCCCCTTTCTTCTATGATCGTGCAGACTTTAATCTGGACTCCATAACTACAGAGGCTTCTTCTGCAACAGACCAAATTCCTTGGGGAGTCAAACGCATACAGGTTCCACCCGTATGGAAGAAATCTCAAGGAAAAAGCATTAAAGTCGCCATCGTTGATACCGGCATCTCTACCCACCCTGATCTCCAAATTGCAGGTGGGGTGAACACAATCCATAAGGGAAGCCCTTATAAGGACGACAATGGTCACGGAACGCATGTAGCGGGGATTGTTGCTGCACTAGGGAAAAATGGAATGCAGTATGGTGTAGCCCCAGAGGTCAAACTCTATGCCGTAAAGGTTCTGGATAAGACCGGGGACGGATATGTCTCAGATATTGTGGAAGGGCTTGAATGGTGCATACGCAATAAAATGGACGTCATCAATATGAGCTTAGGACTTAATGGAGCCAGTGCATCACTGCGAACAATGGTAAAGCGAGCTCATCGCAATGGAATTGTGATTGTCTCCTCAGCCGGTAACGAGGGCAAAAGCAGCAAAAAAATCGATCAGCCAGCCAGCTACCCGGAAGTCATCGCGGTTGCGGCCACGGACAAGAAAAATCGCATTGCATCATTTAGCAGCCGCGGGCGAGGCATTGATGTTGCTGCACCAGGTAGCGATATCGTATCCACTAGCAACAAAAAAGGATTTGTCGCGAATTCCGGAACATCGATGGCAGCGCCACATGTTTCAGGAACGGTCGCCCTGCTGCTGGCTCACAACCGCAAAATAAGCCCCGCCCATGTTCGCAAATTGTTAATAAACAATGCCCGCCCACTCAAGGGGTATTCGCGAATTTCACAGGGATTCGGTCTGATCCAAGCAGAGCAGGCCTTCTCTGCACTTTCCATCGCATCCCAGCCAGCGGCGGAAGCTAGCAATAGTTACGAGTTGGCCCCAGCTATGGCGACTCCAATCACTCCTTATATGGCAATAGCCTCCTCACGAAGCAATCGCAGTAAGAAAACAGCCGCTGTTCAGCGGAGGAAGCGCAAGCGTGCAGCTCGCCGAACTCTCGTTGTTGAAAGGCGGATCACCGCCAACAGCCGAAAAAGAACATCTGTTGCTATGCGCAAAGAGTAAATGCTTCATAAGCACATTTCGCATTCCTAATTTCATTATGTATCTATGCCGTTATCGTTGATCCCAAGCAATAAAGCCTCGGCTATGCTGCCGAGGCTTTCTCATCATATCCATCTCATAAGCTGCCGCTATTCCCCGTACTGGCACAGCCTTGCGCCATTACAGTTTCCCGCTTACTGCTGCGGTGATTCCACCTGCTCCTCAGCCTGCTTTTCACGGCATTTCTTGCAAATGCCTTGAAAATCAAGACGATGATCAACAACAGTAAACTGAAATTCCTTCTCCAAGCGCTCTTCCAAAGGCCCAAGCCAATCCTCACGAATCTCCTGCATAGAGCCGCATTGGACACATATCAAATGATGATGATGATGCTTATTCGTATCTCCGCGCAAATCATATCGTGCAACGCCGTCGCCGAAGTTCATTTTCTCCACGACATGCAGCTCACTTAACAATTCCAATGTACGATATACGGTGGCAAGACCGATTTCAGGCGCTTTTTCTTTCACGAGCATGAATACGTCCTCAGCACTAAGATGATCTTCTTCATTCTCGAGCAGGACGCGCACGGTTGCCTCGCGCTGTGGTGTCAGCTTGTACCCTTGGGATTGAAGTTGCTGCTTAATCTTCTCAATCCGCGCTTCCAATGGTCTCCCCCCTTGCCTGCCATCCACGTTTCATTTGTATCACTTCTATATATTATAGGGGGAGAACGCAAGCAGTGTCAAATGAATTGCACAAAGTCAATTTTCTTGGCACGATTCATTCTTAATTCAATCAACTTAGCATCGGAACGACCCAACTCATCATAATAGGGGACACCCATGTTGCAATCGCAGCTACCCCAGCCATACCAACCAATGAGACAGTTTGAAGTGTCATAAAACGGTGGAGAGGTTCACGCAATGACTGCATTCTAGGAACAAATAAGCGATTTTTTAAAATATGCATTGCGAATACCATGGAGGCTACGCTTGCAATCATCAAAAAAGGAATCGCAACAATGTTATGCGGGGCGACAGATACGAGTGCGAACAGAACACCCCTCCATGCATATTGGCTAATAAGCGTCCCTACCGAAAATCCGATAAATACGCCCTTTGCGAACACAAGTGCAAGTACAAGAGGAAAGCCGATAATGGATATGCCGAGCAGTGCAATGAGTGCTACCCATTTGACATAGAACATCGTCGAGCTTAAGAACGTCTCCCCACCGACTCCAGCTAAATTCGAAGCAGCTGACTCCTGCCCCATCGTCGATACAAATTGATTGACATGGCTGCCTATATCCTGTTGCTGCTCCAATGTCAAAGCATTGACAAGCAAGGAGCCAAATACAACGCCGACAAGGAAAAGAACAGATACGAAAATATATAAATGGAGCTGAGCACGAAAAGACTGAGCAATCGGCTTCATGGATGAAGGCCCCTTTCTAGTAGGTTACAGTGACGAATATCTCGTCCATCCAATTTATGCTCCAGCTCGTCCATTTATGATTTTGAAATCTATTCCCCGGCAATTACTTTGCCATAAGTCCCGCCGCCTCCGCTTTGCAGAGATAATTGTCCGCTACGAGCAAGCACGATAAGCTCTGCCGTTGCTTGTCCAACTACTTGCTTGAGTTCTTCTTCCGTGGCATGATGCAGGACGTTCATCTCTGTTCCAAAATGCCCCAGCAGCTTAGCCAGCGTTCGCTTCCCTACGCCAGGTATGAACTCGAGCGGAATTTGCATACAGTATGGTGGGCGGTGAGCGAGACATGTCGCTTCGCGGTCAGCGATAGATTGAATCCGATCCGATACACCGCGAATAAACTTCTTTGAGCCGCACTTCTCACAGATAGGCTGTACTTCACTTAAAGTACCATCGATAACGATCCCATCCAGGACATGACCACAATTGGCACATGACGTACGATGATATTTTCCAAGACGAGGATTAAGGCCGTAATTGGCTGTAACCTTGCGCCCCGCTTCGCTACGAAGCGCCATTGCCCATTCCTTGAATGTAGGAGATGCCATGGCAAGTGCATTATATTCCCTTGCGATTTTACTTAGAGAATGCGCATCCGAGTTCGTCAGAAGCGTAAAGCGATCCAATTCAGAGATACAGCTTGCCATTTCCGTATCGGCACTCAATCCAAGTTCTACAGCGTCTATCAGCTCTAAATCCAGTATGTCGGCCATTCGATCTGCGCAATTCCCATATATGCTCTTATAAGGAGTAAATACATGTGCAGGCACGAACAAACCACCATACGCCGCCGTTTCTTCTTGCAGGGTACGACCAGACAAATAAACACGCTGCGACGATAAATTCATATTCGTTACATGAGGTGCAAGCCAGCTTGAGAAGCGCTCCATTGCATTTATGTTCGGCAAGTAACAGAGCACATGGGCGATACCATATCCTTCTTCACGGATCTCTAGCTCCGTTCCCAAAAACAAAGTTGTATCCTTGTACCGAATTCCTCCGTCGGCAAGCTCCTCCATCTCCCCCTTATCGAGAAGTGCCGAGATATCCCGCAGAACACCCGGCGCATGGGCATCGATGATGCCAATTAAGTGGACTCCTTTGCGTTCCGATGCCTCCTGTGCAATTGCCTCAAAGGTTAAATTGCGGCTGGCGCTTATTTTAACAGGCCGTCCATCGGACGTGCTGCCAATATGGATATGGAAATCCCCATACATCGTATGAAGCGCATCGTTTGGCTTGCTTCCTGCTGCGTTGTTCATTTGCTTACACCGGCCACTTTCCAGTCAATTTGTAAATTTGCCACGCATACATCGCATTGATTGTCTTCGCATCACTAATACTCCCATCACGCATCGCATCGAAAGCCTCTTCTAAGGTCATCGCGCCTACCTCAAGGAACTCATCCTCATCTGTATGCGCTTCACCTGCTGTCAATTGCTCTGCTGCATATAAATAAATGATTTCATCTGCAAAGCCAGGCGACGTATAAAAGGAGCCTAATGGAATAAGAGTATTCGCTCGATATCCCGTCTCTTCCTCGAGTTCTCGCATCGCTGCCTCTATTGGCTGCTCGCCCGGATCAAGTTTGCCAGCGGGAATTTCAACCTGATTGCGACCAAGCGGTTTACGATATTGCTCGACAACGAGCATTTTCTCCCCTTTGATAGCTAGCACGGCAACTGCACCAGGATGACGGACAATCTCTCTTGTAGCAGTTGATCCGTCTGGAAGCTTAACCGTATCTACTTGGAGCTTAATGATTTTTCCATCAAATATGGACTTGGTCTCAATTGTAACTTCTTCCAGGTGATTGCATGTCTGTATCGGTCTTTGATGTTCATTCATATTCTCTTTCTCCTTTATGTCATATTCCCGTTCACTAGAACATACTCATTATATCATTACGGCTTGTCCGATTCGATCCGGGAGTGATGCATGAATGCAGCGAATATATCAAGAACAAGAAATGCTGCTAGTAGGTAAGAAGCAAGAGGTAATGGTTGAGCTGCGCCGCCTCATGATGCGCCATGGAGGCAACACTTCAATATCAGAGCTGGTTCAACAGCAAGCGAACCGTGGAAATTTCAGCAAAAAACAAATTGCCTTCACCTCTTACGATGCAAAATAACTCTTCAACTTATGCGCAAAGTCTCTAAATACCAAAAAGCCCTTGTTCATGATTCTCATTGAACAAGGGCTTTACTATTCTAATTTTGAGGCAGTCAATTATGCTTTTCTTACCTAATGGTAGATAGCATGGCCGCATCCATCAAAAAGTCGTATTCCATGAGTAATGTGTTATGCTTGTGCAGCTTGTTGAATAATGGCTACAACTAATTCGCTTGTTTTCACCAAGTCGGATACGTGAATACGTTCTTTCGTTGTATGAATGTCCAAGTATCCTACCGCCAAGTTTACTGTCGGCACACCCATGCCATTGAAGATGTTCGCATCGCTGCCACCGCCCGAATGGAACAAGCGAGTCGTTGCACCGATGCTTTCGATTGCCCGCTTCGCAAGCTGTACGACTTCATCCTTCTCTGTAAACTGGAATGCAGGATACACAATATCACTATGGAACTCAGCCTTTGCTCCACATTCCTCAGCTGCGCTCACGAGCGCTTCCTTCATTGCCTTCGCTTGAGCCTCAACTTTATGCTGTACGATACTACGCGCTTCCGCATGCAGCTTCACATAATCGCATACAATGTTTGTTGCGCCACCACCTTCGAATTTGCCGATGTTAGCAGTCGTTTCGTGGTCAATGCGGCCAAGCGGCATTCGAGAGATCGCTTTGCTGGCAACTTGAATTGCGCTGATGCCATCTTCCGGATTCACGCCCGCATGAGCGGACTTGCCGAATACTTCCATCGTAATTTTGGCTTGTGTTGGAGCAGCTACCGCGATCGCTCCGATTTCACCGTTAGAGTCCAGCGCATAACCGAAATCAGCCTGCAAGTGGCTACTGTCCATTGCACGGGCGCCTACAAGACCGGATTCCTCACCAACTGTAATGATGAATTGAATCGTGCCATGCGGCGTATTCGATTCTTGAATGAGTCGGATAGCTTCGAACATCGCAGCAAGCCCTGCCTTGTCGTCTGAACCAAGAATTGTCGTGCCGTCGCTGCGGATATATCCATCCTCACCAAGCTGTGGTTTAATGCCATTACCTGGTGTAACAGTATCCATATGAGAAGTAAAGAATAAACGCTTTGCATTCTCTTGTCCTTCTGTAGCTGGCCAATTCACTATCAGGTTGCCTGCCCCATGACCGGTTTCAGCTGTTGTGTCGTCTTCCGATACCTGTAAGCCAAGCGCCTCGAATTGCTGTTTCAATGCATCGCAGATCGCGCGTTCGTTTTTTGTCTCACTATCAATTTGAACCAGTTCCATAAAATGCTTTACAAGTCTTTCTTGTTGAACCATATCTCTTTCCTCCAAACGATTATTTAATGTACAATAGAGAATAACTCATGATTTAATGATGAAAGGAGTTCTCTGCCCTCATGCAATCCAAACGATGGTTTAAAATTATTATTTATGTCATGCTCGCCGCGATGCTCGCATCCACCGTGCTTGTGATTGTCGAGCCATTCATATATGGCTAGTGCTTCAAGCAGAATAAGCTGGGGCCACATAGCTGCATCGATCAAGCAACCACATAACCAGAATCAAGTTGAACGGCTACGGGACAAGCCATGCGAGAAATCGCATGGCTTGTTCTAACTTGCACCCTCTTACACCGACAACGACGTATCCATCTGAGCCGCTTCGAATCCGAACACATGAATAAGATGTGGCAGCAACAATTGACCCACTTGCTCAACGGTTAAGGATTGTCCTGTACAGTCCTCTAAAGAAGTTACTCCGTATTCACTAATTCCACACGGAATAATGCCTGAGAACCCTTCATGCTGAATACCACTCTTCACATTCAGTGCAAAGCCATGGCTAGTTACAAAACCACGACGGTGTCTGCATTTATTAAATTTCACACCAATCGCCGCTATTTTAACATTGCCAACCCACACACCGGTATACTCTGGCTTCCGGGTTCCTGTTACACCGAATGTTGCAAGAAATTGAATAATAGCTTCTTCAAGCGATCGCAAATAACCATGAAGATCTAATTGAGGCCCATCCAATAGCACTAACGGATAGCCAACAAGCTGGCCTGGACCGTGATATGTAATATCCCCACCGCGATCAATCTCATACAGCGCTATCCCTTGACGTTCAAGTTCATCCTTGCTAAGCAGCAAATGCTCAGGATGACGCTGAGAACCGATTGTATACGTAGGCGGATGCTCAAGCAGCAGCAGCGTATCCTCTCTCGTTCCATCATCAATGGCACGGACGAGTTTTTTTTGTAAATCCCATGCTGCGTCATAATCGATGCGATCCATGTACGTTACACGAAGAGCCTTGTCCAATTTGTTCCATTCATTACTCATTGTTATCACGCTTTCTTCTGTCGATTCGTGCTGATCTTATTTTAATACACTTTCGTGTCCAATGAGAAGCCTTCAAGATTTTCTTTTACACGCTGCAAAAATCTTCCGCAAATTACGCCGTCGAGAATCCGATGATCCAAAGATAGACACATGTTCGCCATGGAGCGAACCGCAATCATATCATTAATGACGACAGGCTTCTTCACGATCGATTCGAACGTAAGAATCGCGGCTTGCGGATAGTTAATAATCGGATACGATAGAATGGAACCGAATGAGCCAGTATTGTTCACCGTAAATGTTCCGCCCTGCATATCATTCGGAGACAATGTTCCTTCTCTCGTTTTGCGTGCCAGCTCATCAATTTCTCTTGCTAAGCCCGCAATATTTTTTTGGTCTGCCTTCTTAATGACAGGCGTCAATACCGAATCTTCCGTACCTACAGCCAAAGACAGGTTAATATCGCGCTTCACGATAATTTTATCGACAGCCCATACTGAGTTCATAATTGGGTAATCCTTGATAGCATTAACAATCGCCTTGAGTACGAATGCCAAATAAGTCAGGTTAATGCCTTCCTTGCGCTTGAATTCATCCTTAATCTTGTTGCGAAGCTGTACGAGATCCGTTACATCGACCTCAATAGTCGTCCAAGCATGCGGTATTTCAGAAACACTCTGACGCATGCGTGTCGCAATTGTATGCCTAATCGGCGTTACGTCAATGAAGGTCTCTCCATTGCCTGCTTGTCCGCTGCCCTCAATTTCAATAGAAGGAATGCGCGGTGTTTCAGTTAAATGCAGCCCAGTATGGCGTACAGGCCCACTAGCTTGCTGAACAAAAACAGATTGCGGCATGGCAGCTCCGCCAGATATCCCCATACTTGGCGCTGCAGTTGGCACGTTGCCTACCGAGCCCGCAGATGCTGGCCCCGAAGGTATTACAACTGCTTCTCCGCCAGCTTCGATCGCCGCCATAACATCCTTGCGTGTAATACGACCACCCAATCCAGAACCAGCTATACGCTGCAAATCAATGCCATGCTCCTGAGCAAGGCGCTGTACAGCCGGTGAATAGCGATTGCGCATATCCTGCCCAGTGTGATTGCCTTGAGCATTTGCTGATTGCTGAGGCTTCGGCTCAGAGACATTTGTTGCAGACACTGGTGCAGATGTCGCTCCTTGCGGCTCAACACGGCAGATTACCGCGCCAACTGCAACTGTCTCCCCTTCGTGAGCTACAATCTCGCGCATAATTCCTGCTTCAGTTGCAGGCAATTCCGCAACTACCTTGTCCGTAATCACCTCACAAATCGGCTCATATGCATCAAAGGCATCACCAGGACGTTTCAGCCATTTGCCAATCGTCGCCTGTACGAGCGACTCCGCCAGTTGCGGCATTAATACTTCTGTTCCATGATTTGAAGACATCGTTTCACACTCCCGTTCTGTACGGCCTGGAGAGAAGCTCTAAAATTAGAAAATAAGCTCCTCACCTCTGGCCGTCTGCCATTCAATTAGAAGATCGCCAATTGGCGCATCGCTTCCTTCACTTTGTCCTTGCTTAGCATGAAGAATTTCTCCATCGGAGGACTATAAGGCATTGCTGGCACATCCGGTCCGCACAAGCGTTGTATCGGTGCATCGAGATCGTAGAGCAGCTCTTCTGCAATAATCGCTGCTACCTCCGCCCCTACGCCACCAGTCTTGTTATCCTCGTGAATAATGAGCACCTTGCCAGTCTTCGATACAGCCTCGAGTATCGCTGTACGATCAAGCGGTTGAATCGTCCGTAAGTCCAGCACATGCGCACTGATACCCTCCTTCGCCAATTCATCCGCAGCCTGCAGTGCAAAATGGACGGGCAAGCTGTATGCGATAACCGTTAAATCTGTTCCTTGACGAACTACGTTCGCTTTGCCAATTGGCACTATATAATCGTCAGCCGGAACCTCTCCTGAGATCATCCGATAGCACTTCTTGTTCTCAAAGAAAATAACCGGATCTGGATCACGAACCGCTGCCTTCAGCATTCCCTTCGCGTCATATGCAGTGGCCGGAGCTACTATTTTTAATCCCGGTGTACCGAAAAATACCGATTCAGGGCATTGGGAATGATATAACCCTCCCGCAACGCCCCCCCCAATTGGAGCACGTACAACAAGTGGACAGGTCCAATCATTGTTCGAGCGATATCTGATCTTCGCCGCTTCACTAATGATTTGGTTCGTTGCCGGGAACATGAAGTCTGAATACTGCATTTCCGCAATCGGCTTCATACCGACCATTGCTGCGCCAATAGCAACACCTGCAATTGCTGATTCAGCAAGCGGAGTATCAAGGGCACGAGCTTCACCAAACTGCTCATATAGACCTTTCGTCGTAGTAAAAACGCCGCCCTTCACACCGACATCCTCACCAAGCACGAATACGCTCTTATCTCGCTCCATTTCTTCCTTCATTGCCAAACGAATTGCATCAATGTATTCCATTACTGCCATGTTCCTTGACCCTCCTCCCCGTAAACATGCTTCAGCGCTTCTTCTGCTTGCGGGAATGGCGCCTGTTCGCCATAAGAAGTTGCGTCGTCAAGCACAGCCTTCAATTCAGCACGTAAGGCTGCATCCTCCTCTTCCGACCATATACCGCACTCCATCAAGTATGCCTTGAAGCGAGGAAGCCCGTCCTTCTTGCGATGCTCCTCCACTTCTTCCTTTGTACGGTATGCCATGTCATTGTCTGAAGTGGAATGTGGAGACAAGCGGTACATGACTGCTTCAATGAGTGTAGGCCCCTCGCCTCGAACAGCACGCTCACGTGCTTCCTTCACAATCCGGTATACCTCAAGCACATCACAACCGTCAACCTGAACTCCAGGGAAGCCGTAGCCTAAAGCCCGATCGCAAACCCGACCTGCTATTTGCTTCGCAATCGGCACCGAGATGGCGTATTGATTGTTCTCTACCATAATGATCGTCGGCAGCTTGTGCACACCGGCGAAGTTGCAGCCTTCATGGAAGTCGCCTTGGTTGCTTGATCCTTCTCCAAGCGTTACGAAGGATACCGCATCCTCATTGCGCATTTTCGTGGCTAGTGCGATACCTGCCGCATGTGGAACCTGTGTCGTGACTGGACTTGATCCTGTTACGATCCGCAGCCGCTTGCAGCCAAAGTGACCTGGCATTTGGCGTCCTCCGCTGTTCGGGTCGCCTGCCTTGCCGAATAATGCTAGCATAAGCTCACGTACAGTCATCCCAACCGACATCACAAATCCATAATCCCGGTAATATGGCAAGAAATAGTCTTTCTGATGATCAAGTGCAAATGCTGCGCCAATTTGCGCTGCTTCTTGGCCAATCCCTGATACATGGAAATTAATTTTGCCGGCACGCTGCAGCAAAAGCGCACGTTCATCATACATCCGCGCTTGAAGCATCATTCGGTACATTTCCAATGCCTGCTTATGGGACAGACCAAGTTCTTCATGTCTCGTCAGTTGACGAGTTGTCATATCTGGTGTCATGGAGTCATCCTCCTTTATTGTTGCATCATTCGTCCTTATCCTGCCGCGTAGAGCAGGTAAGAGTACCATTGCAGTCAGGATAATGAACAGTGGTCAGTTATCTAATACCAGGTACTAAGACTAGAGCCTAAAAACTATTATACTCTGAACATTCCCAAAAGAAAACGTCAGACTCCTCGCATCCTTTATAGATTTAATGCGCGACCATCAACAGCAAGCATAGCTTCGCCCATAATCTCACTGAGAGAAGGATGCGGGTGAATAACCTCTCCTACTTCCCACGGTGTAGCATCCAGCCACTGGGCAACCGCGGCTTCGCCGATCAATTCTGTAGCATGAGGCCCAACGATATGTACACCGAGCAGATCATTTGTGCTCGAATTTGCAATTATTTTCACGAATCCTGACGTATCACCTTGTACGATTGCCTTCCCTATTGCCTTGAAAGGAACTTTACTCGTCTTAATCGAATATCCAGCTTCGACTGCTTCCTTTTCTGTCCATCCAATTGATGCTGTCTCTGGAGAAGTGTAGATACAGCGAGGAATACGGTGGGAGTCAATGGTGTATTGAGCCTCGCCGCATAGATGACGAACTGCCAATATCCCTTCAGCAGATGCTGCGTGTGCAAGCTGGAGTCCCCCGATGACATCGCCAATTGCGTATATGTGGGATTCATTTGTCTGCATATATTCATTAACTGTAATTCGGCCGTTACTGTATTCGATACCCGCATTTTCCAATCCAATGTTCTCGATATTGGCCTGTCTCCCAATACATACAAGCAGCTTGTCTGCAGTTATGTCTACTGCTTGCCCCTTCGCAGTGATTTGGAGCCTTACTTCTCCTGTATCTGAATCTATCTGAACCTTCTCAGATTCTACAATTGCATCTGTATGTATACGCACTCCACGCTTTGCCAGCTGCCGCTGAAGTTCGGTTGACACATCCTTATCCTCTTGAGGTATAAGATGAGAAGCAGACTCGATAACTGTAACCTCTACGCCAAAGTCTATCAGCATAGATGCCCATTCTACCCCGATAACTCCTCCACCTAGTATAGCCACCCGCTTCGGCAGTTCATCCCACTCCAACGCTTCGTCTGTCGTCACTATAGATGGATGATCCACGGGAAGCCCCTGCAGCTTGCGCGGACGTGAGCCTGTAGCAATGATGACATAGTTCGGAACGACCGTAATCGCTTCTCCGTCTTCACATTCCACAGCAACCGAGCCGCTCTTCGGTGAAAAGATAGAAGGCCCCATAATGCGTCCTACCCCACGAATCACTTCGATATTGTACTTCTTCATTAAAAATTGCACACCATTATGAAGCTGGTCAACAACCTTCTGTTTTCGAGCCTGTACCCGATCGAAGTTCAACCTCATCCCTTCAATTTCGACGCCGAATGAAGCTGCTTCTCCTGCTTGACGGTAAATCTCCGCACTTCGAAGCAGCGCCTTGCTAGGTATGCATCCACGGTGCAAGCAAGTTCCTCCCAGCTTCTCACGTTCAATGACAGCGACTGATTTTCCTGCCTGGGCCGCCGCTATTGCAGCAATATAACCCCCAGTTCCTCCTCCCAAGATCGCAACATCTACTTGTTTCGTCATGCAAGCAACTCTCCTTTTCGTTCATTTTCCGATGGTTCTATTGTACTCCCTTTTCTTTGCGCCGCAAACATGACAACTGTCATTCTGTTCAGTTCTAAGAGAGGAAACATTAGACAAGTAAGCGCAATCAAGGTAATATTAAGCTAACTTACATAGATGTGAGCAGGTGAAGAACATAATGAAGCAAACCCATGTTATCACTCGATTTATTGCGGTTCTGCTCCTGGCCATTCCGGGAGTTATCGCGACAAGCGGCTTTCTGCTTATGAAAAATGCGATATTCGACTATGTGGTCGATCACGGAAATGACAAGCTGACTGCCCCCGTATTCCAATGGGTGCCCTTCACCATTGGTCTGCTGCTATTTATTCTAGGCGTAGGCTTCATTGGAGGCTGGATATTTTATCGTGACCGTAAGCGCAATTATGTGGCCACACGCTTCCGTGAGAAACGTCCTAAACCTCCATCCCTCCGACCAGGTGTGAAAACTTCTGCAAAAGGTGGAGAGCAGACTTCGAGTATATCCGGACTACAAGAAGAGCGCACGAATCACTCTAGTGGTTCCTAATTCGGTCGGTAACACATTGTATTCGTTTACACGATGAATTCAGAATAAAATTAACTACATTTGCATGAAAAAGGGCCTCTATTATCACTGTTTTGTGACGATAGAGGCCCTTGTTATTGGTATTTATTCTTCTTTCTTAGCCAGCTTTTCCTTCAAACGAGCAAGTTCCTGGTCAACCAGTTCACGTGCATCAAGTGCAGGTGCTGGCTGTGATGGAGGCTCTTGCCGTTGGGGTGTGTTCTCTTCCTTTTCCGAGGATCCAAATCGCTCTGATGCGTCCGTCGCTGTAAGCAAATCTGTATCCATGGACTCTAACTTGTGCTTTCTCTCATGTCCTTGCTCAAGTACAACTCCATCTTCTGCTAACGTCGATTCGACCGACGAAGGAGCATTAGATGATGCAGATCCTCCAACTCGATCTTTTTGCATCCGTTCAGGAATTGTAATCACATTCCGAGTCCGGCTTATTTTCTCATAGAACAAACGTTTATCCTTCTTGAACATATGAAGAAGCAAATGCAGGAATAGTAATCCATTAAAGCCCACCCACGCGATAAAGACAAGCACCGTTACAATTGGATCCATCGGATCCATTGCTTCATTAAATCGCATAACATAACCAAATACGTAATTGATGCCGCCTACACCGAAATAAAGTAATCCGTAACGCTTCATCAACCCCATAAATGTAAGGGTTCGGGTCGAATTGTCTATATCATCTTGAACAAGATGGATGCGTGTCACCCATTTGCCAAATGTTTTTCCATCGGTAAACAATGGAATGATGACGAAATACACAAGAATACCTGCCGCAAGATAAAGCATATTGAACTCACTCAACTGGAAGTTAATACTTTGTTTGTCTCCGTAGACAAGTGACCGGTATACAATGTACATACATCCCATAATGATGGATAGCAGCGTCAAATCTAGCCATGCAGCAATGCCTCTGCGAATGAATCCAACAGGCTTTTTGGTCAGATCGATATGATCATCAAGCTGATGCGAGCGCGGCAGGAAGTATGTAAATACTGGCGCAAGCAAGAATCCGACAATTCCGCCTAAGGTGTTCAAAATCAAGTCGTCCACATCGAATAACCGATACGGACAATCGTAGATACCGTACAAGCCTGTTCGCTGTGTAACCTCGAAGAACAAGGAGACGAAACATGCAATTGCGGTCGTTTGCAAAAACGAGCGCCGGTAATAGTAGCGCATATATACGCCAAGCGGAAGTGTTAGTACCACATTGAAAGCTGCTTGGATAAATGCTCTTTCTTTAAGAAGCAGTACATAGGTCGTTGGATGCGACCATTCAACACGGGATTCCTTCACAATGTCTCGGACGAATTGGAATGGGCGCAGCTGTTCAAATACAGCACCGGCTCGATCCAAGCAATTATGCACATTTTGTGGCAGTGGCAATATGACCAAATAATAAGCAGATATGAAATAAAGAAGCATGGAGTAAAGCACCATGGCGCGAACCTTATTCACATATCCATATTTTCGATATTGCACAATAAGAAACGGCAGTGTCAGAAATAGTGCCGCTATCGGGAATGTAATAAAAGCAAACTTAATGGGAAATAGATATGCGTTCATTTGAAACCCTCTTTATATCTGTAGTCGCATTCGTAACTTTAACGATAATACCACCAAAAGTCAACGAGTTGAGAGCCAATTTCCACATTACATTTTTGTAAGCCTGCATACGAAACGGTTCCAATGCAGATTAGGCCGAACTGCTGGAACCTTTCCCCTCCGACCTGATTACAATAATCATGATAACATGTCGTGGATCAAGGAGAATATGTTATGGCGGCGGAAGATGATAATCATCGAATTATATTACTAATTGTCCTCATTGTAGTGTTCGTATCCTTTGCGTTTGGAATCGTGAAAGGAACTGGAGAAGAACCGGCAGAAACAATAATACCGTAATCTGACAAGAGGGTGAGTGGCTGTGTCCTTTTCGAGTAACAATCAAAAGAAATCAAATGGAAACGGAAACGGTAACTCTAAAAAAAACAGTAAAAAAAAGGCCAACTGCCCTAACTTAAGCATTGACCAAATTGCAGTTATCGCTGCATTACTAACGAATTCCTTGAAGGTACAATCTGTTCTCGTAGACCGTGATCAGGCAGTTGAAATATTGCTCGTCGGCTCTCTTCGCAAAAAAACACAGATGGACAATCTGCTCGATCAAATAAGCGATCTGTCGGTCGGAGATTTCCTCGAAAGCTTAAAAAGATTCGGCGAATAACAGGTCTATTTAGGTATTTCTTCACGTGGACAAGTGTTGGCGCTCAAATGAGAACCTCTAAACCTCTATTGCTCCGTCAACTTTTATTATAGAAATTCAAAGCAGGGTTAGAGCAGTCTTGCTTCTCTAACCCTGCTTTATTATTATGCTTCAAACGATCAACTTCGTATGACTTTACCCAAGAATCTCTTCACTGGCCCATAAGGCGTATCAAGCATTTCATAGAAGCTGACCATAACCGGATACTTCACGCCTATCATATCAATGTTCTCAAAAATGATGTTCTGTTCCCCTTCCCTCAACAACGGTTCTTCAACCAGTGAGAACAGTTTAGAACCGAGCATACGTCCGCTATGATCAGTTAACTCCAGCTTGATTTTTGACAAGCTTGGATCAGTCATGACCTGCTTCGCCCGATCAATATTCAGCTTCAGTCTTAAGGCATATGCTGTCGACCCAGCCGTGTCAGAACCGCCTCGCAGCCATTTTCCTTCCCAATCGTTAATCTTCAACTGGAATGGATACATATCAAACAGCAAGTCGCCTGTAGTATCGTAGCTCGTCTTGAATCGGAATGTATCTACTATGAAAGGATAGTCCTTCTCTTCACGATTGTCTATGACATGCAGCAAAAATTCTGGCTCCTTCCCGACATCAGGCAATACGAACATATGTGACTCGACAACAGCAGCATTCGGAAGCAGCGATTTTTTGTCCACCTTGGTACCTAGGCGTTCACCGCCAAATCTAGAGCCATTCTTATCCTCTACCTCAAATTGATAAGAAGGTATTGTGACCGAGGAACTGCTTTTATTTTCGAATTTGAAACGAAGAAGCAGAGCTTTGAAGCCAGCCTCTTTGTTCTCAAGGAGCGTTTCCTCTTCCATCGATACATTCAAACCTACCGGGAATAATTCCGAAGCGTCACTGAAACTAAGCTGATCCCTCAGTCTATAATCGGTCGGTACGACTTTACTCGTTCCTTGATTCGGAATGGTAATAAAAAGGCGGCCTACTTGATAGGTTGCTGCTTTGGTCGGATCAGTTGAGCCAGGTGGAAGGAATGACTCGGACGTTAAAAGCTTCAAGCCTGTGAGCACTGTATTCGGCCCTGTCTCTACCGCGTATCGGAGCGTTGCGCTTTCACCCGGCATAAGCGATTCAGGAGCCTTTCCCAGCTTTTTGCTCTGATATAGATCGTTATTCGACCATGCTGTCAGCTTAATATCAGGCACATTTTCGCGTATATTATTCCTATTTACGACACGGAATGTAACGACGTGAACCGTCTCCAGTTTTTCTTTGAATCGTTCTGCTGTTTGCGCTGGTTTGCCTGAGCTTTTCATTATACTGATCGGCGTGTACGTAAGCATTGATGATTTCGACAATGATTGCAGCTGGAAAGGCTGCCCCCACTCCTTAATCATGGAGGGGTCAGTAATTGGAGAATAATCATTCTCCCATGCAGGCTGCTTTATATCCATTACCGTAACGATGGTTTCTTTTTTTGGATATACCTCACGATTCACTTCCTTCCATATAAAGCGGACAGGAGTGGCTGTATCATCTGCATCTGCAACTACATTGCTCATCCAGCGCAACTCTGCCACCTCGCCCTGAGACAGCACCCGTACATTGCTCTCGCTAGCTATCATTGCATATTCCTTCTTGTTGTCCATCTGCACATATAGTTCGTAATCGGGCATCCGAAGCCTTTTTCCTGACTCATTTTTGACCTTCATCGTGGTGGCAACCTGCTTCCCTTTGTCCGTTACACTGTTAATCACATCAGTTAGTTCGATCTTTACTCGAAATCTATTTTTCCAGTAATCCTGAGCCTTCGGCACCTGCTTCTGAATAGGCTTCGTAGTAATGGCGTTTGAAGGCGATTTAGCCGGATTCACTGTATTAGAAGGCTTGCCTCCTTCCTTCACAACGGCGAGTGCACTAGTTGGTAGCGTACCGATAATCATTCCGCACAGTGCGGCAAAAGCAATAGCCTGAATTGTTTTCTGCTTCATGTCACGTCAACCCCTCTACTTCACAAGCCGCACCTGTTGTTTGTCCTTCAACTGGTGCTGGCCTGAGATAATAATGGATTCTCCCTCCTGCAATCCTTCAACTACCGGATATATTGCATCCTCCAGCGTGCCAAGCGTAACAGGACGCTTGATTGCCGTACCATTTTGGTAAATGAATACAAAGGCTGAGCCTTGCTCTCGTACGACAGAAGTTGACGGAACCACTGGCACTTTGCGCTCATTTTCTCCTGCCAGCACGATCTGAACCTTCATGCCCGCTTTCAATTCGAGTTTCGCATTATCTGCCATTAGCTCTATCGCATACGTCCGTGTATCCATATCCATGACAGAAGATAAATATGAAATGGTTCCGGAATAACTTTTCTCCGGCTTACCCGACATGTAAAATGTCAACTTCTTTTTCCCTTTAAGCAGTGGCAGCATATCTTCCGACAATTTTCCTTGGACTCGTACAGTATGCACGTTCGCTACCCGGCCCAGCTTCGTGCCTGGCGCCACATTCATCCCTGCAACAGCCGTCCATTCCGTCAAAATGCCATCAGTCGGTGCCTTAACCTCAGCATCTGCAATCGCAAATTGCGCCTCTTTCAATTGGTACTCCGCTGCCGAGATTTGCTCCTCTGCGCTTATATCCCCTGTAAGTCTTCCTGCTGTATCCAGCTTCATTTTCAATACTTGCAGATCAAACTTGGTATTTTTAAGCTGGAGTTCTGACTGTTCGACAGCCGCCTTTTCCACGGTGCCCTCATCATATCCGTTTTTCAGCTTATTGAGTGCCTTTGTCTGTTCTTCAATCTGTTCCTCCAGTTTTGTCATCGATAAGCGTGTTTCATTCAAGTCGACACGTTTAGTGGCACGAGAAGTTTCCAGCAGCTTGTTGGCGTTTTGCAACGCTTGCTCAGCACGATTTTTCTGAGAAATCACACGCGCCACATCTGTTCGAGCGATCACTTCTCCATGCTTCACCTGATCCCCGCGCTTCTTCTGCACCGCAACGACTTCTCCACTTCCCTTTGCTACGATGTCTATCGTAACAGACGGAACAATATCGGCGACAATCTCAGGTACAGCCCCCATTGTGCGCTTTGTCACTACGGCCGTCTTAACCTCTCCTACTGTCGATTTCGTCTGTTGTTCATTTATCGCTTCGAGTCCATCCCCCGGCTCCGAAGCAGAGCAACCGGCCACTCCCATAACCGTACCCGCAAGCATCAACATAAGCAGTACTTTCATGCTCCTTACATGTGCTTGATTCATGATGAAGTCCCCTTCCCTTCATTTGGCAGCGCCGAGCCAGTTCCAATCTGATCAAGCGGCTGCATTTTGTTTTTATGGCGCCGGGCAATCATATCGTAAATGATCGGAACCACGATAAGAGTAAGCAATGTAGACACCGTTAAACCACCGATTACGACAACGGCTAGACCACGTGATATAAGGGTTCCGTGTCCGAAACCAAATGCCAGTGGAAGCAGTGCCATAATCGTGGCTCCTGCCGTCATAATAATTGGCCGCAGGCGTGACAGTCCAGCCTCAATGAGAGATTGACGGATATCTAATCCTTGTTCTCTTAGCTGCTGTGCCTTATCAATAAATACGATCGCGTTTGTCACCACGATACCGATCAGCATCATGAAGCCGATGAGAGAAGTAATATTGATCGACTCATTAGTAACGAACAGTCCAAGTACGCCCCCAATGGCCGCAAATGGCAAGGAAAACATAATCGCAAATGGCGCGGTCGCGTTACCGAACGTAAGCACCATGATCAAGTAGACAACAAAAACCGCTGCGACCATGGCCACGAACAATTGGCTAAAGCTGTCTCCTATATCCGCGCTAACACCTGTTACAGAGCGTCCGACGCCTTCCGGGAGCTGAATAAGATCCAATTCAGCAGCCACCTGCGCACTGATTCCACCTTTGTTCTGACCGATGATTTTGGCCGTAACATTGATAACCTGCTTTTGCTCATCGCGTTTGATAGAGGCAGGCGACTGTATTCGTTTAATATCCGCAATGTCCGCCACTGTTACGGTATCTTGTGTCGGTGTTCTCAACTGAATAAGACCTACTGCGCTCAAATCATTGTGCAGCCCCTTTTCCGTTTCTACTACTGTAGACAGCAGCCCTTCCTGATATCGATATTCACCAATCTTATCCTGGAACAGCCACGTTTGGAGCGTATTCTGTACGACAGCTGGGGTCAAGCCGAATTGTCTGGCCTTACGCGGATCGACGTTAATTACAACTTCTGATGACGCTTCACTTAACGTATCCTTGATTTCGGACAGCTCCGGAAATTGCTTCATTTCCTGCTTGATAATTGCTGCGGCCTGTCTTAGCTGTACAGCATCTTCACTAGACAATACATAAGTGAAATCAGGAGCAGCGCCCGCGTCTCCAGTCAAAGTACGGGTATCCAGCTCTGAGCCTGCTGGCATGAACTTTTCCAGCTTCGCTTTATATTCGCGCTTCACTAAATCCACATCAGCCTCTTCATTCACTTCTGTGTATATTTGAGCCATATACGGCATCGGATTTGGATCTCCACCATAACCGACCAACGTTTCAATGAACGTGAACAATGGGCGATTCTGAGCGTCCTTAGCGGCACGCAGCTCCGCCTCTAATTGTTTCATCACACTGTCCGTTGCCTTTAGGGAATTCTCATAGGGAAGCTTAATTGTAAAGAAGAACTGTCTCGGTGGTTTCCCTTCTGGCATGAAGGTAAAGGAAAGCTGTGGAACCAGCGCTACCATTGTGACGATGAATAGCAAAATCGAAATAAACAATGTCTTAATGCGGTGATTGAGCGACCATTCTAAAATTCTTCGGTAGCCAAGCGTGATTCGAGACGGCCTAGCATGCTCGTGACCCTTGACATTAGCCTGCTTCAATACAAGCAGCTTTGCCAGCATCGGAATGACCGTCAAAGCGACGAGGAGTGATGCCATTAAAGCACATGCCAAAGTAATGGCAAATGGGCGGAATAATTGTCCTACCGGCCCGCTTAGCATGCCAATCGGTGCAAAAACACCTACCGTTGTAAGAGTGGAAGACGTAATGGCATTGGCCACTTCCTTAGTCGCAATCGCAATAACCGATTCATTGCGCTCCTCGGCCCGTTGCAGCTTGGAATAAATATTCTCGATAACGACAATGCTGTCGTCAACAACACGCCCAATCGCAATAAACAAGCCACCAAGCGTCATGATATTTAGGGAGATGTCCATCCATTTCATAAGCAGAAGTGCAATAAGTACGGAGAGCGGGATGGAGACAAGTACAATTAGGGTCATGCGCATATTTCTCAGGAAGATCAAAATCATAAGTGATGCAAGCAAAGCCCCAACTAATCCCTCGCGCACAAGACCACCTATTGATTGCTTCACTTCGTCTGCATAGTTATATATTTTCTTAAAGGTTACACCTTCGAGCTCTGATTTCCATTGTTCCATTAAATGATCTGCCCCAGAGGAAAACTCGACTGCATTAGCGCCGCTTGCCTTATATAGCAAGATACCGATAGCTGGTTGATCATCCAGCCTGGCCATGAACTTGGATTCTGCAATTTCGGCAATCCGGCCCAGTTCTCCCAGCCGTAAGTTTTCTCCTTGTGGTGTCTGAAATGAAATATCCTCCAACTGCTTGATGCTGGATAACCCGTTATTCATGCGAGCCAATAATGTATTACCATCCAGTTCCACCGTCCCAGCAGGCCCTGATGCCAAAATATTGCGCACTGCTTCCGACACCTGTACAGGCGATAATCCATATGCCCGCAGCCGCTCTGGAACGAGTTTAATATTCAACTGTGTACTTCTGGCACCGATAATATCCATATGATCCAATCCTCTTAATGCTTGAAATCCAGGCTTAATCGTCTTCGTAAAATGCTGCTCCAATTGAGATTGCGAGATTCCTCCCTCTCCATACACCGCTAAATAGTATGAGGGAATTGAGGCCATTCCAAGTGTGGACACACGTGGGCGCTCTACACCAGAGGGAAATGCAATGTCTTGAATTAAGCTTTCGATATCGTCCTTTTTCCGTTCCGGATTCACGCCTTCCTCAAACATTACAAAAATGGAGGCGGTCTGATCGCTGGAGGTCGATGATATTGATTTTACTCGTTCCAAGCCGGAAATCTTTTTTTCAATCGGCTTCGTCACCTGCTCCACTACGTCTTGCGGGGGGGCCGCATATTGGGCAGTCACCATGACTACCGGGAACGAAATGTCGGGCATGTTGTCTATTTTCAGTCCTGTCGCTGCATAAAATCCTCCCCCGAACAGCATGGCTACCATAATAAAAACCGCAGCCACATTTTTCATAGAAAAACGAATCAATGAATTCATAATGGCTCTCTTTGCCTCCTCCTTTACGACACCATCTTCCCATGCGCTGGCTTAGAATATACCCTAACAAGGAAATATGAACGGAGTATGAACTGGGAGAATATTGCACAAAAAATTTTTAACCGGATTTCATGCAAAAAAGCCATATCTACGGTTCTCCGTGTCTATGGCTCGATTCAATTCTATATATAAGAGAGTTCATGTCTGCTTTTTCCAGAGACCATCTCTGGTCCAATTTGTAATGCTATCTTTACCTTCGTTCCTTGACCAATACTGCTCACCAGCTCGACTGTACCATGATGAAGGGACACAATCTTATATACGATGGCCAGTCCCAAGCCACTGCCGTTGCCGTCTCTTCGACGAGAACGATCCGACTTATAGAAACGTTCGAATACTCTGCTCATATCCTGCTCAGGGATACCGATTCCTGTATCCTGGATACTTACTTCAATTGCACCATCTGCCGATACGGACAAGGTAACGGTAATCGATCCATGTTCAGGAGTAAACTTCATACTATTGCCTATGACATTCATCCACACGAGACTTAGCAGATCTTCATCCGCAACAATTGTGACTGGCTCCAGATGCAATTCCATCTGCAGCGACTTTGCCTTCCATTGTGGCTCACATGCTACTACAATCCTACGCAGCTGTTCATCCAGCGAGTAAGCCCTCATATTTACTGGGTGGTGATCCGACTCAAGTGAGGCAAGCTGCAGCAGATTTTCACTGACCCGAGACAACCTTTCACTTTCCGTCATAATAATTTGCAAATACCGCTCTCGCTTTGGTTCAGGAACCACGTTATTTTTCAGCGCTTTAGCGAAGCCTAGAATGGAGGTTAACGGAGATTGAATCTCATGCGATACATTCGATACGAAATCCTGCCGCATCTGTTCGAGCTGATTCAACTCTTTCGCCATATTATTAAAGCTATCCGCCAGCTCGCCAATTTCATCCTTACGCTTGATGCGAAGTTCTGTCGTAAAATCTCCCTTGGCCATTCTCCTTGTTGCGGCTGTCATCCGCTTAACCGGAAGAACGACATATTGCGCTGCAATAACAAAACAGATGCTTCCCACCACCAGCACCACAACCAGAACCATAAGTATAAACCGACCGATGATATCCATACCGCCAATTGACATTTGCATAAATAATGCCTCTCGCTCGTTATCGACCTGAATCGGAATTCCGATAACCGGCTCTTGCTCCACAGTGTTTGAAATATCACGAACTCTTTCTCCAGCGAGCACCTTTGCGAGCTGTTCCTCCTTGATCGAATAAACCTTTCGATGCTTGGGGATACGATGAAAAACAGTCTTTCCTTGGCTGTTCATAATATGAACCTGATATGTATCGAGCGATTGAAGCGACATCACATAATTCTCGAATTGCTTGGCAGACATGGTTGATCGCAATCTCGCCAAATCCTCGCCAAGCTTCGTCAGCTCACGATAAGATACCTCCTCCATCTCCTTCTGAAACAACAGTCCAGACACAGAAAATGCGGCTATTATTCCAATGATAAGCGCCACCATGAAGGTAAGCACAACTTGGACATACAAGGTTTTAATCATGGGAAACCTCGATTCGATATCCGAGACTGCGGGCAGTCACAATATTGAAGATCTCCGAGTAGTCGGCAAAGCGCTCGCGCAGCCTCTTAATATGTACGTCTACGGTTCGATCGTCTCCGGTGTAATCGATGCCCCATATATCGTGTATAAGCTGTTCCCTCGTTAAAATTTGTCCAGGGCAGCTTGCTAGCTTAAAGAGAAGCTCAAATTCCTTCAACGGCAATGTAATGGCTAATTCATCATTCTCACTCATCACTTTGTAGCTGCTTCGATCCAACCGCAGAGGTCCAAGCTGTATGACCTGCGAGAATGCGATCCGGTAACGACGCAGCAGTGCCTTGACACGCATAACCAGTTCCATTGGATCAAAAGGCTTTGTCATATAGTCATCGGTTCCTAATTGGAACCCTCTTACCTTCTGCCCCGGTTCCCCCTTTGCCGTTACCATAAGAATTGGGAGATCCGGATATTGACGGCGCAGTTCAGCGCACAACTCCCAACCATCCATAGATGGCATCATGATGTCCAAAATAACAAGATCCACACGTTCCGTGTCCATATGCCGAAGCGCCTCTATCCCATCCCGTGCTTCAATGACATGAAATCCTTCTGCTCGAAGATATAATCCTATTAGTTCAACTATATTTTCATCATCATCTGCAACCAATATTGTTCTCATGACAAAATATTCTCCTTTGAATTGGAACATATTTCAATAAGTTAATTGTAATATATCACCACTCCATCTTCCATCCTTACCTTACAATCTGTTAAAAAAGCGTCTCCCTGTACGGCAGACGCTTTTTCTCTTTTACGTTTGTGTTTTTTGTAAATTCTAATCTATGAAGGATGAGATTTCTCCAGCGCGGATTCTCTTACCTCAATCTCCGTGAGAGTCCTTGCGATTTGCTCGTTAATGCACGGAGAATTTCCATTTGCTTGTCCGGAGGTATTCGATTACAGACGAGATTACCGCGGCAAGCTCCGCCAGTGAATCGGATATATCGATAGTGCATTCGATAAGTTAGCGTATTTTTCATAAACTCCCCCTTTAAAGGACTTATTTCCCCTGTCGTGAATATTCATCATAAAAGGAGGTGATCGATTTGAAACCCGTTGACAAAATTTCAGGAAACACAGCGTTTAGACATCCAACGCCTGACTACGTGATCTCAACACCTGAGTATACAGAAGACGCAATAATAATAACGACTACATACTCAGACGGTACAATTGCTAAACGCTACGACTACAAAGACGGACGGCCATCGAGCATTCACGTAAACAAGCCTGTTTTAATTGATCCAGAAACAGGCGAAGCTCACGTCGCAAAGTAACAATACTCTTTCGTAAAACGAAACCGGCTGAGGACTCTTGATCAGTCGGTTTCAACCGTTCATTAAACACAACATTCGTGGCATTCCTCTTTCTGTCATCCGACCTCTTTTACATTCTCGTCTCCCCTTTCACAAGAAAAAGAAAAAGCCCACGGCATATATTCGTGAGCTTGATCGATTGCTATTCGTTTATTTTCGAGAGCAGCCAGAGCTTCTAACTAGCGTAGTTATCCTCTGCGATCATCTTATCATTCTCGGCATTTCGAACATGACAAGCCTTCACGCTAATACGTTTTGGCAAAGATAGTCCATCAATACTTACTCGCGTCGTTTTCATCGCTAGAAATATATCATGTTTCAATCTGCACGCGGGGGAATAGCGCATTTCTATTCCGATGCGCTATATTAAATCTTATTTGTAAGTCTAGATAAGTTATTTACCAACCATATTAATGTAACGCTCGGTGATTGCGGGCACGGTACTTGTTGACATGAATGATTGCTCTAACCCTCGTATTTCCCCCACGCCCTATCCTTCCCTACTCGTATGACCGGACGGCTGTTCAAGCGATAATCAAGCAGCTTACCGGATATACTTGTTCGCGGTGGCGAGGTACGGCGAGATAATCAGCGATTTGACCTATCCGTTAACTTACCTTATGCTCAATTCTCAGCTTGTCAGCAACCATCGCGATGAATTCACTGTTCGTAGGCTTCGACTTGCTGATGTTGATTGTGTAGCCGAACAGGCGGCTGATGCTGTCAATATTGCCGCGTGTCCAAGCCACTTCAATAGCATGACGAATTGCTCGTTCAACACGGCTCGGTGTCGTTTTATATTTCTCCGCAATTGCTGGATACAACGTTTTCGTGATTGAGCCCAAAATTTCGATGTTGTTGTACACCATCGTAATAGCTTCGCGCAAATACTGATATCCCTTAATATGCGCAGGAACCCCGATTTCATGTATGATCGACGTGATGTTCGCATCTAAATTTTTGGATTTACCTAACGGTACGACATTCGACTTCGAAGCGGATGACGTCATTAAATTACCAGCGGAGCCGCCAGTGACTGCCGTATTGGATGAAACACCAGCCAGTTGTCTGATCCGATTCGCCAAAATGTCCATATCGAAAGGCTTCAGTATGTAATAGGATGCACCAAGTTGAACCGCACGTTGCGTAATGCTTTCTTGCCCGAAGGCTGTGAGCATAATGATCTTCGGTTGCGGGGACAGCTCCATATTGCGCAAGCGCTCAAGAACACCCAAACCATCCAAATGAGGCATAATAATATCGAGAATGAGCACGTCAGGCACCGCTCTCGTCTGCTCAAGGAATTGGAGCACCTCTTCACCATTATAGGCGACACCAGTGACGACCATGTCGTCTTGTTCGGATAAGAAATCAGCCAACAAATTTGTAAATTCTCTGTTGTCGTCCGCTAACAATATTTCGATCTTTTGCAACTTGGGATCCTCCCTTGTCAAAGTTTCACACAACGATAGTAACCGTTTTGGTATTTATCGCTTCCAGATCATATTATTCGACATCAAAGATGAAATTCCTTCTGTCGAAAACTTTTTTCTTTATTTTTTAAATTTTTTCTATTATAATTAATAATTTATCCAAGAATCCAACAGTTTTCGAAATCATTCGTATCGTTTCGACATATCCTGATGATTGCGATGATTACGGTTAAAATAAAGAAAAAGAAGGATCACGCTTAACGTGAACCTTCCCTTGTTCATTCATAGATTGAGGTGTGGCCAGAACAACTCCCGCGTCCTGCAGCATCCATTCGATGAAGCATCCATAGCCGGAGCTTGGATCGTTCACAAATACATGCGTAACTGCACCAATCAATTTCCCATCTTGAATAATTGGGCTGCCGCTCATCCCTTGCACAATGCCTCCGGTTTTTTGCAGCAGGCGTGGATCTGTTATGCGAATAACCATTCCTTTCGTCGCAGGAGCAGATTGCTTCGTCACATGGACGATTTCAATTTTGTATCGCTCCACCTGCTGACCATTGACAACAGTCAGCATTTCAGCAGGCCCGACCTTTACCTCTTCGCGAAATGCAACAGGAATCGGTTCTTTATATACACTATGTTCAGGGTTCGATACCATCTTGCCAAAAATACCAAACGGAGTATTGCGTTCAATATTACCTAACACACGACTTTCCTTAACAAATTGAGCACGTTTTTCGCCTGGCTCTCCATTTTGACTTTTCGAAATGGACGTTACATGGGATTGAACAATTTCACCTTGTCCCACTACAATCGGAGTCTGTGTATCCATATCCGTAATAATATGGCCCAGCGCACCGTACACGCCTTGATCTGGCGCATAGAAAGTCAAGGTACCGACACCAGCAGCAGAATCACGGATATATAAGCCAAGCCGCCAAGTTTTATCCTCTTGATCATAAGCAGGCGTCAGCTGCGCCTTTACTTCGGAATCACCGCGCCGAATAACAAGATCAATAGGACGTTTGTTCTCTCCAGCTTGCTTTACAATATCCGCAACCTTGCTTACATCGTTTAATCGTGTACCGTTCATACTCATAATCAGATCACCAAGTCGAACACCTGCTTCTTCTCCTGGAGATACTTTGCGCTCATCCTCGATCTTAACAAGGTGATGACCGACAACGAGAATGCCTGCTGACTTTACCTTAACGCCAATCGTTTGGCCTCCGGGAATAACACGCAGATTCGGTACCACATTCACTTTCAGTGTTTTGAGCGGTATACCACCGAATAGCTTTAATTTCAGCTCTGCTTGACCAGATTGTGCAGATTGCAAAGAAATTGGACGATTTGGCGACAACTGAAATGTAGGCCGATTCTCGCCATTCACACGCAAAATATCCGGCCGATCCACCGTAGCTGAAGCCGAAACAGGCATAACGAGATCGAGCTTCGTTTGCTGTCCTTCAAATAACCTCAACTGATTCGGCAGTGCCGCGTACGTGCGAAATGATGTTGTGGTGGTGCTTAAGCATACAAGAATGACGAGCATTAGGCCAAGCAGTCGTTTGACGTTGGGGTTCAAAGGTGGTCACACTCCTTTGTTTACGGAAGCTTGACGAAAAGAGACGTGCCCATTTCGTAACTTTAAGGTATCCCCGGCCCCTACGTTTTATAAGTGAAAATGATTCCTCAATCCCTTGTATTTACGCACCTTTTTGACGTTCAGCCAATTCAAGCATTTCTTGAGCATGATGCAAGGTTGCTTCCGTTACTTCTACCCCACCAAGCATGCGTGCGAGCTCCGCAATACGGCCTTCGTCCTCCAATTCATGCACCTGCGTGGATGTTCGCTCATCCCGAACCTGCTTCTCAATGTAATATTGATGATCAGCCATACATGCAACCTGAGGAAGATGCGTAATAGCAAATACTTGCCCGCTCCGGGACACCTCAGCAAGCTTCTCAGCAATCGCTTGTGCAGCGCGTCCACTTACACCGGTATCCACTTCGTCGAACACAAGTACTGGAATGCGATCAACCTCAGCGAATATCGTTTTCATGGCGAGCATAATACGGGACAACTCGCCCCCAGATGCAATCTTATGGAGTGGACGCAGCGGCTCACCAGGGTTCGGTGAAATCAGAAACTCTGCATCATCCCATCCGTTTTTCGTGAAGCGAACAGACACGCCATCGACTTCATGCCCGCCTTGCCCATCCTGCAGTCGATCCAAACGGACATCAAGCCGAGTACGTTCCATATGAAGATGCTGCAGTTCCGCCTCAATTCGCTTCGTCAATTCCAGTGACAGCTTACGTCGAGCATCACTAAGCGCTTGTGCCCGCTTCGCAAGTTTGCCAAGACGCTCTTGTGTTTCGGCTTCCAGCTTCATTATCCGCTCATCCTTATGTTCGAGCTTGTCTGCTTCTGATTCAATCTTGGCCAAATATTCAAGCATTTCCTCAACGGTCGAGCCGTACTTGCGCTTCAAGGAAGTCAAATGATCCAACCGATCTTCAATTTGTTCGAGACGTTCAGGATTGAATTCAATGTTTTCTCGATAATCACGCAGCTGATAAGCCGCATCTTCAAGCTGATAGTAGGCGTTTTGCATTTGCTCGATAATCGGCTGGAATTTCAATGTATCGTACATGAGCACATCTTCAAGTTTGGAGATCGCAACACTGACGGAATCCATCGCACCTTGGCCATATAGGCGTTCATAGGATTCATTCACATGATCCATAAGTTGCTCCGCATTGGCTAGTTTGCGCTTTTCTTCCGATAATGATTCATCTTCACCAATTTGCAGCTGAGCATTGCGCAACTCCTCAATCTGGAACCGATACAGATCAAGCATTTGGTAAGCTTGCTGGCTTGTTTCCTTCAACTGATTTAGTTCATGCTGCAGAGCCATAAAGCAGCCGTAATCATCACGATACTTACGCTTGAGTGTCGCTACCTCTTCACCGCCATACGCATCAAGCCAATCCAAATGCCGCTCAACCTTCAATAAAGATTGGTGCTCATGCTGCCCATGAATATTAATAAGCAGCTCGCCAATTTCACGCAGCATGGTCAGATTGACCATTTGACCATTGATTCTGCACAAGCTCTTGCCTTGTGCAGTAAGCTCTCTTCGAATAATGAGAAGCTCTTCACTGCTTCCTTGAATCCCTAAGCGGGATAATGCCTCCCATACTGGATGATCATCTGCAAGATCGAATGATGCCTCCACCTCTGCACGATCACATCCGTACCGCACAAAATCGGAGGATCCTCTTGCTCCTCCGATAAGGCCTAAAGCATCAATAATAATCGACTTCCCTGCGCCCGTTTCCCCTGTCAGAACATGAAATCCACGATGAAACCGCAGCTGCACCGATTCAATGACCGCCAAATTGCGGATGGATATAGCTACTAGCAAGAAGAACCCCTCCCGGAAGAACACTTATGAAATATAACTCATCACTTGATCAACAACACTTTGGCTCAGTTCTTTCGTACGGCATATAATTAGGATTGTATCATCACCGCATACCGTCCCCATAATTTCGGGCCATTCAATCGAATCCATAAGCACTGCAATCGCATTAGCCGTACCTGGCAAGCACTTCATGACGACCAGATTTTCAGCGCTGTCTACACTAACAAAGTTGTCAAGTAATGACCGTTTCAGTTTTTGAGCAGGGTTGAACCTCTGATCGATAGGAAGCGAATATTTATATCGCCCATTATCCATTGGCACTTTTATGAGATGTAATTCTTTCATATCTCGAGAGACGGTCGCTTGTGTAACATGGAACCCCGCATTGCGAAGCGAGTCTACCAGTTCATCTTGTGTTTCAATATCGTTGTTCATTACAATTTCTCGGATTTTAATATGTCGTTGTCCTTTCATGAATGCCCTCCATACTGTCTATAACAATCTTTCATGACCATAATTTAACTTCACTTACTATCGTCCTGCCTCAAATCAAAGGAAACTCTCATAACCTAGACAAAAGGTTCTTTTTCACCATATCGGTTTAAGACTCTGCATCCCCAAATTCGATTTGAAGCATACGAATACGCCGCTCTGCCATATCCACGACAAGCAGCCCATCACATTCCGGATATGCCGCGAAGTAGGCTCCCCATTGTCTGCGGATCGCGCTAGAGCTCCAATCTAACTGCATCCGTTCGCGTGTGATACGAACAATATACCATTGTTCTTCCCGTTTGACGATCATATCAATCCATAATTTCGTTTGCTCCAGCTCTTCTCCATCCATATAAAGCTGGATTGGCACATAATATTTGCCGCCAATGATCTCATAGCCAGCCGACTCCAGCAAAGAAATAACTTCATCATCCTGCGGATAGCGTTCAGTCAAGCACACATTTTCCATCGCTTCAGGTGTACGCATGTAGTGTCGTATTGCATATCCAATCCATACAGCCAAACCAATTCCGATCAAGCCCATGATCCACTGATCACCCATCAGAATCACCCCTGGTTCGCAAATACGAATACATACTTTGTGGATACATGCTATGTGCAAAAGAAACTCATCCTCGGATGCTTGTCCCGGATGAGTTTCTTCTAACAGCATGTTACGTGCCACTATGAACGGAACGTAGCATGAGCCTCCTTCACGACATCTGCTATCAGCTCGCGTGATACTTGCGGCATTCCTTCATCCGTAAGTACAGGAACGTTCCAATAAGCTAGAAATTCAATATTTCCTTCCCCGCCAGTGATTGGTGAGAACGTCAGTCCTTCGAGCTTAAATCCGATAGTAGCTGCAAAGTCAAGAATATCTCGCAGCACTTGTTCATGAGTGTCTGCTTCACGGACAATTCCCGATTTGCCTACCTTTTCCCGTCCAGCTTCGAACTGAGGTTTAATAAGCGCAATGACCCGTCCTGGCTTCGCCAATAATCGGCTTAGCGGGGGAAGAATCAGCTTCAAAGATATGAAAGACACATCAATGGAAGCTGTATCAGGAACTGGACCTACTAAATCCTCTGGCTCTGTATATCGGAAATTCGTTCTTTCCATAACAATCACACGCTCATCATTTCGCAATGACCAATCCAACTGGTTGTAGCCAACATCTAGTGCATATACCTGCTGTGCCCCGTTCTGCAGCGCACAATCGGTAAACCCGCCTGTGGAGGCTCCAATATCCAGCATTACACAATCCTTCATATCCAAGCCAAATTGCTGAATCGCCTTTTCCAGTTTGAGACCGCCACGGCTTACATAAGGATGAACGGCCCCCTTTACTGTGATTGTTGCGTCACGCGGAACCTTCATGCCAGCCTTCTCGATACGTTCTGAATTCGCCAGCACAAGACCTGCCATAATGGCTGCCTTCGCTTTTTCTCTACTCGTATAATATCCCTGCTCAACGAGCAGGACATCAATTCGTTCCTTCGGTATAGACATTCTGTACTCCCGTCTGTTCCCATTCATTCGTCAACCCGAACATCGTATTTAAGCCCGTGTCAACCGATTATTGCCGCCTGCTGCGAACAACATGGAGTGAATTTCTTTTACAACCCGTTCAGGCGTTAATCCAACCTCATTCCGTTGTTCCTTAATGCTTCCGTGTTCAACAAAGCAATCTGGAACCCCAACAGGCTTCACTCTCATATCAAAAATGTCATGTGCGGCATACCATTCCAACACTGCACTGCCCAATCCGCCAATCGCAGAACTTTCTTCTAGAACAATGATTGGAAGCCGTTCCTTCGCAAGCTGCGCCAGCATTTCGCTATCCAGCGGCTTAATAAATCTTGCATTGATGACACGCAAGCGAATTCCTTCCTTACGAAGCTGTTCTGCCGCATCTTCTGCAACTTGCACCATCGGTCCAATTGCGAGCACCGCTGCAGAATCGCCATTGCGGACAGTTTCCCATGTTCCTATCGGAATAGGGCTCATTACTTTGTCCATTGGTACTCCGGCAACAGCATTGCGCGGATAACGTACAGCTATCGGCCCTGAATCGTAATTGACGGCCGTCTTCATCATATGGCGCAGCTCGTTCTCATCCTTCGGCATCATAATGACCATATTTGGGATATGACGCAAGAACGGAATATCGTAAACGCCTTGATGCGTCTCTCCATCAGGTCCAACGAAGCCCGCTCGGTCAATGGCAAAGATGACGTTCGCTTGCTGACGGCATATATCATGCACAACCTGATCGTACGCCCGCTGCAGGAAAGTAGAGTAAACCGCAAATACTGGCTTCCTTCCCTCCATAGCCATTGCCGCGCACATTGTTGCCGCATGCTGCTCTGCGATTCCAACATCAATCATCCGATTCGGGTACAGCTTCTCAAACTTCAGCAAGCCTGAACCACCTGGCATAGCGGGCGTTACTGCTACAATCCGCTCGTCTTGCTCAGCTAGCTCAATGAGCGCTTCGCTAAATATATCTGTATAATTAGGCGTCCCCACTGATTTAAGAGGCTGGCCAGATTCAATCTTGTAAGGAGTTGCACCATGCCACTTATGAGAATCAGCCTCGGCTGGCGAATATCCTTTCCCTTTACGAGTAACTACATGAACAAGTACTGGTCCGTCAATTCGTTCTGCCTGCTGGAAGATATCTAGCAGCTTATCGATATCATGACCGTCCACTGGTCCAAAATATTTTAAGCCAAACTCTTCAAACAGCATTCCGGAAACGACCAAATATTTCAATCCGTCCTTCACACGTTCTGCCGTCTTGGCAAGCTTGCCGCCAATCGCTGGAATTTTCTTAAGAAGCTGTTCCACTTCTTCTTTTGCTTTTTTATAGTTACGGTCAGAGCGAATTTTACACAAGTAATTATGTAGAGCTCCTACATTTGGCGCAATGGACATCTCGTTGTCATTCAGCACAACCATTAATTTGCGCTTCTCGTGACCAATGTGGTTCAACGCTTCGAGCGCCATACCGCCCGTCAGCGCGCCATCACCAATGACCGCGACGACTCGATTATCTTGCCCTTGCAAGTCGCGTGACAATGCCATCCCCATTGCGGCGGACAATGATGTACTGCTGTGTCCGGCTTCCCATACATCGTGTTCGCTCTCTGCACGCTTTACAAAGCCGCATAAGCCTTTGTATTGACGCAAAGTATCAAAGCGTTCCTTGCGTCCGGTTAATATTTTGTGTACGTAGGCCTGATGCCCAACGTCAAATAACATTTTGTCCTTCGGGCTGTCATAAAAATAATGTAAAGCAATCGTAAGCTCAACAATACCCAAGTTGGATGCCAAATGCCCTCCGGTTACCGCCAATTTTTCAATCAAGAATTGCCGTATTTCAGCCGATAGCGGCTCTAGTTGATCCTTGGTCAACCGCTTCAGGTCACTAGGTTGATTAATCTGATCGAGCAGCACGGGATTTCCCTCGCTTTCGTTGTTTCAATTTGCTGCGTTTCACGGTGAATAACGTAATGTTAAATTTCGTCTCCAACACATAGAAACACTTTCCAATTAGCAGGACGATCGGTGTGGCGTAATGAATAGCATATGATTTGCCAAGTGCTTTACCGCCAACCGTCAATGCTGATACGAGTCCTGTAAAGACAACGCTCGTTACTGCCTTTATTACTGAAGAATCAGCATCCATCGAATATAATAAGTTCGTAACGACAATTGCAGTGGCCGATCCACTGATGACCCCAGTCATATCGCCAATCACATCATTACAGAAGTTGGAGAATCGGTCTGCATTACGAACGATCGCGATCGCCTGCTTTGCACCAGCAACCTTCTCTGAAGCCATAGCATGAAACGGTGTCTCCTTCGCTGCCGCTGCCGATAGCCCCATCATATCAAAAAACACTCCGATAAGCACGAGAAAGAGTACAATCACCATCCCGATGCCCCAGCCAACGCCCTCCAGCATCGAAGTCGACACAACGGAAAAGACAGCCGCTAAAGCAAATGTGACGATGAAAATGAGTACGCTCCACCGAACGGAATGTTTAAACGAAAATTTCATTGTATGTGATGTTCCATCCTTTACTGTTCGAACTAATCAATACATTAAGTATGAGAGTGGCAACTTCTTAAGTAAACGCTGTGGCTTAGGTCCAGTAGGTTTTCCCAGAAGCTCGCCTCCTCGTCACCGAGCAGGCCGTTTCCATTTAAGAGCATCTTGACGTTGTCGCCAAGCGTCAGACTGGATTACCACTTAGTCCACACTATAATCCTCAAGAAGTTTCACGCCAGTGAACAGTCTAGGAGTTTTCCTCGAACAGCCTTTAACCAACCCCTAGCCTCTTTTGCAAGCCAGATTTCATACGGCATACGATTCATGCGCCCTTTGGCCGAAGCTCGCCGAATCTACACATCCGCAATCCCCGCAGGCTCACTCAAGGCAGGCTACGCTACAAACAAGCCGGGTACGTACATCGCGCTTCATAGTAAAATGAAGAATTGCAATGTGCGACTCGCAATGTAGGTTCATACCCCAAGCCGTAATGCGACGCTCGAGGACGTCGTACCACGCACTTGGGCCTCCGCGGAAGCGGGGTCAACGCCCACATGCCATTGTGGATCGCCCCACAACCTTAACTCCCAGCATCAGCCCCCGACTGGGCGTCGAAAGCCAACACCAGGAACTTCATCGATGTGCCCTTTAGCGAATTTTTAGGCCCGCCTTCAACGTTGGTAGGCCGACTAGAATACTGCACCACTCTACGCAAGCCCTATTATATCATAAATAGCAGTTAAATACTCGACAATTAATGGTCCCGCTTCATCAAATAATCAGCCATTCCAAGCAGCAGCTCCGGTTTGTTGAAGCCAGCATTTATAATCGCAGACTTGGCCTCTTCCGTCAAGCGTTCAACCTCTCGCTTCGATTCCTCAAGGCCAATGAAGTAAGGGTAAGTTACTTTTCCGCTCTTAACATCGCTTCCTTTTGGTTTGCCAAGCATGGTTTCGTCACCGATAATATCCAGTACATCATCTTGAATTTGGAAAGCAAGTCCCAGTTTCGAGCCATATGTCGTCAATGCCTGCAGCTGCAGCTCTGATGCGCCAGCAATTCGACCGCCAGAACGAAGCGAGAAGACGATAAGATCACTCGTCTTGTGCATATGGATATATTCCAGCTGATCCAATGTGGTAATCCCCTGCTCACCCAACATATCCGCAGCCTGCCCACCGACCATGCCGCTCATGCCTGCGAATTCAGCCAGCTCTTCGACAATAGAGAGAGAGACATCAGCTGGCACACCATGCTTCCGAGTACTCTGCACAATACATTGGAACGCACGCGTCAACAGCCCGTCACCTGCAAGAATCGCCATTGCTTCACCGAACACTTTATGATTTGTAGGCTTGCCGCGTCGAAAATCATCATTATCCATTGCAGGCAAGTCATCATGCACCAATGAATACGTATGAATCATCTCGACTGCACAAGCAACGGGTTCTGCTGCTTGCGTATTGCCATTCAAACTATCGCATGCCATCAGTACACAGATTGGCCGCAATCGTTTGCCACCTGCCATTAATGAATAAAGCATCGATTGTGTTAGCGGCTCGGGAACAATACGCTGACTTTCCAGCATCTTAGGCAGTTTCGATTCTATTCGTTCCGCCTGCTGCTTTACATAGTCAACGAATACTCCGGCCGATTGATAATTAATCAATCGAATCACCTGTCTCCTCTGTAGCATACGGCTGTCGCTTCCATTCGCCGTTCTGCTCGGTTACCATCTCAATCTTGCGCTCAACCTGTTCAAGCTTCTCAGAACATAGCTTGGAGAGCATCATTCCCTCTTGGAACAATTCGATCGATTGTTCAAGTGGAGCATCTCCACCTTCGAGTCTGGCAACGATCTCTTCTAACTTATCCATTGCCGCTTCGAAGCTTAATTGTTCAATAGTCTCTTTATTTTCCATGAGAGTTATTCACGCTCTCCTTTCATCGACCATACTTGGCAATCTAATTGACCATCCGATAGTGTCACTCGCACAACATCACCAAGCTGCACTTCTTCTATCGAACGAATCAGCTTCGTTTCTTGTTCATCATATACCAAACTATATCCTCGTGACATAATTTTAAGAGGACTTAGTGCATCCAATTGCCTGAACATTGCAGCTGTCTCCATGCGTTTCTGCTTCGTTATAGATGTCATTGCTTGAACAAGCTGACGGTGGTTGCCATCCAGCCGCTTCCGTGCTGCACGCACCTGATGGACAGGCGTCTGTTCACGCAGGCGTCCTCGCAGCTCCTTCCATCTCTGCTCCGATTGAGCCTGCACAAGCTGTAGCCGATACGCCAACTGCTCGCGTAAGCGTTCGACCTTATCCGCATGCTTCATTATGAGCTGTTCAGGCTTGCGGAACACCACGGATTGCTGGGTCCGCAGCAAACGCTCTTGATTCTGATTCAAGATGCGATTCATTGCCGATTGCAGCCTGCGATTGACATGTGTAAGATGTTGACGAAGTTCATCCCGATGCGTTACCGCTAATTCTGCTGCTGCCGTAGGCGTTGGGGCGCGAAGGTCAGCAACAAAGTCTGAAATCGTAAAATCCGTTTCATGTCCTACCGCAGAAATGACAGGGATCGATGATGCTGCGATTGCACGCGCAACCACCTCTTCGTTAAATGCCCACAGTTCTTCTAGTGATCCACCGCCTCGGCCAACAATAAGCACGTCTACTTCGCCACTGCGGTTCATGGCTTCAATTGCCTGCGCAATCGTGCCAGCGGCCTGTGTTCCCTGTACCAGCACAGGATATAAGAGTACCGTTACACCTGGCTGGCGTCGGCGCAGCGTAATGAGAATATCGCGGACGGCAGCTCCGGTCGGTGAAGTGATTACACCAATCGCTGCCGGATAACGTGGAATACTGCGCTTACGTTCTTCTGCGAATAATCCTTCTGTGCTGAGCCGTTCCTTTAATTGCTCGAACGCCATGAACAAGCTGCCAATACCGTCCGGCTGCATATGCTGCGCATAGAATTGGTATTGTCCATCCCGTTCATATACCGTAATATTGCCGCGGGCAATGACCTTAGTCCCTTCCTTCGGACGAAATGCCAGCTTCTGATTATGAGATGCGAACATGATCGTGCGAATACGACTATCAGAATCCTTCAATGTAAAATACATATGACCGCTCGAATGATGTGTGAAGTTCGATATTTCTCCGCGAAGCCATACATCCTGAAGCCTCGCATCCCCTTCCATCTTCATGCGAATGTAGCGGTTGACATCCTTAATGGTTAATATTCGTGCTTCTTCGGACACATTGTCTGCCTCCTTTCGTTCATAATGACAGACAGCGCACAACTATTCGTTGTGCGCAATGTGATGTATTCGTTTGGCTGCCTTCAGCGTATTGAACATGAGCATTGTAATCGTCATTGGTCCCACACCGCCTGGCACTGGTGTAATCGGGCCGCATAACTCCTTCACGTCCTCAAAATCGACATCTCCCGCCAGCTTGCCGTTCTCCAAACGGTTCATCCCAACATCAATAATAACAGCACCTGGCTTAATATAAGAACGATCCACAAAGTTCGCTTTGCCAATAGCTACAACAAGAATATCCGCCTGCTTCGTAATCTCTTTCATATTGACTGTTCGAGAATGGCACATTGTGACAGTCGCATTCTCACGTTGGAGCAAGATCGAAATCGGCTTGCCGACAATGTTACTTCGGCCAATGACAACAGCATGCTTGCCTGCAACATCGATTTGGTTACGCTTGAGCAATTCCATGATACCGGCAGGCGTACAAGGCAGCAATGAATCGTCACCGATGACCATGTTGCCAACACTAACCGGATGGAAGCCATCCACATCTTTCTCGACGGCTATCGCATCGATGACAGCCTTCTCATCAATGTGCTTAGGCAGCGGAAGCTGCACTAAAACTCCGTGAATGGATGGCTCATCATTCAAGTGATGAACGAGAGCAAGCAGTTCTTCTTGTGAAGTATCTGCAGGAAGACGATGAACCTCAGAGTTAAAGCCAAGCTCCAAGCATGTCTTATGCTTACTGTTTACGTACACTTGGGAAGCAGCGTCCTCACCTACAAGAACAACAGCCAGCCCCGGCTGAATCCCCTTCTCCTTCAATCGTTCCGTCTCCGCTGTAATCTCCTCACGAATCGTTCGGGATAATGCCTTACCATCCAATAAAGTTGCTGTTATCATGCTATGCGCCTCCATTCGAATACTCGACATTGTCATCCTAGCTGAACTTGCATCTATTCTTCTGGATTTATTTCTTTATCAGCTTCTACAGCAGAAGCTTTATCCATTTCACGCATCATCTGGCCTAGAACACCATTAACGAATTTCCCGGACTCGTCCGTACCAAAATGCTTAGCCAAATTGATGGCTTCATTGATGGCTACTTTAGGAGGAACATCATCACGGTATTTCATTTCATAAGTAGCAAGACGTAAAATCTGTCTGTCTACTCGGGATAAACGCTCAACGTGCCAGCCTCTCAAATAACGCGCCAGAAGCTGGTCAATTTCTACACGATGTTCCCACGTTGCCCGCACCCATTCCAATACATGGGTATGCATAGCTTCTGCATGTTCTTGCTTTACACCAATTTCGTTGTCATGTGCAGATTCCTGCACAATCATAGCAACAGCCTGTTGAGGGGTTACCTCTGTCATCTCAAGCTGATACAAACTTTGAATAGCCATTTCTCTGGCAATGCGTCTCTTCATGATTTATCCTCCTGCATGTAAAGCATCCAACATGTCGAACTCGTATCCCTGCATTTCCATAGCGCATGCACCCTACATTCATCAAGGCGATTGCCACTATTGTTACGATTATAAGCACTTTGATGCATCTACTTACGATTTATTTGTGAAAAAAATCCTATGAAGCTCCCCGATTGTCTTCCGTCGGCATGAACCGGCGGTCAAGCAGTCGTGCGGAGCGTCCATAGGACTACTTCAACCTTCTCCAACGTTCAGACATCCACATTCCAATTCGCTGTATTGGGAATAATGGGCCAAGATTCATATCCCGCTGTCTGCCTACCGCATATCCAATGAATACAAGTAACGCAAAGAACAGCATGTCCCAAAAACCAACGATTAGATAAAGGATACCAAAAAAAATGCCCGCCGCGACGCCAAGAAGACGTCCGCCGTGACTCTCCCATATTTCTTTCCACATTGGACAGCTCACCACCTATTCAACACGCGCTTTAAAGGTCTGCGTCTGCACAATATTAGCAACGTATACCGAAACGTAAGAAACCGGGATTCCGGTAATCTCTTGCACATAATCGCGAACCTGGCGTTGAACCTCTTCTGTCATGCTCGGTATCGCCGTCTCCCCGTCCACAACTGTACGGATCGTAATATCAAGCCCTGATTCGTTGGTGCGAATGCGTGCTTTCAAATCTTTAACACCACGAACGCGGGACGCTGCCTTCAACGCCACGTTCTCGATCGTTTCCATCGATATTTTAATATCACCAATTTCGGTACGCTGATCAATGGAAGGCAATGACTTCCGTTCACGACGGATGGAAACGTAAAAGAAGCGGACGCTAAGCAATAAAATAACGGCCGCAGCCGAAATTACAGTTGTTTGCAGCCACAACGGCTGAGTTGGATCAAGCGGCTCGGAAATGAAGCCTAATGCAGCCAATATGGCCGCTACCGATAATGAACCAATGACCAAACTATACACAAACAACAACAGCCTGTCTACAATTCTGCTCACGCTTTACGATCCTCCTCATGGAATGGCAGTAAACCCCCTGCCACCAGGAGGGGGTTTATCACCATCATTATTTCACTCGCACAGATACTTCCGTCTCTTCCGTTTTCTCTTGCGATTTAAAATGCACGTCATGTACATGTACGTTCACTTCAACGACGTGAAGGCCTGTCATCATTTCAATAGAACGCTTCACGTTTTGCTGAATCTCATCAGCAATTGTAGGAATGCGGCGACCATATTCTACGATAATGTTCACATCTACTGCAGCTTCACGTTGTCCAACTTCCACTTTAACGCCTTTGGACAAGTTTTTACGGCCAAGCAATTCGGCAATACCGCCTGCAAAACCACCGCTCATTCCTGCTACACCCTCTACCTCAATTGTAGCAAGGCCTGCGATCACTGCAATCACGTCAGGAGCAATCTGAATATTGCCAAGATCCGTACGATCAAATTCCGGAATAATCGTCTGATTCATCCGTTACACACTCCTCATCATTTTTTGAAAAGAGGCAGTTCTTGTCCGTCATAATCATAACTATAGCATTTGTCTATTTTTATGACAAATTACTCTTGATGATATTCTAGACCTCATGCTCTTCCAGGAACTTAATGTCAAAATCCCCTTGTTCGAACTTCGGATGCCGCAGCAGCCGTTGATGGAACGGGATTGTCGTATGAATGCCTTCGATGGCGAACTCTGCAAGCGCACGCTTCATGCGATCAATTGCTTGTTCGCGAGTCGGAGCCCACACAATCAACTTTGCAATCATCGAGTCATAGTGCGGAGAGATCACACAGCCTGGATACGCTGCGCTGTCTACTCGCACACCCGCACCTCCCGGCGGCAAATAAAACTGAATTTGCCCTGCGGAAGGCATAAAGTTGCGATCTGGGTCTTCTGCGTTCACACGACATTCAATGGACCATCCGTTAAACTGAACCTCTTCTTGTCGGAACGATAATGGATTACCTTCTGCTACCCGTATCATCTCTTGGATGAGATCGATTCCTGTAATCATTTCTGTAACAGGATGTTCAACCTGAATACGTGTATTCATCTCCATGAAGTAGAAGTTACCGTCCGGCCCAAACAAAAATTCCAAAGTCCCGGCACCCGAGTAATTAACAGCCAATGCAGCGCGAACAGCAGCCTCGCCCATTTGCTCTCGAATTGCAGGTGTCAATACTGGACAAGGAGCTTCCTCAACCAGCTTCTGACGTCTGCGCTGCACAGAGCAATCACGTTCGCCTAGATATACAGCATTACCATGCTTATCTGCGATAATTTGAATTTCAACATGCTTCATGCCTGTCAAAAACTTTTCCAAATAAACACCAGCGTTGCCGAAGGCTTTTTCAGCTTCTTGCTGTGCTGTCGTAATTTGCTTTACGAGCATATCCTCATCTTCAGCAATCCGAATGCCCTTGCCGCCGCCTCCAGCGGTTGCTTTGATGATGACCGGATATCCGATATCACGTGCAATCATAAGGGCTTCTTCTACATCTTCGACCAGTCCGTCGGAACCCGGGATAACAGGAACCCCCGCATCCTTCATCGTTTGCTTCGCGACAGCCTTATCCCCCATACGCTCAATCGCGTCTGAAGATGGCCCGATGAAGGTAATGCCGCATGACTCGCAAATATCAGCGAAGTCAGCATTCTCTGCCAAAAATCCATAGCCTGGATGTATGGCATCGCATTCCGTCAAAGTAGCAACGCTCATTATATTCGTAAAGTTCAAGTAACTTTCCTTGGAAGATGTCGGACCAATACAGTATGCTTCATCCGCGAGACGTACATGAAGGGAATCTCGATCAGCTTCCGAGTAAACAGCAACAGTGGCAATTCCAAGTTCACGGCAAGCTCGAATGATGCGAACAGCGATTTCACCACGGTTAGCAATTAGAATCTTCTGAAATTTCAATGTTTAGACCTCCTTGGCTTGACATCTGTTTGGGATAACATATCCACTAATCCAGCTTCACCAAGAATAAAGGTTGACCGAATTCAACCAACTGGCCATTCTCTACAAGAATTTCAACAATTTCACCTTTGACTTCTGCGAGCAGCTCATTCATTAGCTTCATCGCTTCCAAAATACATACGACTGATTTCTCATTAACCTTGTCGCCTGTGTTCACAAAAGGAGGGGAATCTGGAGAGGACGCACGATAGAAAGTACCTACCATCGGAGACACAATCTTATGCAATCCTGCTTGCTCCTTCGTGTCGGCAACAACATTTGCTGCAGGGTTCGCAGAAACAGTCTCAACTGCAGCTGGCTGAGCAGGTACAGTTGGAGCCGGGGTATATGTAGGCTGTGCAGGTGCTGGTTGAACACTAATAACTTCAGTCTTGCCGGGCTTGCGAATGGAAAGACGATAACCTTCGTTCTCGATTTCCAATTCCTGCACGGAAGTTTGGTCCAACAGCTTGATCAGTTCTTTGATTTCGCCAATCTTGAACAACATATTTCACTCCTCGTGACAATTGATAAGTCTCTTATAGCAAGGTAGATATCACACTGCAATTACATGTCCAAAAAGAGAGCAGTAATCCGCACCAAATGGCTGCAAGGACACTCAGCGCATGCTGCCTATACAGACTGTGGCCAATCTGTAGATCAGCTTAACAACATGAAGCACTATGGCTGCTTACATCGAAGAACGCATGATGTTGCGCTAATGATGCTAATTTTATGCGGCAATCCTTGAGAATGAATGCAAGATTCCATGCTGAGAGACCTTTCGTTGCTTTTCCAAATGAAAGCCATCTTTATGGACAACGTATAAAAGGACAATCTACAGACGTTAGTATTATAACATAATCGTTCCAAATGGAAAGAGCCCAGTTTGCAACTGGGCTTGATTCGAGGTTATTCGCTATTCACTGACATATTCTACGACAATTTTATCTTGCGTCACATTCAAATCCTTCATGACTTTGTCTACAATCTCAACAGCATCCTTAGCCTCCAGTTTGTTGCTTTGTACGAGCACCTGATATTTATCGTTATCCTGTGTAATAACTGCGCTGTGATATTGCTTTTGCAGCTCGGTTTCCAGGGCCGCTAATTTTGTTTCATGATCTTCCAGCTTGCCCATTTCATCATGAACGGCAGCTGTCTTCTCACTGCTTGTTGAGTTAAGGTCACCCATTAGCTTCTCCATCTCTTGCTGATACTTCTCAGCTCGCTGCATTTGCAGCTCCTCAATAGTGCTTCGCTTCATAACGCCCTCTGCTTCAATTTTATCCAGCATTTCCTTTTCTTTGTCTTCCTTGGCAGCCGCACTAGTATCTGTTCCAGTATTTTTACCGTCGGCTTCAGCGCCACTGCCATTGGTTGCAGGAGTGCCAGTTGCGTTATTTTGGCTGCCGTTGTCCTGAGTTGAAGCGGCACCATCCTTATCCGTAGCACTCGGATCAGCACCATGTCCTGTAGATACCTCAGTCACTTTAATTTCGGGCAGCTGACCAACTTCTGTCGCATCTCCCTTCAGCGTTTGCTCTGTACGTACATTGTCAACCGTTTGTTTGGCCGGAGCCGATGTGTCTTCTGTGAATAAATAGTAAGCGGACAATACAACCATCAAACTCAGCATAGATACCAACCATATCGTCTGTCTTTTTGTATTCATTTCATTACCCTCCTAATATTCATTCTCATCATCCAAATCCATTCTTATTGAGCAATCTTGCGCGGTACGACTGAAATTCGGTATGCTGGTACGTTCAAGCCTTTTTCAACAGCATCAACAACCATCTTCTTCACCGTCGTATTCTCCGCCCCCTTCGCAACGACAATAACCCCGCGCACCTTCGGTTTAATGCGCTTCGTCACGATTGGAGCTTGATTGCCCGAGGCTTCCAGCGTTACGATCTGTCCATCGCGCGTATATTGGGTGGTGTGCCGCTTTCCGCCGTTCGCGTCTGTCTCTTCCGTCTGCTGCTGATTGTCTTTAAAGTTGCGCTGAACAATCAGTTCCTCTGTGGAATCGATAGTGACAAGCACATCAACTTGTCCGACGCCGACGATTTCTTCCAAAATGCTTTTGACGCGTGCTTCAAATGACTGCTCAATGGACTCGAATACACTCGATGAAGCCTTATCAGATGAATTCTTGGTGTCCATCGAATCAAAGGCCCCGACTGTAGGCGGCTCTCTGTCCGCGCTGCCCTTGCTCCCAAACCATCCTCCGCCGCTTCCTTGCGGTTGGAATGAGCCGAAAAGTAGCAGTGCTGCGCCGACAAGACCGAGCAGGAGCAGCCAGCGGAACGAACGTATGCGCTTTGAGCCGTTGCTGCCTTTTCCGATCCACGATTCAATCTGCTGCAACCATTTCGCCAACATGATCGACTCCTTTGCAATCGAATGGACTTGTCTTACTTGTCCTATTTCACCTATATGCGAGAGCTTGGAATATATGCTAATTTTTCAAAAAGTTTTGGGTCTAATCTGTTCAAGCTAAACATTTCAATGTTTCTGCCTCATAGCTTCGAATCCTTATGCGTCCATTCCACCTTAATTTTTTCTGCATTCACAATCCAAGAGCTCATTAACGATCGTACTGCTTGATTAGCCATCCTGCTGCGATATTGTTCGGTCTCTTTCTCCAGTTGCTCTGCATAGCCAGAAGCAGGTATTGACTTCGATTGCTGCGGCTGTCCCCTATCCTGTTTCTCCTGCATACTCGATCCAGCATTAATTTGAATGCGCTGAATAGGCTTTACAGACTCCACTCCGCTATCTGAGTTCGCAAATGCGGGTGATTCAGCAACAAACGATGGAGCCTGTCCAGCAGAAAGAGCCAATTCGATTCGTTCAATGATCGGTTCTCCCTTCGCATTGCGTGCAAGCTTAACCTGCAATTGTTCCACTTGTACCTGTCCCTCTGCTGTGCGATTCTCAATTCCATCCTTATTTTGAGCGCTTTGACGGAACGCGAGCGCAAGCTGTTCCTTCATCTGATTTCCAATTTCCGATTCTGCTAGACGGAGTGCACTCGCTTCCTGTTCTCGAGCAAGCTGTTCTCCCTTCCTGCGAATCTCCGTGATGCTTGCTGTCTGATCCCTCTCCGCAATCAACGATGAAGACAGCGAAGAGCTCCATTCACTCGCCAATTGGTCTGCTAGCTTCGCATCGAACAGCTTCAGTACCGGTGACAATAAGGTTAGCAGTATAATTAAACTGAGCATTAGCTTGACATAGCGCTGCATCGAGCGATTGGGCAGCAGCAGATCAATGAACGTAGCAAGCATGATGATCATGATGATTTCTTTCATCCATTGACTTAACCAGCTCATCGCGTTCACTCCGTTTCCTCAATGCTAGCGCATCATCACCGTCACATTGCCTGCCGTAATCAGAATCGTAATGGCCAGAAAGAACATTAGCCCGACAGCAGCGAGAGCTGCAAATACATAGATCATGCTCTTGCCAATCGTTTTCAGACATCCCAACACCGGAGAATCTCCCAACGGCTGCATAATCGCAGCCGAGGCGTTATAGATTAGCGCAAGCGTTAATATTTTGATGGCTGGGAATGCACATAAGAATAGCAATATAATGACCCCTGACAACCCTACCGCATTTTTTACAAGCAGGGATGCTGAAACCACCGTATCCGTCGCATCCGAAAATGCGCGGCCAATGACCGGAACGAAATTACCAGTAATATACTTAGCCGTTCGAATCGATACCCCATCAGTAACCGAGCTTGTAGCTCCCTGAACAGATATAACGCCCAGAAATATCGTCAGCAGCACACCGAGCAAACCCACACTAATGCTGCGCATCAAATTAGCAAGCTGTGTTACCTTGTATTTGTCAGAGATCGAGCTAACGATATGCAGCAGTGCCGAAAAGAAAAGGAGAGGAAATACACCAACATAGATTAACGTTCCAACCATATGCACCATAAAAATAATGAGCGGATGCATAACGGTAACTGTCACCATACTTCCCATCGAAGCAAGTAAGGTCAGCAGCAGGGGAATCATCGCCATCATAAAGTTAATCATGCTCGTTATGGCTTCCTTGGCATATCCGATTGCGATTTGGAAGCTGTTAATCGCAAGAATAATAATAACCATATATGAAATTGTGTAGGCAATTTTGCTTACGGTATTGCGCTCAAAGGCGGTTTGCAACGTTTCCAGCACCATACTGAATACAACGAGTATGACAATCGTGACAATCAACTTGCCATTCATAAATACTTCTTGCAGCATAAATTTTCCGATTGCCTTGAATACATTGCTGACCGTCAACTTTTCCCCACCAGGAAGCAGCAAATCAACGAAATCTGGCATTGAATCTCTAGGGAAGTAACCCCCATACTTCACCAAAAGATCGTTCCAGTAACGCTCAACCTCTCCCGTCTGCAATCGCTTCGTCTGCTCCTCAACCCATACTGCTGTCGCGTCAGGTTTCGGGCGTCCTTCTTCTTGAATCTGTTGCGGTACCGGCTTGACTTCTGACGTCGGATCAGCGAATGCCGTGCCCATACTGGCGAACAACACGCAAAGCAGCAATAACATCCACGATCGCTTCCTAATAAGGAATATCCACTGTCGTTCTTGGCATTGAATTCGGTTCATTCGCACTCCACCTTACGCAGGAAGCAGCTTCATCACGGTTTCGATAATGACACTAATAATCGGAATGGCCAGCACCATGATAAGTACCTTCCCCGCGAGCTCAATCTTGGACGCCATGCCATCTTGTCCTGCATCCCGAACAATTTGGGCACCGAACTCCGCGATGTAGGCGATACCAATCATTTTTAATATCGTCTTCAAGTAAATGGGCTGTATGCCTGACCGTTCAGCCAAGTCCTCCAGCACTTGAATGACAACCTCAATCTTTCCGATAAGGAACAGAAAGACGGCAATTCCAGCAAAGGTTGAGATGATAAATGCAAACATCGGTTTTTGCTCCTTGACAACTAAAACAAGAATCGTCGCCAATAGCCCGAGTCCTACGACTTGAATGATTTCCATGAAATCACCTGACCTATGTTCCTACCAAAGTTTTATTGAAATAAGAAGATTGTTTTGATTTCTTGGAATAGGTGATCCAGCAAGCGAACGACCATGAACAAGACCACAACAAAGCCGATGACCGTCACCCAATGAGCCATATCTTCCTTTCCCATTTGCTTCAGCACGGTGTGAATCATCGCGATGATAATTCCGATTCCGGCAATTTGAAAAATGGCGCTGACATCTACATTCATCTTCTGGCACCTCAATACATCAAGATTACGACGAGCAAACCAGCTAGCACACCAAGACTGCGGGTCATTTTGCCATATCGGCTATGATCCTCCCGTGCGCTCCATTCCTCCTGCTCAAGCTGCTTGATGGCAAGCTTGATATGCTTACTTTGATCCTCTCGGTCACTTATTCCAAGCGAATACCCAAGCTCCTTAACGATTCGCAAATCCTCCTTGGAAAGCGCAGTATTGCTGCCATAGTGATCCCACGCCTGCTGCCAAGCTTCTCTCGCCGTTAATGGAAATGCAGCCGAATGTCCCATCGCCTTCGATGCGCTGATGAATATATCACGTAAAGCGGCAGGCATTTGTTGCGCAATATCATAAAATGCCGTAGAGAGCGGGGTTTGTCCGTACACGATGGCTGTCTCCAACCTTGCAAGCGCATGATGCAAAAGCCGCAGCTGCTTCGGTCTTGCCGCATATGCAGCCGCTTGGACCCATCCGATTCCAGCGGCAGCGGATATGAGAATCGCTGCTCCAAGCAACTTATACGTGACAGCCACCTCCTCCCCGTATTTTCGACACAAGACCCGGCTGCAGCGCTCTCAACTTGCCGTCATACACTTTGCGCTGCCATTGCCTTGACGTCCGCCGCAGCACTACAATTCGTGAGAATCCACCTTCATCCAGCAAAGAAGCCAAGCCTGGTCGGCGAAGTATATCCTCTACATCTGAGCCATGAACAGAGGCAATCATCCTTACGCCTGCATGTATAGCCTCCCGCATCGCATCATAATCTTCTTCTCTGCCGAACTCATCCACAACGAGCACGTCAGGAGACATAGAACGGATAAACATCATCAATCCTTCTGCCTTGGGGCAGCCATCGATGACATCGGTACGATAGCCAAGATTATAGCTTGGTACCCCTTTCATACAGCCTGCAATTTCAGAACGCTCATCTACAATTCCTACTTTAAGCGCCTTCCAGACCGCCTGCGGGTGATTCCAACAACCAGAGGAAACGGCACGCGCCATGTCGCGAAGCATGGTAGTCTTGCCATGTTGTGGGGGCGACACAACGAGTGTGCTATAGATTGTCCGATGAGCGAAATCGAGCAGTTGCGGAATAATTTCATCTGCAATGCCAGCTACCTCACGGGCGATACGCAAATTAAAGCCTGTTATATCGCGAAGATGGCTCACTCTGCCTTGCGTCAGCACTGTCCGACCTGCTAGTCCAATTCGATGTCCACCGGCCACTGTAATGAAGCCTCGCCGCAGTTCTTCCTCCATCGTATACAATGAATGATTCGTTACATAATCGAGTAATTGAAGGCTGTCTTCACGATTAGGCCGATAAGCTGTATCAGGCTTATCCGTCACTGTTCCGTCCTTAGTCACAAAATGAAATTCACCCATTGTGCTAACTTCAAGCGGACGCTCTTCTCGAACTCTTACTTCTTCCAGTTCATCCAGCATACGCTCAGGCAGACGCATTAAGATCGATCGCAGCGCAGGAGGCAGCACCTCAGACCAACTGTGTGCGTTCATCTTCCCCCATCCTCCTTGGCTCATCATCGTTATTTCATTGGGCATTGAGTACAACCTTTGTGTAACCCATATGTATGACCCTTGTCCTGCAAATATGCACCATGAACAGGATAGACCATATGCACAACTGCTATTTCTTCAAAATGCCAATCAATAAGCAAGTAACGCCAGCTACGATCCATGCAATCTTCGTCCAATTCAACTTATCGGCTATGCCTATTAGCCCAATCGTTGTCGTTGTAATAAGCACAAGCGGCCCTACCAGTGCAAGCAATGAATTCACTGTCAGCGCCTTCTCCGCATCATTGAATTTCAACATGATTAGGGCTGCAGCGATTTCCAAACATCCAGACATAATGCGCAGCCCTGCCATACTTGCGACGAATTTATCAATCGTCACCGTTATCACCTCCTGTTCATATATTGCTAGTTCGACTTTCGTTTTGATATCAAAATAAATGCTGCCTGTCCAAACATCACGTTGTCACATTGTATGCAGGGTAAGACTTGTTTAGAGCAGTCAATCGCATGAAACTAGACTCATCTCCAAGCAGCTAGGCACCTGTCAGGCAAGTTATGCATATATTGACTTCATAGTTTGACTATCTTCATGAGATGAGGGAGATTGTAAACCATGAGCTTCACTGACAATCAAGTTGGCTGTTGGCCGAGTCAATTATGTGATCCAAGCAGAATGCGCAATGCGAAGCCACGTACCACGGGAATGACGATGGTCATGGATAAAGGAATGGGAATCAACGAGTTTACAGATATGCTGGAGCTTGCCCACGAACATATTGATGTGATTAAACTGGGGTTCGGAACCTCCGCTGTCACTCCCCCTTTACTTCTAAGCGCTAAGCTTGAAGCAGCAGCTCGGCATAATGTGATTATTATTCCCGGAGGTACGTTTTTAGAAATTGCTGTCGCGCAAGGCATGGTAGATGCTTTTTTTCATATGATGAGAGAGACTGGTTTTACTGGCGTTGAAGTATCAGACGGCACAATCACCTTGTCACGCAAGGAGCGTAATGCACTCATCCGTCGCGCTTGCGAGGAAGGACTTCTTGTTTGTACAGAGTATGGAAAAAAGGATAATTCCTCCCCCTTTGTCCTTCACGATATCGTAAATACATTTTCAGAAGATCTAGCACACGGAGCGGAATGGATGACACTAGAAGGAAGAGAATCCGGTGTGGGAGTAGGCGTATTTGATTGCGGCGGTAGTTGTGACACCACACTAGTCCAACAGATTGCTGCAGCAGTTCACACGCCTAATCGATTGATGTGGGAAGCACCACAGAAGGACCAACAGGTCGAAATCTTACGAACCATTGGTCTAGATGCGAATATCGGCAACGTATCTCCACATGATATTCTTGCCTTCGAAGCACTGCGCAGAGGGCTCCGTTCAGACACGATGAGTGCCATGGTTCAGTCTCATTACATGATCTAATGGTTGATAAATGAGAACAATAAAAAAAGAGGGGGGAACCAACATGCACATCGATGTCATCCCTAGCGTAAACGAAGCTCGAGTCATTGACTTGACGCACCGGACAGTAATCGTAATCGACGTACTGCGTGCAACAAGTACAATCGTGACAGCACTCCAGCATGGCGCCAGCGGTGTCGTTCCCGTTGATACGGTATCTCTAGCGAAACAAATTGCGAAAGACGAGGATGTATTAGGCGGAGAACGATTCTGCAAAAAAATAACAGGATTCGCTGCAGGGAACTCCCCTTATGAATATATGACGAACGACATCGAGGGCAAACGAGTCGTGCTGACAACCTCGAATGGTACGAGGGCCATCCAAAAAGCATTGAAGGCAGATTATATATTGGCCGGAGCTATCATTAATGCACAAGCGACCGCATATGCCGCCTGTAAGCTGCGCAAAGATGTCGCATTGCTCTGCTCTGGGGCGCAGGATGAATTTGCCTTCGAGGATGGTCTATGTGCAGGTCTTATTATCACTGAGCTTCAACGTTGTATTGGCAGCTGGAGCGATCTAACCGTGAACGATATTGGATATACCGTCTACAGCTCCTATCAATTTTATGCAGATCGCATACCAGAGGCGCTTCACCAATGTTCCGGCGGCAAAAGATTATGTAAACTTGGCTTTGCGAAAGATGTCGAGTTCTGTTCATCCGTCAATGCATATACACTCGTTCCCATCCTCACAGAAAATCACACAATGAAGCCGTTCCTTTTCGAGTAGCCTTACAATTGAGAACTTGAACTTGATGACAGCCAGTCCATGTTCTAAAGCAGAGGGGCTTGTTCATACATTGAAAATGACCGCTGTACATATGCGCGATAGTGTGAACAACTCTCTCCAGAGGAGCATGATACATGAATGGTGAATTCGTACTCGTAACACTCATCCTCATAGGTCTCATCAGCCGATCTTCAATTATTACAACTGCTGCCTGTATTCTGCTCATCGTTAAGCTTGTCCACTTGGAGCGCTATCTCCCTACTATTGAACGTAGGGGGTTGGAATTCGGGCTGTTATTTCTTACGATTGCCGTGCTCGTCCCTTTTGCCGCAGAACGGATCACCACCCATGACCTATGGTCCGCGCTATCCTCTTGGCCGGGCATGATGGCTCTTGCGGGCGGCGCCATTGCTACCTCTATGAATGGCAAAGGTTTGGAATTACTAAAAAACGATCCACAAATGATTGTCGGCCTTGTAGCCGGTTCAATCATCGGGATCGTCCTACTGCGCGGCATACCGGTAGGGCCATTAATGGCTGCCGGTATAACCGCTCTATTGCTATACATTAGCAGATGGATTATTGATAAATTCTAATGTGATTTTTAACTTTGTTTTTATAGAGTTTGTTATCTTCGCTCTTTCGGGCCACCAACGAATGCTTCTTCCAAGGAGTCCAAGCCATAGCCTGTATGAAGAGCACGAATAATCTCATGTAAGTTGTCCGCTGCCACAACACAGGATACTTTGATTTCAGAAGTACTAACCATTTTAATGCTGACTCCGGTTTTGGAAATAATGTTGAACATTTTAGCTGCAACACCCGGGTGGCTGACCATACCTGCACCTACAATCGAGATTTTTACTAAATCCCGTTCTGATGTGACCTGACGGTACGGAACCTCGCTGCGAATGTTCTCAATGACTGCAACTGCCCGCTCGCAATCAGCAAGCGCTGTCGTAAAGGAGAAGTCGGCTTCACCGTTCAATACGCCACTCTGTACAATAATGTCAACATCTATTTGTTCATCGGCAAGCGCTCCGAACACATTAGCCAATACTCCTGGCAAATCAGCAACACCCAAAATGCTAATACGCGCTACATTTTTATCATATGCGATGCCGCTAACGACTACACCCTGTTCCATTGTTGCTTCCTCCTTCACGATCGTTCCCCCATTGTAGGTAAAGCTGGATCGAACAACTAAACACACTGAATTGTGCTTCGCATATTCAACTGCACGCGGGTGCAGCACCGCTGCTCCGAGGTGAGCCAGCTCCAGCATCTCGTCATAGGATATTTCCTTCAGCTTGCGGGCACAGCTTACGATTCGCGGATCTGTAGAATAAATGCCGTCCACATCCGTATAGATTTCACACACATCCGCCTGAATGGCAGCGGCCAGCGCGACGGCAGTTGTATCAGAGCCTCCACGGCCTAATGTCGTAATCTCTCCATCCTCAGACATGCCTTGGAATCCAGCTACGATTACAATTTGACCTTGATTCAGGGCCTGTTTTACTCGCTCCGCTTGAATGTCGACAATACGCGCCTTGCCAAATGTACCGTTTGTACGGAAGCCTGCTTGCCACCCGGTCATCGATACTGCTTGATGCCCAATTTGATGAATGGCCATAGATAACAGTGCAACTGATATTTGCTCGCCTGTCGTGAGCAGCATATCCATTTCACGCGCAGGAGGATTCTCATTCAAGCGTTTAGATTGATCGATTAATTCGTCTGTCGTGTCTCCCATTGCTGATACAACAACAACACACTGGTGGCCTTCTTCTTTTTTTTCTACGATTCGTTTGGCAACCCGCTTCATTCTATCAATATTCCCTACCGAGCTGCCTCCGAATTTCATGACGTATACTGCCACACTGACTCACTCCCACCCTATGAAATAGAAATGCTTGCACTTTCTTTTAGTAGCATATTATAGCACATTTTTTCCATTGTGGTACTTTAAATTGAAAAAGCTCTGAATGCATAAAGCATTCAGAGCTTGATTTAAAATAGCATATTCAACTATTAAGCACGAGAGATGTATTTACCTTCGCGTGTATCGATAAGTAGAACATCGCCTTCGTTAATGAAGAGTGGAACTTGAACGTTCAAGCCAGTTTCCACTGTAGCGTTTTTCGTTGCACCTTGAGCCGTGTTGCCTTTTACGCCTGGCTCTGTTTCAACAACTTTCAATTCAACGTTATTCGGCATATTGATACCAAGGATTTCACCTTGATAGCTTACAATGTTAACGATCATGTTGTCTTTCAAGAAGTTCAATTCCCATTCCAATTGATTCTTGTCCAAAGAGAATTGATCATAAGATTCATTGTCCATGAATGTATACTCGTCGCCACTATTGTACAAGTATTGTACTTCACGGTTATCGATTTGCGCACGGCCGATTGTTTCACCTGCACGGAACGTTTTCTCTGTAACGTTGCCGTTGCGCAAGTTTTTCAATTTGGAGCGTACGAACGCAGCGCCTTTACCTGGCTTAACGTGTTGGAAATCCAGAACCGTAAAAATATCTCCATCCACTTCTACCGTCAAACCTGTTTTAAAATCGTTTACTGAAATCACTCTAAATTCCCTCCTACATGCATGGCAACCCCGATTAACCGTAATGAAATACGTTCGATGCTCAGTTACGCTACCGGTTAGATATCGGACTGAGCTGCGCCCGTCACTACATGTCTAATACGAGCAGTTGTTTCGTTGATTGTGTTATTATTTCAATCCCGTCTTCCGTAATCACAATATCGTCTTCGATACGTACACCGCCGAATCCTGGAATATAAATGCCAGGCTCCACCGTAACGGTCATACCGGGAGTTAACACCGTATCGCTTCCGAAAGCCAGCCTTGGATATTCATGAACTTCCATGCCCAAGCCATGGCCGGTGCTGTGTCCAAAGTGGTCACCATATCCATAACTCTTAATGATGTCACGAGTCAAGGCATCCGCCTCGCGTCCAGTCATTCCAGGACGGATATGTTGAAGTGCATTCAACTGCGCTTCAAGCACAATATTATAAATTTCATGATGCTTGTCTGTCGGCTTGCCTAGAACAACAGTACGAGTAATATCTGAGCAATACCCGTTGTACAAAGCACCAAAGTCAAGCTTAATGAATTCGTTGCCTTGGATGATACGGTCACTTGCAACACCGTGCGGCAATGCGGATCGCTCGCCAGATGCAACGATCGTATCGAAAGAGCTCGATGTTGCTCCGTTCTTGCGCATGAAGAACTCCATTTCAAGTGCGATATCCTTCTCGGATACACCTGGTTTGAGGAAGCCCAGAATATGGCTGAATGTACGATCTGCAAGCTGTGCGGCCTCGCGCATGATCGCCAATTCTCCCTCATCCTTAATCATGCGAAGATCTTCGATCAGCCCGCTTACAGGCACAAGCTCGATGCTTTCAAGCTGAGATTGATACCCTGTATATGTTGCGAATGCCACGTGATCCTGTTCGAATCCAAGACGACTGATCTTCATGTCAGACAAAAGCTGCTTCAGCGTATCTGTCATCTTCGCGCCGTGTTCTATAACCTCAAAGTCCACAGCTTGCTGCGGCGCCTGAGTCATATAACGGAAATCCGTCATCAGCACTGCACGATTCTGCGTTATCAGCACATAGCCGGATGAACCTGTAAATCCTGTCATGTAACGACGGTTCACCGCACTTGTGATGAACATGGCTTCCAAGCCTTTCGTCCCCATTGCTTCTCTTAAACGAGTCAAACGTGATTGGCCCATCTTCTCATCATCTCCCGACTTTGCATTGTTCCGTCACTCTTGAGATTGACCTTCTGTCCGTAATGAAGACACATATTGGTGCAGAGCAGACAATCCCAACTCATAGCTTAATGCTCCGAATCCCGCAATCTGCCCTACCACTACAGGTGCAGTTACAGATACGTGTCGAAACTCTTCCCGCTTATGTATGTTGGACATATGAACTTCCACTGTCGGAATGCGGACGGCGCTTAATGCATCTCTTAGCGCATAGCTGTAGTGCGTAAGTGCCCCCGGATTGATTACAATACCGTCGCATGTCCCATATGCCTCATGGATACGGTCTATGAGCGCCCCTTCATGGTTGCTTTGGAAGGATTCCAGGGTAACGCCCCAAGATGCAGCCATCTCTGTAAGCCGTGCTTCAATCGCAGCCAACGATTCGCTCCCGTAGACACCAGGCTCGCGAATGCCGAGCATATTCAAGTTCGGTCCGTTCAATAACAAGTAACAAGCCATGATGATTCCACCTCTCAAGCGTACCGTCAACAGACGAATCCTCACGTATTTTAACATACGATGCAGAAAATGAGAAGCGTCAATACAGCAAATCCCGCATAAGATCACGCATTTCGTTACATGAGCGGTTTCGGATCCCTTCGTTCTTGGAAAGCAGAACCTTCCCTCTCAGATTCCACGTTGTCTGACGAATGTACAACACCGCTGTTAGGCAGAATACCAGAATTATCGCCGCCAGATCCAGTAGAATGCTGCGCATTATCGCCTGTATACCCCGACCCACCTTTCATGTGTAATCGCTCCGCATGATCTGGCTCGCGCTCCTGCTCATTATTGAATTCAGTAGCAACTGTATAGCCGATGAACAGCCCCCAGACGAGCATGATACAAGATTCAGTCCATATCGTATTCCACGTTGTCTTCCATGCCGGAGGCGCGAGGCCAAGCTGAGGCCCAGGCGCAACATACAATAGAATCCACCATACGATCCCAAAAACAATGCCGGGTATCGGGCCTGGTACCTTGCGCAGCATAAGAGTATATACAATGGTAGCTGCAATGGAAAATAAAATGAATCCTCCCCACCCTACAAATTGACCCTGAAGTGTCATGAGATACTTATGCGGGTAGAACGGCTCTACAATCATCCCCGGAATTACCGATGTAAAGTGGAAAGTATAGGCGAACCACCGAATCGCTCCCCATATTAGTCCAGCAAAAAAGCCAATTTGAACAGAAAACGATAACGGATCAGTGCGCTTGCCCTGACGTTCAGCCCTTGCTTGCCTTTCATTCATTGCCATTCCTCCCAAGTGTTCATATCAATGTGTATGTAGTATGCACCAACCTAGGCGGTTTACAATCATGGTGTGGAAAACGTCAGCAAAATTCGCTACAATAAAATTATTATAATTTCAACATAGTGAAGTGCTTTTTGCTTGGGGCACTTTCGGTACAAACACAAAGCGTTATTGCATTCAAGATGAGGATGGTGAAACAGTTGTCAGATCAGAAAGCCATTTACGGCGGACAGGCCGTAATTGAAGGCGTAATGTTCGGCGGGAAGCATGTCAATGTGACGGCAGTCCGTCGCAAAGATAAATCCATTACGTTCTACGAAGTACCAAAGAAAGATAAGCCTTGGGTAGCAAGGTTAAAAAAAATTCCGCTTATTCGAGGCATTGTCGGTATATTCGATGCGAGCGCGAAGGGTTATCAGCATCTGAATTACGCGGCAGAGAAATACGCTGAGGATGAAGAAGGAATTGAAGCTGCTGAAGCGGGCAAGGAATCCAAGTGGAACCTGGCGATGATCGTCGGGGTCGCGGTAGTCGGCATTTTATCACTTATCTTTAGTAAAATTATTTTCACAACTGTTCCGGTTGTCATTGAAGAACTAATATTCGGGGCAACATTCAACAACATTGTGATCCACACGATTATCGAAGGGGTCATTAAAATTGCGTTCCTGCTTGGCTATCTGTGGCTTATTTCCAAAACACCTATCGTGAAACGACTATTCCAGTATCATGGCGCTGAACATAAGGTCATAACTGCATATGAAGCAGGCGTTGATTTGACAGTGAAGAATGTTCAGAAATTCAGTACACTGCATTACCGCTGCGGCAGCAGTTTTATTATTTTGTCCGTCATCGTTGGTGTCGTTATTTACTCCTTTATCCCATATGATAATTTATGGGAGCGTATTTATCCGAGGCTGCTGCTTATTCCCGTTGTCATGGGCGTCTCTTACGAATTCCTGCGGTTGACAAACGCCCTACGGGATGTGCCTGTGCTTCGATGGCTTGGCTATCCTGGGTTGTGGCTGCAGCTATTGACTACGAAGGAGCCAACTGACGATCAAGTAGAGGTGTCGATTGCTTCCTTCAATCGCATGCGCGAGCTTGATCGCGAACTGCAATCCAATCAAGCTGTATCTTAATAGCACTACTAACCTATTGACAAGAAGGGATGATGACGATGGTACGACTGCCGCGATGGTTGCTGCTCATAATGGCTGTGCTGGTTGGAATCGGAATAGTAAGCAGCTTCACACGAGACCCTATATCCATTCTAATTCCCATCGCCATCATTGCCATTGTATTCCTCGTCTACCGGTATGGGCCGAAGAAAAATGTAAAAGTAAAGATGTCACCTCGTACAGAAGCAAAGCTGAAAGCAGCACGTACGCTACAAGCGAAGAAGCGCTTAAGGCCCCGATCACAAGCTAAGCTTACGGTTATTGAGGGCAGCAAGGCTAAGAATGAGAAAAGGCAACAGTCCAAATAATCAAAAAACAGCGCATCGATAAAGATCGTTCATCGAAGCGCTGTTTTATTTTATACCTTCATTTTTCCACAACAATGCACCTTGTACATCTTCTCATACGCTTCCCTCGTCCACTGATCAAAGAAAGCATTGCCCGCCTTCTTTCCAGACTCATACAGGGCCATGCTCTGCTCTACTGTTAGATCAAAATCTGTTGTTCCGATGCCCAGCGTTGGGATCTTAATTGTACGGAATCGATTCTGTTTATCGATATAGCGTTGATCATGTGCCGATATCATCGTGGACACCATCGCCTGAAGCATCGTAATCAAGCCTGTTATACGGTGAGGCTGCCCCTCCTGCTTCCCGACCATTTGAAAACCGATCGTCGGAATAAGCCGATTCGTGCGCGAGTCGACTTCATCATCGAACAGCCATAGTGGAAAGTTGGAGAGCATCCCGCCGTCCACAATATAGGAGAACTGCTCTGCAAACTTCTTCGTGTGGCCATGTTTTGCTTCAAATGGCGCACGAAGAATAACTGGATCAAAAAAATACGGAATGCTTGTGCTCATCCGTATAGCCTTACTAACAAGGAATTTGGATGGGTCGATTCCGTAGCTAGCAATATCGTCGGGAAGAACAAGCAGACGCCCGTTCGTAATGTCTGACGCGATAATCCGCAACTGCTCCTTTTTCAAATCCCCGAACGTCCGAATCCCTTTCTTCAATAGGCAATCATATACCCACTTTTCAAGCGCCTCACCCGAATATAACCCTTTCTTCCACAGCAAGCGCAATGCCGGCCCAGCCCACATTATTTGGAAAATGGGCGCACGCTGTAAAAAGGAAGAAAACGGCATTTCTAAAATAAGCCGCTCCATTTCTTCTGCTGTATAACCGGCAGCAAGAAATGAGGCTACAATTGAACCTGATGAGGTGCCTGCGACACGGCGAAATGTCATCCCGTGCTGCTCCGCGGAGTGCACCGCACCCACTAACGATATTCCCTTGACTCCTCCACCCTCGAATACCGCATTGATCTGCACGGGAAGCCCCTCCTCGCACACATAAATCTTTTACTTGTATGTATGCTCGCGCAGGAGGGGATATGAATTGATTTAAATTGAATGAATGATTTGTATGATTACGGCTTGGTGCTATTTTTCTTCGTAATATTGCTTTAGCTTATCCGAAACTTGCTTTGTGTTTTTCACCAAATCAGATGCACTGAAGAATATGCTTCCTGCAACTGTGTCTATTCTCGAATTGAACTCAAGCTGCTTAATAAGTACATCTGCGCTGCTCCAATCCGTTTCATTTGCATCAGCAAGCTTATAGGCAGCATGACCAATGTACAGTTCAACTCCTGTGCCAGCTGTCTCTTTGACCCACCAATTCACTAACGTGTCATAGGAAGCAGCCTTGTGTCCGATGTGCCAATATACTTGAGGTGCAATATAATCGATCCAATGGTTCTTGATCCATGTTCTTGTATCTGCATAAAGGTTGTCGTAGCTGCTAAGTCCAGCCTTTGTTGCTGAGCCTGTTGGATCTGCGCTGGAGTTGCGCCATACCCCAAATGGGCTTATGCCAAATTGTACATTTGGCTTCACCGACTTTATCTGCTTATATAGGGATTCAACGAATTCATTAACATTGTTTCTCCGCCAATCTCCCTTGTTATTGAACACTTTGTTATAGCGTTCATATGTATCATTATCCTTAAATGCTTCCTTATCTTCACCATATGGATAGAAGTAATCGTCCAAATGCACGCCATCGATATCATAGTTGTTGACAACTTCCATAATGGAATCAAGCACAAACTGGCGAGCTTCAGGTACCCCTGGATTGTAAATGAGTTTGTTCAAATGCTTTACGACCCACTCTGGATGTTCTTTTGCAGGATGACCATTTACCAGCTTGGATAAATCTCCTTGTACACTTACGCGGTACGGGTTGAACCAAGCATGGAACTGCATGCCCCGCTTATGCGTCTCTTCCACCATGAATTTCAATGGATCATACCCTGGATCCTTGCCCTGTGTTCCTGTCAGCCATTCCGACCAAGGGAGCAGCTTCGAGGGATAGAACGCATCAGAGGTTGGCCGTACTTGAACGAACACAGCGTTAATGCCCGATTCTTGTAGCTTGTCCAGCATGCTTGTATATTGCTGCATCTGGCGTTCGGCATTAAAGCCCGATTTCTTCGGATCCTGCGGCCAATCGATATTGTAAACGGTCGATATCCAAGTTCCACGCATCGATTCTGCGTGAATCGCTTCACCGTCCTCTGATCCAATTGTGATGATGCGCTCCTGCTGATTCCAATCTACCTTTAACCCGACACTTTCACTTATGAAACGAAGTGGAACCATTGTTCGTCCAGTGCGCATCGAGGCAGATACGTCCAGCGATACATTTTGACCATCCACCTCCGCATTACTGTCACCAATAGTCAATCGAATCGTATGTCCATCCTTCCGGAACTCGACCTTACGATTTGCCTGATCCCAATCTACAGAAGCTCCAGTGGCCTCCCCAACTGCCCGGAACGGCAGCATGGTCACATTTTTGCCGGGCATCAAATAAGGTGCAACATCCGTTCGCAATTGCTTGTTGTTCACAAAAATTCGAATTTCATTGTCTGCCGCTTTCCCCGTGTACGGCATGAATGTACTTAACATAACAGCAGCAAATGTGCCGAGAAGTACCTTCTTAGCTTGATTCATCATTCTGTTTTCCTCTCCCTTGTCCATGTTGAATGAGAAAATGTGTGCTTTCATTTCCCCCTCAACTATTAGACGCAAAAAATAAAACATCTGTTTCGCAAAAAACAGATGTTTTACGAGTCATTATCCAATTCGCTTCGCAAATCGTTCAGCGCTTGCAATCGCTGCGGATCTCTACGGAAGAATTCAACGAGTGTCTCGATGCAAGTAATCGAATTCCAGCTTAAATGATGTTCAATTCCTTCCACGTCTGTATAAATATGCTCGTCAGCTACACCGATCAGTGTCAAGAAGTCTTCCAGCAGTTGATGACGATCCACCAATCGCTTGCCGATTTTTTTCCCCTTGCTAGTCAGCACGAGCCCGCGATACTTCTCATAAATAAGATAATCGTCCTTATCCAGCTTCTGAATCATCTTCGTCACAGAGGAAGGGTGAACTTCCAATCCTTCTGCGATATCGGATACACGCGCATATCCTTTTTCATCAATTAGTTTATAGATGCGTTCCAAATAGTCTTCCATGCTTGGTGTAGGCATCAAGCGTCCCTCATTTCATTCCACGTTACACGACTTGTCCAGAAGCGCCTCCTGCTTATAACACGTTCCTAATTTCACATTAGACCCAAAAAACCACTTAAAATTAGGAATGGAAGCAAGCATATTCATATACGGAAATATTCGTGTATATTTAAGTTTACATGGTTTCGAGAACAAGTTCAACCTTACAACCGATTTCGGTGTCATTTAATAAGTTGCTAGGAGCTGCGGGATCCCGCAAAAAGACCGCGCCATCCGAAAGAAATAGAGGGTCGCGGTCTCAGAATAAATGCCAGATTATGTAATCCCTTCATTTACGTAAGTCTTCTCATCCAATCCGGTGTAATTTGCTGCAGCCAGATGTTGAGTTGGCTCAAGTGGTCTGTGAACAAGAGTACACCCATGACGATCATAATCGCCCCACCTATCTTCATCATCACGCCTGAATATTTCGTAAGCCATCGGGTGGAACCAATAAAGAAGGATAGAATGAAGAAAGGCAATCCAAAACCAATACAATAAGCAGTAATCATCAAAAGTCCTGTGCTCGGCTCCGAGGCACTAAGTGAAATAATCGCAGTTAAAATCGGGCCAATACAAGGCGACCATCCCGCGGAAAATCCCATTCCGAACAAAAAAGACCCAAAGTAGCCGCTCTTCTGCCCAAAGTTCATCTTACGTTCCTTCATTAAGAGCTGTGGTTGAAATACTCCGAGTAGTACAAGTCCCATAATAATAATGAAAATAGCTGATATTTGACGAATTAAATCCCGGTATTCAGCCAAGAAGGAACCAATTAACGTTGCACCCAAGCCCAGCGTGTAGAAGACTACACTAATACCAAGGATGAAAAACAAGGTGTGTGTAATCGTTTTCCAACGCACTTCACGTTTATTTTGCTTATCCTTCAATTGGCCGACAGACATACCTGTAATGATAGAAATATACGTTGGATATAGTGGCAAACAGCATGGAGATATAAAGGATACTAATCCAGCCCAAAATGCTATCCACACCGTAATATGACCCAACCGCTTCGCCTCCCCGTATTAGTCGCTGCCCTAGCAGGAGGAGGACAGATGCTGCTTCACACCCGAATTCCTCTTCTTGCTATCAATGTCAATATTAACACGGCAATGAGCAATAGGACAATCGTAGCTCCTGGAGCCAAATTCCAAATTCCTGCCGTCAGCAAGCCGCCGACAACAGCAGCTTCAGCTACGAGTACGGAGACGGTAACAGACTGCCTGAAGCCTTTGGCTACAAATAAACTAATTGCAACAGGTATTGTTAACAAGGCGGATACGAGAAGCGCACCGACAATTTTGATCGCAGCACTAATGACAAGTGCGGTCAGCACCGTTACAGCAATATTGAGCATTCGCACAGGAAGACCATTTACCGCGGCTGCATCTTCATCGAATGTAAGCAGGAACATCTCCTTGAAGAATAGAAGCAGGAACACAATTACAATAAGGGTGACTACCCCAACAACAATTAAGTCCGTACCATTCAACGTATAGATACTGCCGAACAAATAGTTGTTCACATTGGCACTAAAGTTCATTCCTAATGTAAAGAAGAGCGATGCCAATGCAACACCGCCTGACATGATGACGGCTATAGATAGCTCTGCATATGTTTTGTAAGCCTTGCGCAGCTTCTCAATCGCAATCGCCCCAATAAGCGCAAATACCAAGCCCATGGCGAGCGGGTACACACCTAGCAGAAATCCGAGAGCGACCCCAGCGATTGTAACATGAGCCAGCGTATCGCCTATCATAGACAAACGACGCAGTACAAGGAACATTCCCATAAGCGGCCCAATGGCGCCGATCAATAAACCTCCGATCAGAGCTCGTATAAAAAAATCAGATTGTATGATGTCCAGCAATGACAACGTCCCCTTTATTTCAATTCCAGGCAAAGCACGGCACTGTTTCCGTTAAAGCACGCCATGTGCCAAATCCGGTTCCGAGCATTGCACATTGTGCGAATGCTTCACGTAAAAGTTCAGCTTGCCGCATGTTCCCTTCGGATCGCAGCCGAGCCATGAATTTACAAGATCCATATCGTGAGACACCATAACAAATGTCATATGATGATGCTCATGCAAATGCTGCAGCAGATTGAAAAAGTCCTTTTGCGTTTCCGTATCGATGCCTACGGTTGGCTCATCCAGAATAAGCAGCTCCGGTTTGTTCACCATTGCTCGCGCTAAAAATACCCGCTGCTGCTGTCCACCTGATAGCTGACCGATTCGCTTATCCGCCAAATCCTCTACCCTCATCACACGCATCGCATCGCGGCATTGATTGATTTCCTCCTGCTTCAGCCGCCGAAACATACGCCGGCGATTGTACATGCCGGATTGCACGACCTCCATCACAGTAGCTGGAAATAGAGGGTTAAAGGAGTTCTTCTGCGGTACATAGCCAATCCGATCCCATTCTTTGAACCGATTGATCGGCGTACCGAATAGATTAATCTGCCCTGATGTCGGCTTGAGCAGACCCACCATAAGTCGTAACAGCGTCGTTTTGCCGGCGCCATTCGTACCGATGACGCCTACAAAATCCCGTTCGTATACTGTGAAGTTGACATCACGTAGAACCGATTGTCCTTCATAGTTGAAGCCAACATTCTCTATTGATATCACCTGATTGTGGCAGGTGTCCGTCACATTCATCATTGTGCCCTCTCTCTTCCTTGCACGTTCCATTCTTGCGTGCAATTGTCCTTAGCGGACTGTGATCCATTACTCCATTTATTGTAGCGCGACAAGGAGATTTTGCAAGTTGCGTTCCATTAGCGTCAAGTAATTATCACCTTGTTCAGCTTGCTGTTTTGTCAGCCCCTCAAGAGGGTTCAATACTAATGTGCTCACACCCGCTTCACCAGCCAATGTATTCGCTAATTGATCCGACACAAGCTCCTCAAAGAATACGTACTTCAAGCCCTTTTCCTTCACTAACTTCGATAGCTTCACCAAATCCTGCGCTCTCGGCTCAGCATCTGGAGTGATGCCCATTATCGCATGCTGAGTCAATCCATAATCGCGGCACAAGTAGCCAAACGCATGATGAGATACAACGATTTCGCGCTGCTTCAAAGAGCTTAGCTTATCCGAATATGATTTATCAATCAATTCAATTTTCGTTCTTAACTTCTCATAATTTGCTTCATACTCGCTCTTATGTGCTCCATCAGTCTGAATAAGTGCATCCTTAACATTGCTTGCCATCGTTAGCGCAGACTTAGGACTAACCCAAGTATGGGGATCAGTGCTTCCATGGTCGTGACCGTGCTCATGCCCATGCTCGTTCTCGGACGCTTCACCCTCACCTTCATGATGATCATGCTCGCTTCCATCTGCTTCAATAAGCGGAATTCCTTTACTTACTTCGAGTATCTTCACTTGGGAAGAGGAATCCAAGCCCTTCGTGAAGTCGTCCAGCCAAGTTTCAAAACCTGCACCATTCACCAGCAGCAGTTGTGCATTTGAAGCATTATGCAAGTCGCGGCTCTTTGGTGTCCAATCGTGCGGCTCAATTCCAGTTGGAATCAAATTAATCATATTTACATGCTCGCCGCCAATCTGTTCAGTAAGGAAAGCAATGGGATAAAAGCTTGTAACGACATTCAGTTTCCCTTCAACAATACTAGACTGCGTTCCTTGCGTACAGCCTGCCAAAATCAAGGCGAGGCCGCACAAAGCTAGTAAGGAATGGCGCAGTTTTTTATATTTGCTCATTAGCTTCATCAAATAACTCCTTCTGCGTAAGTATGTATCGTACGCATGTTGATTTTCTGTAATTCGTAATGATTACTATTAAGATTATAAAAAGGCTTCTGTCCCTTGTCAATCCTTACTTTTCAAATAAACAACATTACTCTTCTTCATCCCATATTAAAATAGAGGTTACAACATTGTAAGGTACTCTCTTTCATGTTACTCTTTGACATCATTGATAGACGATACTAATATGATAGAGTGTCTGTTCCTTTTTATCTGACACCATTACAAATTTTAAAAGATGAATTAAGGAGTGAATGATTTGGATTGGATAGAATGGCTGAAATATGCCGTACTCGGATTGGTACAGGGTTTCACTGAGCCAATACCAGTATCGTCGAGCGGTCATTTGGTTATCGTTGAGCGACTATTCGGATTACATATCGAAGGACTCGGTTTTGAGGTGCTTGTCAATTTTGCCTCCTTGCTAGCTATTTTGCTCATTTATCGCAAAGATATCGTACGATTGGCCGTGAATACGTTCCGCTTCCTGTTCACACGCGCTCAGGATGCCAAAGATGACTTCATGTTCGTTATTTATTTGATACTCGCTACGATCCCAGCAGGGATTATCGGGGTCGTGTTTAAAGATACGATAGCTGATGTATTCAAGGGCGTTAAAGTTATCGGTGTTACATTGCTCGTAACCGCACTTGCTTTGTGGTTAATTCGCAACTTGCGCGGTCGTAAAGGGGATAAGGATTTATCCTTCGGCGAAACGTTCATCGTAGGTTTGGCGCAAGCCGTAGCTCTCATCCCAGGCATTAGCCGTTCCGGCTCGACCATCGTTGCTGCAATGGCTCTTGGCTGGAAACAGGAAACAGCGCTGCGCTTCTCCTTCTTCCTGTACATTCCGGTTAGCGTTGGAAGCATGATTCTCGAAGGCAAAGATATGATTAAGGATCCGACACTTGGACAAATGATGATTCCTTATTTGCTCGCCTTCCTATGTTCCTTTGTCGCTTCTTACTTTGCCTTAAAATGGTTCATGGGCATTATGGCTCGCGGCAACCTGAAATGGTTCTCACTTTATTGTGTACTTGCAGGGCTGTTCGTCCTATTCTTTGTTAATTAAAAATTGTTCGACAAAAGAAAAGGCCGGGATCATTCGATCCCGGCCTTTTTCATATATGATTAGCGGGCCTTCACGTTCCCGCCATTGTAATTGTATTTCGGTATAATCATGATCAACTTGTGATGATCGTTACTTTACAATCGCACCGTTCGGCATGCTGTCTGGTACGGTAGCAAGCGTTAATTGACCATCCTTCGAAGCAGCCAAAATCATGCCTTGGGACATAACACCACGCAGCTTCACAGGCTTCAAGTTCGCTACACAGATTACTTTGCGTCCGATCAGCTCTTCCGGTTTATAATATTGTGCGATTCCAGATACAACCTGACGCTGTTCATACCCCATATCCAATTCCAAGCGCAGAAGCTTATCTGCCTTAGGTACAGGCTCACAATGCGTAACCTGAGCAACACGCAGCTCTACCTTGGCAAAATCATCAATTGAAATTTCTTCCTTCACATCATCAGGCTTAGCTGACACAGTCTCTCCTGTGCCTTCATTGTTGTCTGCCTTTGCCTCAGCTGATTCTTCAACTGCTGGCTCTGCCTTCTTGCCGCCATTCATCGCTTCCGCAATGATTTGTACCTCTTCTGCCACTTCTAGACGAGGGAAGATTGGATCGCCCTTCACAACTTTCGTACCACTCGGGATTGCTCCAAATGTGCGGACAGATTCCCAAGCCGTAATTGCACCGGCCTCCAAACCGAGCTGACCCCATATTTTCGTTGGAGCTTGTGTCAAGAATGGCTGCAGCAAAATGGAGGAGATGCGAAGGCTTTCGGCCAAATGCGACATTACCGAAGCCAGCTCACTACGCTTCGACTCATCCTTCGCAAGCGCCCATGGTTGTGTCTCATCAATATATTTGTTTGTGCGGCTAATGAACTGCCAAATGGCAGTCAACGCCACGGAGAATTCCATATCCTCCATAGCTGCTTCCACCTTATCAACGGTCTGTGCAGCAAAGGCCGCAATCTCGCCGTCGAAGGCAGTCACTTGACCCGCATAGGCAGGAATTTCACCGTCAAAGTACTTTTGAATCATGGCAACGGTACGGTTAAGTAAGTTCCCCAAATCGTTAGCTAAATCGAAGTTAATACGCTCAACAAATCCTTCTGGCGTAAATGTTCCATCAGAACCGAACGGCACCTCACGAAGCAAGTAGTAACGCAGCGCGTCCAAACCATAACGATCGATCAGCATAACCGGGTCGACAACGTTGCCTTTGGACTTGGACATTTTGCCGTCCTTCATTAACAGCCATCCATGCCCAAAAACTTTCTTCGGAAGCGGAAGATCAAGCGCCATCAGCATAATTGGCCAGTAAATGGTATGGAAGCGAATGATCTCTTTTCCAACCAAATGAACATCGGCCGGCCAATACTTCTGATACAACTCGTCATTGTCCGAACCGTAGCCGAGTGCCGAAATATAGTTGGAAAGCGCATCGATCCATACATAAACGACATGCTTCGGATCTCCCTTAACTTTAACGCCCCAGTCAAAAGACGTACGGGAAACAGCAAGGTCTTCCAAGCCCGGCTTAATGAAGTTGTTAATCATTTCGTTTTTGCGGGACTCCGGCTGAATGAACTCTGGATTCGCTTCATAGAATTCGAGCAGTCGATCCGCATATTTGCTCATCCGGAAGAAATAGCTCTCTTCCTTAACCAGCTCCACGGGACGGCCGCAATCCGGGCAGTTGCCGTTATCGAGCTGACGCTCAGTGAAGAACGATTCACACGGTGTACAATACCAGCCTTCATAAGCCCCCTTGTAAATGTCTCCTTGCTGAACCAAGCGGTCAAAAATCTCTTGAACGACCTTCTTATGGCGTTCTTCTGTCGTACGGATAAAATCGTCATACGAAATATCGAGCTTATTCCACAGTTCCTTGATCCCACTGACAATATTATCTACAAACTGCTGTGGGGTAACCCCTGCATCTTGTGCTTTGCGTTCAATCTTCTGCCCGTGCTCGTCTGTACCCGTCAAATAGCGGACATCGTAGCCGCGCAAGCGCTTATAGCGAGCCATTGCGTCCCCTGCTACCGTTGTATACGCATGGCCGATATGCAGCTTGTCACTTGGATAATAAATAGGTGTTGTTAGGTAAAAAGTGTTTCGTTTTTGACTCATTGTTCGTTCATCCTCCTCAGCATAAGCTTCTTCGTGGAAGCATATCCGATGTTGTCCTTTATGCACTTCTAAAAAACAGAAAAAGCCCTCGCCCAGCTTGGGACGAGAGCTATATCTCACGTGGTACCACCCAATATTCCCGCCTGCGTATGGAACATCAGACGGCTTCATTGTGACCGGAATGCAGTCCGGCCAAGCATTCGTTAACGGGAATGATGCGCCGACAGCTTGCGGCAATAGCCGCTTAGGACAGCTTGCTCGCTCACTATCGGTTCCTCCCGGACCATGTTCAGAAGAGCTTCCATACCGGCTTCCAGCAATACCGGCTCTCTGTAATGGATTTCTCAGCTTACTTATCCGTTCCTCGGAGATATTGATTTCCAATTATGTGCATCCTACAACTAATCTTCAATATAAATCACGAACTGTCCCTCTGTCAAGGACGCTTCGGCGGAACCTTATCTACTCCTCCGGGATGGAAAGGATGACATTTGACTATTCGCTTTACGGTTAGCCAACTCCCCTTCCATGGCCCATGAACCTCCAGTGCTTCCATCGCGTATGTAGAACAGGTTGGATAGAAGCGGCAAGTGGGCGGCTTCAATGGAGATATCCATTTGCGATACGCCCTGACCGGAGCCTGGGCGATTCTTGTTCCCAAGCTGCGTCTACTGCGAGGAGCAGACTCATGATTATGATGTCCATCTTCATCTTTGGAACAGCATGACTTATTTCCATCTACCTTCATAGAGCATTCCCACTCGTATTCGGAGCAGGCAATGATGTATGAGTGTCCTTGTCGGTGCAAGCAGCACAATATCCGAACACTTCGAATTTATGCTGAACGACCTGAAATTTTTCAGGGACATCTGTTTGTGACATTGGACAGAAATGAATCGGATAAGTCTTCTCACACTGCAAACAGATCATATGATGATGATGATGCCCATCCGCACAAGTTACCCGGAACTTGACTCCATCCTCGAACACGACCTGTTCCAATATTCCCAGATCGAACATAATTCGCAAGTTGCGGTATACCGTATCAAAGCTTAAGCCAGTATAACGCTTCCCCATAAATTCGTATACATCTTTTGGTGTTAAATATCCATCTGTGTCAGCGAACAGTTTCGCCAAGGTTCGACGCTGATCCGTAATTCTCATTCCTGAATCAGCCATTTTCTCTATGATTTGCTCTGTCTTTAGCATCGAAGTCCCTCCTCTATGATGTGGAACCCGTCTCTATTATAATGCGCTATTCCATGCTGTAAAGTCAAACGTGAAGTATAGAAAAAGGACTGCCCCGCTCCAATGGAAGTCAGGACAGTCCGCTTAAAATCGGATATGCAAATAGGTGTACGAATTTAAATGAATATTGTCATTATTGCATGATAAATGCGAATTAGGATTTCGGTTTAGGAAGCGGTGTGAATACCAAATTAACTGGCAAATTGCTTCCTGCCGCTGAAGAGAACAGTAATTCGACTGATTCCTCATAATCGCCAGTGCGATATAAGACACTTGCTTCATTTGCGCCTTTTAATGAACCGTTCGTTGGCGTTTGTACGGTTTTACCATTAACAAACATGCCTCCTGAATACGATCCTCCACGTGAATTGAAGGAGATAAGAGTATGAGGCGCTACCTTATTCATACGGATTCGGTACAGCACGCCATAATTTCCTTTATTGCGTTGATCTTCCAGCGTAATCATGTCACTACCCGCTATATCTTGTTCAGCATCAGCAAGTATAAGGCGACTAACTTGTTCGCCAACCGTTTCATCCACAGTTAAAGTTATATCTGCATTATCATATGTGCCACGGATATGTTCGTCCTTATCCAGGAACGGCAAAGTCGGCAATGCTTTGAACACATCTTTATCTGCATCGATACCAACGACTGTATATTCAACCATGCTGTCCGCATAGACATCAGCGTAAAGGGTAAATACTTGCCCCGGCTTGAATGAGATTTGGTTCAATTCAGGAACAATAATCTTCATTTCGTTCGGTTTCAAAGTCGTTTCAGTCGTCTTTTCTTCTGCGAAGGATTCGAAGTAACGAACAGTTCCCATCTTACCCGTCTGCTGCGGGCTAGTGCTCGGCCCGGCGATACCCATATGCTGTACGGTCAAGGTAGAAGTGTGATCTGAGATATTTTGAGCCAAAATATAAAATCTCATATTTTTATTAGATTTAGAGTTATTAATATGGTGGGCGAATACTCGTGCTCCCCCCGCAACTCTATCTTGATATAGAATCCCGTCTGCTTTTACATTTTCTGGGCTGTTCGAGCGATACAGCGTGCGTCTTTCTGTCGAAATTTTCGGCTTTATCACTTGCATGCTCAGAACCGAAGTCCCATCTATCGGATAGATGTCTCCAGCCGGGGTAAATAATCTGTTAAAATCATCGAACGAGTACAATACTTCATCCGTTATGTTAATCGTTTGGCTAACTTCAGCCGTTAGACCATATTTGTTCGTCACTTTCAGCGTAATCGTCTTCTCGCCAGGCTCGAAGAATGCCGGTTGTTTGTTCGTCCACTCGCGCTTCAAGTTCGTATCTTCTTCATCCGTACTCAAATCATCATAATTGATAGGCTCACCCATTTTATATGTTGTCTTATCTGTACGGAAGCTTGCTACCGGCGGCGTATGCGGCTTCTGGACATTGATTGTTTGGGAATACGGATCACTCCACTCTCCATCCTCATCACGTACGCGCAATGTAATGGTATACGTACCTGGCTGGTCGTAGATTTCTTGCAATCCCTCCCAGTCCGTTTCAACAATTTGACGGCCGAGCGGATGTGTCGATTGATCCGTTATCGTTACGCGGGTTTCACCTGCAATGATATCCGTTTCGTTGACTTTGAACTTCGCAACAGGCTGCGCACTAAGCTGAATGATGATACGCTTGCTTGCTTGCTCCCACTTATAAGGAATTCCCATTGCATCCATCGCTGAAGTTACAGGAACCATGAACACATCTTTTTGAATATAGGAAGCGCCCTTCATTTTTGTTGGTACGCCATTTACACGATAATCTGCACTGCCCATTTTGTAGCGCAGCTCTTTATCACCGTTTTTGATGATCGTTTCCTTCGTTTTGTTGTCAAAATCCAATTTGAATCCAAAACGATCAATCAACGAACGAATCGCGATATAGGATACACCTTTCTTGATGGTAATTGGCTGTGGAGACGTGTATTCATTTCCGTCTTGATAAATTTTATTGCTGTCAGCTATCAGGACTACGACATTCTTGTCATACTCCCCAGGCAGTACAGGCTGAACACGTGCTTGGGATACTTGTTGTTTATCTTGGCTGTTTAACTGCTTATCTTGCTGAACGTCTTGATTCTCATCTTGTTGCTTACTATTATCTTCTGTTGTGCTCGTAGATGTATTGGCATCGACTGCACCACTTACCTCAGTTCCTGTCGTTCCCTCTGCTGCAAAGACAGGAATTACTGTGAACAATTGCACTGCGGCTACACAGGCAACGAAAAGCTTTTTCCAAGATTTCATAGTAAACGTCCTACTCCTCATCCATCTTTTATTCGAAATGTTAACGCATTCTGTATGATTGAACATAGTTATAGACGCACGACTTTACGAAAAGTTTCTATTTTGGCATTCTTTTTTTCAGGAATAATTAATGTAAGTAAATTTTTAGTCATCATTCTAGCAAACACCATTTTTCAATCCATTTGTCCGAAAAAAATAAAAGACCTGCACCTTCGGTACAGGTTCTGAGATGGGTTCTATTTACTTGTTACAAAAAGAAGCGCTATGTCCAAATGAATATTGTTCAGAGATCGTAACTGGCAGCTTGCCCTTTGGCTCTGTTATGCCTAGAAGCACATTTCCCAATGCCTTCATTGCGGCAGGTCGATTTTCATAGCAGCACAAATACGTAGGTGCATCCGGGAATTGATTCAGGTCATATGGATTACGAGTCGATGCAACCACAACACGTATGCTGCTGCGTGCCAGTAAAGCGTTTACAACATCCACCTGTCCTTGATGCAACTTCGACACTGGATTGTAAGTCAAAACAACAATTTGACTATATCCTTCCGTATTCGCCAGAATTTCATTTACCTCAAAAGGCTCTGGATCATTATTGATACGCAGTATCTCCACATGTTGCATATGCGGTTCTAGTGCAGAGGCCAGTGTGTACTCCTGTACAATAAGATCATCTACCTCGGAGCGCGTACGTACCTGAGGCCAAATGACAAGTGTTTTTGCACTACGATCTAGAGGCAATGCTCCCGCATCATCCTTTACAAGCGTTGTACTGTCTTCGAACATCTGATCGACCGACGCCTTGGATTCAGGTGTTCCAAGGTAAGCGAAGAAATCAGCAGCGACTTCGCTATTTTCTCCCATATGACGCTTATTCTTCAATGTGATAATGCGATCAATTGATTCGTCGATCCGAGATTCGGCAATACGCCCCGAACGTACAGCTTCGCATAATGCTTGAATGGATGCTACTTGCTCTTCGTACGTATGGCTGACAAGCAATATATCTGCACCCGCTTCCACTGCACGAACCGCACCTTCCGCCACACCGACTTCCTTCGATATCGCATGCATTTCCAAGCAATCCGTTACGATCAAGCCATGATAGCCTAACCGCTGACGAAGCAGCTTCGTCAATACATTATATGACAGGGTTGCTGGAATCGCATTCGGCTCAAATGCCGGGAAAATTACATGAGCGGTCATAATGCAATCTACGCCTTCTCGAATCGCTTGGACAAACGGTGCAAGCTCTACAGCAACAAGGCGTTCTTCATCATGCGGTACAGCGGCAAGCCCGTGATGTGAATCGACAGCCGTATCCCCATGTCCCGGGAAATGTTTGGCTGTTGCCGCTACATTTGCCTCCTGAAGTCCACGAATTTGTGCAGTTCCAAGCTCGGCAACCAGATCAGGACGCTCACTGTACGAACGAACGCCAATCACTGGATTCTCAGGATTGTTGTTCACATCAAGACTTGGAGCAAAGTTCATATTAATGCCAAGCCGCAACAATTCCTCCCCGCAAATATGCGCAGCTTGATAAGCGTGCTCAGCACTGCGAGTCGCGCCAATTGTCATATTGCCCGGAATAAGCGTAATATCATCCCAGTCAATGCGGGCAACCATACCGCCTTCTTGGTCAATACTGATAAACAGCGGTATATTCGTCTGCTCCCGTGAAATCTCCTGCAGTTGATGAGACAATGCACTGACCTGTTCTTTGCTCTCAACATTGCGGCGGAAGTAAATAATACCTCCAACATGATACTCCTTAATCAAGGAGCGAATATTGTCATTTACCTCGGTCGTTGCAAAGCCGCACATCACCATTTGGCCGATCTTTTGCTCAAGCGTCAGTTGAAGTTTACTCATCTTACTCATCCCATCCTTTTCGTATAGTGAAACTCTGATGTGATTCATTTAAGCGTTATCATTTTCCCGTCTGAACGGCTTCTTCACGATACTCAGTAGGCTTTTTTCCTGTATACTTCTGGAATACCTTGGAGAAGTACCTCCGTTCTGAATATCCAACAAGCGCACCAATTTGCGTAATGCTCTTGTCTGTCGTGCGTAGCAGGGACATCGCCAGCTCCATCCGCTGACGCGTCACATATTCAACAAACGTTTCTTCGAAATGATTTTTAAACAACAAACTGAAATAACTGCAGCTGATTCCCAAATAATCAGCCATCTCCTCAACGCCGATATCCGATCCCAAATTGCGGTGAATGTAGTCCTTGGCTGATATCATAAGCAACTCGCTCGACTTTTTGTTCATCGCGTGTTCCTTCGTATGATCAACAAGCTCCATGATTGCACACATTAAGTCCTTGACACTCATCATATGCTCAAGCTTGTTCCACATCGCTTCTTCTTCCTGTGGTGTGACCAGTTCCCATTCCCTCATCTCACGAATCAAATGGATAATCACATAGTGCAGGAACGTCTCCGCTCGAACGATAGACTGTTCGGACATATACATGAGGCTGGACTGAAGCGCATGCATTCCGTCGTCTACCTTGGATCGGTCATTCTGCTTCATACCCGCAACAATATCCTCAACCAATTGCCACTGCGACACGGAGGCCGCCTGCCTTGCTACTGAGCCTTCATCAACAGATACGAGCTGCTCATCAGCGGTATGCAAAATAAGAGTGCGCTGCAAGCGCTTATACGTATGTGCCAAGCTCATCAGCGGTATTGGCCCGTTATCCCAAGCAAGGCTTACGGTCAACTTCACATGGCTGTGGACAGCCTGCTGAATTTCCTGAGCCCAACGCTCCATATCTACCGATGTCACTTCATACTGGTCACGATAGCATTGGAGAAGCACGCACCACTCCCCTTCACGCATTTGCAATACCGCATACTTATTCCAATCATCAACAATCGCATCCTGAAGCACGTTGCAAACTGCAAAGTTCCACAGCTTGCGCTCGTTGTCACTCCATGAGGCACTGCGCTGTGCATAGCCATCCAAGTCAACAAGCAGCAGAGAGTAAGCCAGCTTCTCAATCGGCTGCTCCTCATCGACCATGAAGGCCGCGAGTGCTCCATTGGAAAATCCCATAAGAACATCGAACATCATCTTTTCGTACGCAAGACTGATCATACGGCCCCAACGCCGTTCTGTTAGCTTCTTCTCCAGTTGTCTTGCGCGCACCAGATCGGCAAGCTTCTTTACTGTTAGCTCAAGCTCATCGTAGTTAATCGGCTTTAATACGTAATCCCGAACACCGTGCTGCATTGCAATGCGCGCATACTCGAATTCCTGATAGCCGGTCAGCATCATTACCTCGGCTTCACAACCCATTTTTCGAATTCCTCGCAGAAAGTCCATACCGTCCATAACAGGCATACGAATATCGCATAAAATGATGTCAGGCTCGTGCAACTGAACCATTTCCAGTCCTTCCACCCCATTGCGTGCTGTACCCACCAGTTCAACATTCATTTCATCCCAAGGAATAACCAGCTTCAAGTTGTTTAAAATCGGAACTTCATCATCAATGAGCAGCGCTTTTACACTCATAACGTATCACCCTGTTCGTATTTCGGTATCACACACTGAATCATCGTTCCCATTTGCGAGGCTGAACAGATGAACAATCCATAGCCTGGGCCATATCGAATGCGCAATCGATCCGCTACACTGCGAACCCCAAGTCCTCTACGTTCCGTATTGTACGACTCGACTTCCTGCGGCAGAACTGATTTCTGCTCGTCGGACAGCATATACTGGAACTTCCTTAATTGTTCATTCGACATGCCGAGACCATTATCCTCTACCCGGATCAGAATCCGCTCCTGATCCTCGTAAGCAGTAATGCGAATCCAGCCTGTATGCTCGATGCCATCGAATCCATGCTGTATCGAGTTTTCCACGAGCGGCTGCAAGGTAAGCTTCATCACTTTGCAATGCATAATGTTCTCGGGAACATCGATTTCGAAGTTGAACAGCTCCTCGAACCTGAACTTTTGAATCTCCAAATAGCTCTTCAAATATTCAAGCTCTTCCCGTATCGTGATTTCCTCTTTATCCTGAATGCTGATCCGAAGAATATTGCCTAGACGATATACCATTTGGCTTACCTTTCGGCCTTCGTTCTGGATAGCCAGCACATTTATTGATTCAAGGGTATTAAATAAAAAGTGCGGCTTAATCTGCGCTTCCAGCACACGCATTTCCGCTTTATTTTTTTGCTGCTGCTCATTTTTCACTTGGTCAATAAGACCGGATACTCGTTCAATAAGACTATTGAATCCATGAGAGAGCATTCGCAGCTCATCCCGCCCCTCCTCAACGACGCGAGCGTTCAAATCCCCATCCTCCACTCTCCGCATAAAGCGAACAATTCGTGTAATATTGCGTGTGATGCGATTCGTAAATAGCAGGTTGAACAATAGAGCACCTAAAATACAAATGAGTAAAATTGTCGAGACCCATTTCAGAAATACGACCATCTCTTTCGAGAGAGAGCTCCAATCGCGTACAGATATTAAATACCAGCCATAATCGCTCATCGGATGGTACGTAATTACACTTTCACGTTCCCCGAATTTATCCTTGTAGCTTACATAGGTATTCTCGAACTTCACTGGCTTAGAAGCATAATCGGCGATCATTTGGCCTGTTAGCTGCTTCGAGTTGTCATATAGAATGCGACCATCCTGACTAACGATAAAAAATTTCGTATTTTCCATCTGATCAGCCGTGTAAAATTTATTGAAAAAGGTGTCTAGATCCCAGTTTTTAATCTGGATAATCGAAATGCCAAGCGGCTTCAATGTTGATAAATCCTTTACAACCCGAATTTGCGTAAAGACCTGCTCTGAGCCAGTAAGTTCCGGATATTCATTCGGCCCCACCCACAACGGAACACCATTAAGCTCCATTACTCTCTTAAATAAAGGATGATTTTTGAAATCATCAAACGGCATTTCCTTGAAATTTTCTTTGGAGAAAATCGGGATAATGCCTTCTCCCCGCGCGTAAGAGCTAAAATTGTACAAAAAGGCATAGCTAATCGCAGGATGATTGAACAGCAGCTTCCGGAAATTTTGCTGACGTTCGTTCATGCGGATGTAGTCTGTGCCTTTTAACGTGTCATCCAACTGCTTGCTAATTGGCCTGCCCTGCTCATCAACAATATACAGCTTGCCATTATCGTCATATCTTACGACGCTTGAGCTGACCATATCGTGTTCATAAGGGTTGGATGAGGCCAACGCCTTCTGGAACACATTGTTCGCTATGCCAGTGTCGGACACTTTATTGATTTCATCAAATATATAGCCAATGCTGTGGCTCATGGCCCGCATCGAGAATTGTGCTTGCTCACTATATTTCTTTTCTAGCAAATTAAAGGTAATGACAAACGTAATGGTGCCAAGCAATAGCAAAGGGATAATGATAAGCAAAATAAATCCACTGAACATCTTAAATCGTAAATTCATTGTGCACATTACCCCTTTACCCTATCTCTAATCTACTATGAATATAGTAACACGTAAGAGCTTACATTTCATAGAAAGAATTAGAAGATTAGCCTTTAACCCCGCCTGCTGTAAGACCTTCAATGATTTTTTCTTGCAGGATTGCGTAGATGACCATAACGGGTACGACACTGTATACAATACCGGCTGCCATTTGCGCATAGTTCGTGTTGTACGTATCTCGGAAGCCTACCATACCAACCGGTAGCGTGCGCAAGTTGTCTGTTGAGATAAAGAAGTTTGCGAGTAAAAATTCATTCCAGTTGCCAAGGAAGTTGACGATAAATACCGTCACGAGCGCTGGTACCGTCAACGGCAAGATGACTCTGAAGAAAATGCCCGGTGCGTTCAAGCCGTCAATTACGGCTGCTTCTTCGATCTCAGACGGGAGGCTGCGCATAAATGCCGCCAAAATAATAATTGTAAATGGTATTGCCCCTGCTGTGTACGGAACATATAATGCCCAGTGCTTGTCGAGCATGTTCAAATTTTTCAGAATGCCGTAAATCGGAAGAAGCAATGCGTTGCCTGGAATGAGCAAGCCAAGCAGAATGAACTGGAACACTGCTGCACTCATCTTCTTATAACGCATACGTGTAATCGCAAAGGATGCAAGAGATGCGATGAGAATCGTAGATACGGATGCTGCAAGTGAAATATACAAACTATTAACGAAATAAGTGCTGATTTTTGCATTAACCCAAGCTTTTACATAGTTGTCCCAAGCGAATTCAGTCGGCAAGCCGAATGGATTTGCTGCAATGGCTCCGTTGTCTGTTTTTACAGACGAGAACAGGACGAACAAGAATGGAAAAAGAATAACTGCCAAATAAAGCAGAAGGAAAATATGAGGGACGCCCTTTTTCAGCTGTTTCATCATTAGTATTCAATCCTTTCCGTTCTACGCGCTATGAGTACTTGATAAAGCACAGTAACGATGAGCGTGAACACGAAGATAAGGACTGCGATGCTGTTCCCGTAACCATATTTAAAGCTTGTAATCGAGTGCTTGATCATATAAGTTGCCATAACGTCGGTTGCCCCTGCCGGGCCGCCCTTCGTCATAACGATGACGATATCTGCAGCCTTCATCGCGCCTGCAATCGACAGCATGACGACTACGGATATGATTGGCATAATGAGCGGAATCGTGATGCGCATCGCACGTTGAACGCCAGTTGCGCCATCAATCATCGCTGCCTCGTCAAGGTCTTTCGGAATTGCTAAGATTGCAGCCAACACCATAACAATGTAGAAACCGGTCCACTGCCAAGCGTTCGTAATCAAGATCGAAATCATTGCCGTTTTCTTATCTGCCAGCCACATAAGCGGATCAATGCCGAACAGACCTAACAGCTTATTAAGAAGTCCTGTGTCCGGATCGTAAATGAAGCCCCACAAAATACCGATGACGGCCGTGGACATAACAGACGGCATAAATACAGCTGTCTTGTACAATCCTTTCAAACGCTTGACATTGGAGATGAGCAGTGAGAAGAAAATGATTAACGGAACCTGAATAAACAAAGAGAACAAAATAAAGTAACCGTTGTTCTTCACCGAATCCCAAAATTCTGGCTTACTCATCACATTGAGATAGTTGTCAAAGCCAATAAATGTAACGTCCTTCGATATTCCGTTCCAACTCGTAAAGCTATAGTAAATCGCATTGATTACCGGGTATATAAAGAATGCGATGAACAAAACGAGCGTAGGAAGCAAAAATAACACATATGTTAAGGGGTTCTTTAATGCTTTGTTCATATGATTTCCCTCCGTCCGTCCCACATCGTAATCATACTGGTTACCTGCCGCTCAGGATGATAAATGAGCACCACCCCCCATATTAGGACAGGTGGTGCTCCTAGTGGTCAAGCTTGTATTTTGTTTATCTTATTTTGATGCTGCGTTCGCTTCTTCTTGAACCTTTTGTACGGCATCCAGAACCGCTTGCGGTTCTGCCTCGCCGCTGATCATTTTTTGAAGCTGTTGGCCCAGTGCTGTGTTCACATCCGCTTGAACAAGTGCGTCAAATGCCGGCCATGTGTATTTCACGTCTTTCATTTGCGCCATAATCGCTTGCAGCAAATCGTTGCCTTGGGAAGCCTCATCCAGCTTCGCTTGGTCAACCTTCATTGCAGGGATAACGCCATCTTCTTTCAAGCCGCGTACTTGCATGTCTTCGTTGTACAGGTTCTTAATGAATGCTTTAACTGCTTCCATCTTGCGTGGATCTTCAGCAACCTTGGAAGAGAACGCATACCCGTTGTTCGAGTCGAACATTACGCTGTAGCCATCGCCTTCTTTAGCAGGAGGCATCATGAAGAAGCCAGCTTTGTTATGCAATTTACCGGATTGTGTAGCATCAGCGAATACGGAGGATGCCCAAGATCCGTCGAACATCATAACTGCTTCGCCATTAACCAACTGTGTGCGTTGTGTTGCATAGTCAAGACCAAGCTCGCCTTTTTTGAAATAGCCTTTCTTGATCCACTCTTGGTGCTTCGCGAATGCTTCTACCATTTTTGGATCGTTCCACTTCGTGTCGCCTTTAGCAAATCCAGATGTAATATCCGCACCGCCGAAGTAGGACCACAGTGTGTTCGTTGTCATCAATGGTACCCAAGCATCCTTGGAACCAATTGCGAATGGAATTTTGCCGTCAGCCTTTACTTTTTCAGCGATTGCTTCAAGCTCAGCCAATGTTTTTGGAATTTGAATGCCTTTTTCAGCGAAATAGTCTTTGTTGTAGAAATATCCTTCAATGGAAGCGCCGATTGGCAAACCGTAGATCTTATCGTCTACTGTCCATTGTGCAAGGGATTGAAACTTATCCTTCAATCCAAGTTCGTTGAGAATCGGTGCTACGTCGAGAATAAGTCCATTCTCTGCGTACAATTTAACGTCTGGGTTACCGAAAGCATCAAAGATATCTGGTGGAGATCCGCTGCCCATCTCTGCACGAAGCTTTTCTTTGCGGTTCACCTCGGAGTCCACACCATCGAGCTTAATTGTCAGACCAGGTACTTCGGATTCTGTCTTCTTTACAACATCTTGCAGGATAGCAAAGCGATTTTTCTTTGCATCACCGAGCTGCGTGTGACGAAGCGTAAGCTCGAACGGTTCAACCTTTTTTTCTTCACCAGTTTGGTTTGCTGGCTTTTCAGAACCATTCTCTGTCTTCGATCCGCATCCTGTAAGCGCTGTCGTTGCGATGAACAGAAGCGTCAGAATCATTACCAATCCTTTTTTCATGTAAGGACCCTCCCGTATGTTTTTGTCTGCCAGTATCTTCTTGTTGTTTGCTACGCCTTCATTATAAATCGACCATGTCCATTCTGTAAGGACGACATTTTCACTATTGAGGGATAAAATCCTCTAACAATCCTTGCAGAAAATAAAACAGCGGTCAAAAACCCCAATCCGAGGATTTGACCGCTGATCTGTGAAATGCATGGCATACTAGGCTCTATTATATACTTTCGAATGCTGCTAAACTTACAATCTGATACAATACATCATTTCAGTAATCGAATATGAGCGAATTAGTTCCCTCTTGTAAAGTTGTACAACTTATCATACAGTTCTCGAATACTAGCATTTGTGCTGTTCGCTGCATCGCGCAGAACCGGCCCGCTTCCTTTATAATACGCAGTAAAGCCTTTCCCCGCGAATCCATATTGGTAACCTGCGTTCATATAGTCATTGAATCGGTTGCGGAACACATTATCCGTTAGCATACGGTTGTCGAACTCCACTTCAACGCCCATTCCGTATCGTTTAGCAGTAGTCACGCCATCAATAAGACGATCAATTGATAAATCTTCAAAATAATAATTTGGCTGGTAGGTCGCTGCATCAAAGCCAGCGTCTTTCCAAATAAAACTCTTATATGTCACGGAATGTGGGATCCAGAACGATTTCAGCCCTCTTGCATGAACATCAGAGTTCATCATCCGCAGGAAGTCTGGGGCTGACTTGGACCAGCTAATATCTTCATCCAGCCAGTACATACCAACCAGTTCAAGGTTGGAGTAGTTGTTCGCATTCCAGCGGTTTTGAACCTCTTGCAGCCACCATCTGACTGCCTTCTGGCGTGTCGCCAAGGCTTTTTCTATGCCCACGCTGGCTTCACTGAAGTTCTCGGTAATGCCGTCGCCGTCAATGTCACCGAAGTTCGTCGTTGATTCTCCCGGATTTGGCAGCATCATAACAACCTTCGTTTTATGATTCGGCTGTCCGAGCTGAATTCCTACTTCCTTCGTTGCCTCATTCAACTGCTTCAAGTCACCTTGCACGCCAAATGTTTTATCCAGATACCATTGCCAATCCGTAAGGAGTGAATCCTTTCCGAAATCACGGCCCGCCGGAGATTGGAGACCCAGCATTAACACCCCATCAAAGAACCAGTCCTGAACTTGTCCGGCTTGATTCACATAACCAATTTCCGGAATCAGGCTGTCTTTTGTCCACTCCGGAACGTCAGGGTAATATCCATTGTAGACAAGCGATAAATTACGGATTCCAGCAGTGTCGACGCCTGGGTACTGGAATTCGAACGGCTTCATATTCACGACAACTGCTCCGTCAGCCTTGCCGTCAGTTCCCATAATTTCAATCTCATCAATAAATGTCCATGCTTTCGGATGCATAGGGAACACAACTTTCACGTAGCGTGCATAGGCCATCGTAGCACCTTGTCCTCCGCCTGCAACCCCATCTTTGCTGCCATCCCATACATAGGTTTGATCAATTGGAGGGCCATTCGTCCAGCCTCGTTCCGTTGCTTTGTGCCCGACAATTCCCCAATTCATACTATCATCTGACACATATATAGATACGCTTAACGGGAACAAAATCGCAGAACCCGGCCAATCTTGAAGGAAGTGCGCTTTCACACTGGCAATTGACTTGCGCTGTCCAAAATCAAAAGTAACTTCGCGCGCCTTTTTCTTAATATGACCAACCCATGCCGGATCCGTAACATTAGCGGTTCCTTTTTTTCCATCAATCAGCTTGTTGCCTGGATCCGGATAATTCGATTCCGGCGCTTCCGACCATGTGTAAGTAGAGTTCGTAGCAAGGTTGCGGAGCTGAGGTGCCGCTTGTGCGTTCGGCATGTTCGGTATGATTGACAATATCAGCATCATGCTGAAGACAAGTGCTGCCATCTTTTTCATCATAATCAATATCCCTCCTAAATAAGATCATTTTCGAAGAATACGGCGGCGCTGAATCATCGAATAACTAAGCTGCATCATACCTCCTCTATTCATAAATTCATCCAAGAAAAGCTGATCCCCCATGATGCCTGATACCTTTTCTAGGTTGAACCAGTAGCTAATAGCATCTCTTCATCTTCCAGTTATGAGGACAAGAAAATGCATTTCCACAGCATATATGCTTGGTAAAAAAAAGACCTTAGATGACAGCGCTTCCATTTCGGGTTGTGAAAATCCTTTTTCTCATTCTTACTGCGTATTATAGTTTTTTTCTTCCAGTTTAAAAATAGTTCTTTCCGATCAATTTATACACAATTCACGATACACGATATTTTTGAATTGGCGTTCTAAAATGAACATTCTTTCACGATTTCAACAAAAAAAGAGATGACCTCTTCCCTATATGGCAAGTCATCTCTTTTCCTATATGAACATAGTTGGGTTTCACGATACGCGCGTTTGCTGGCGTCCTTTCTCAATAAGCGCATAAGCACGCTCCACCTCTTCTGCTGTCGGGGAAGGAACCCCTTCAAGCGGATACTTTTCGCCTAGCTGTTCCCACTTGTATACGCCCATTTGATGGTATGGCAGGATTTCAAATTTCTCAACACCTTGCAGTGTACCAATAAAACGGCCCAGTTCAAGCAAATCCTCTTCATCATCGTTAATCGTCGGTACGAACACGTGTCGAATCCACATTTTCTTGCCATGCTCCGATAACCAACGCGCTGTATCCAATGTGCGTGCATTCGGTACACCTGTAAGTGCAATATGCTTGTCATTGTTAATATGCTTAATGTCCAGCAGTACAAGATCTGTAACGTTCATCAATTCTTCGAGCTTCGTCACGTCGTTGAATCCGTTAGAATCAAGTGTTGTGTGCAGATCCCAGCGCTGCTTCACTTCACGGAACAATTCTCTAACGAATGCCGCCTGCAATGTTGGCTCTCCACCCGATACAGTAAGTCCCCCGCCTGAGCTGCGGTAGTAAGGCAAGTATGGTTCAATTTCAGCGAGTACCTCTTCCAGCGTCATCTCTTTGCCGTCACTCAAGCTCCAGGTGTCGCGGTTATGGCAATATTGGCATTTGAGTGCGCACCCCTGCATGAATAAAATAAAGCGTATGCCAGGTCCATCAACGGTACCGAATGTTTCTAACGAGTGAATACGTCCGATCATCTCTATCACTTTCCTCTCCAGCCCATACAACCTGATTGAATGACAAGAGGGACGCTCCCTCCCCGCCATCGACCGAAAGATACATGGCATTTGGTGCAGTTGCGTCCCTTTACTTATCAAATATCGAGTATATCCATTACGTTGCTCATTTTGCCTCTAGTTCAACCGTAATTATGTTCTTACATTGAACCATGGAATGTACGGTTGATAACATCCAATTGCTGCTCACGAGTCAGCTTAATGAAGTTAACCGCATATCCAGATACGCGAATCGTCAATTGTGGGTAGTTCTCTGGATGCTCCATTGCGTCCATCAGCTGTTCACGGTCGAACACGTTGACGTTCAAATGGTGTGCGTTGCTGCCGAAGTATCCATCCATCATCGATACGAGGTTGGATTTGCGAGCATCTAGCTCTTTGCCAAGCGCCTTAGGTACGATGGAGAATGTATTCGAGATTCCATCCAAGCTGTGCTCATATGGAAGCTTCGCTACCGAGCTAAGCGATGCGAGCGCGCCCTTCTTATCACGGCCGTGCATTGGGTTCGCGCCTGGAGCGAACGGTTCGCCAGCTTTGCGTCCGTCAGGAGTTGTACCTGTCTTCTTACCATATACAACGTTCGATGTAATCGTCAGAATCGATTGAGTCGGCATTGCATTGCGATAAGCTTTATGCTTGCGAATCATGTTCATGAACGATTCAACCAACTCAACAGCGATGCTGTCTACGCGATCATCGTTGTTGCCGTAGCAAGGATATTCGCCTTCGATTTTGAAGTCAACAGCGATGCCTTCTTCGTTGCGAATCGGTGTTACTTTGGCATATTTGATTGCACTCAAGGAATCGGCTGCTACCGACAAGCCGGCAATACCGCAAGCCATTGTGCGCAAGATTTCTTTATCGTGCAGCGCCATCTCAATGCGCTCATAGCAATATTTATCATGCATGAAGTGAATCACATTCAATGTGTTCATATACAGCTTCGCGAGCCATTCCATCATCTGCTTGAAGCGTTTCACAACCTCGTCGTAGTCCAATACGTCGCTAGTGATTGGAGGAAGCTCTGGTCCAACTTGCAAGCCAAGCTTCTCATCTTTACCGCCATTGATTGCGTACAGCAAGCATTTCGCCAAGTTGGCGCGAGCGCCGAAGAACTGCATTTGCTTACCGATGCGCATTGCGGACACACAACATGCGATACCGTAGTCGTCGCCATAGATTGGACGCATCAGGTCGTCATTTTCATATTGAATGGAGCTTGTTTCAATCGATACTTTCGCACAATATTTCTTGAACGCTTCAGGAAGCTTCGTCGACCAGAGAACAGTCAAGTTAGGCTCTGGAGCAGGTCCCAAGTTGTACAAGGAATGCAGGAAGCGGAAGCTGTTCTTCGTTACGCGAGTTGTACCGTCCGAAGCCATACCGCCGATCGATTCTGTTACCCAGGTTGGGTCACCACTGAACAGGTCGTTGTAAGCAGGTGTGCGCAAGAATTTAACGATACGCAGTTTCATAATGAAATGGTCAACCAATTCTTGAGCTTCTTGCTCTGTCAATGTACCTTCTTGAATGTCGCGTTCCACATACACATCGAGGAACGAGGATACACGACCGAGGGACATTGCAGCACCGTTCTGTTCTTTGATGGCTGCCAGGTAACCGAAGTATACCCATTGGAATGCCTCTTGTGCATTTACGGCTGGCTTGGAAATATCCATGCCGTGCATTGCGGCCATTTCCTTCAATTCAGCAAGTGCGCGAATTTGTTCCGAAATTTCTTCACGATCGCGGATAGTATGTTCATCCATTGCATCCAGCTCAAGATTTTTGAGGTCGTTTTTCTTTTGCTGAATCAAGAAATCTACACCGTACAGCGCTACGCGGCGGTAGTCGCCGATAATGCGGCCGCGGCCGTAAGCGTCTGGCAAGCCTGTAATAATACCCGCTTTGCGCGCCATGCGCATGTCGGAAGTATAAGCATCGAAAACACCTTGGTTATGTGTTTTGCGAATGTCTGTGAAAATTTTGATAACGTCTTCCGGCATTTCGAAGCCGTATGCTTTACAAGCATCGATCATCATCTTAATGCCGCCAAAAGGTTGAATCGAGCGGCGGAACGGAGCATCCGTTTGTACACCTACTACTTTTTCTTTTTCTTTATCTAAATATCCCGGCTTGTGCGATACGATCGTTGAAGGTGTATTCACATCAACATCCCATACACCGCCGCGTTCACGTTCTTCTTTGGAGAGCTGGCTCACGATATCCCACAGATCCTTCGTATTTTGCGTAGGACCTGCCAAGAATGCTTCATCGCCTAAGTAAGGCTTGATGTGTCCATCCAAGAAGTTTGGCACATCAACGTGAGTTTGCCATTTGCCTGCTTTGAATCCACGCCAAGGATTCATTTCATTTGTTCCTGTCATGTTCTTTTCCATCACCGACATCATAATCCCTCCATACATGTTTGTTTTTCTGTATGTGTTGTAATCGAATTGAAAGCGCACACCCAGCAAATGTTTTCGTTTTCCACTTCACATTGCTTGTGATCATTTTCACGAAAAAGGCTGCAAGGCGGTTATCTCATCTTTCGCATTCGTTCGATAGCTGCCTTTTCGTAATGCCGAGTGAGGCTGTGCAGCAAGTTTTATAAGGCGAATTCTGATTCTATTTCATCCTCTCCTTGCTACGTCTTCATTGTACCTCTTTTCACACTTTTAATTATGTGATATTTATCACAATATATGCTGGGCAAATGATTTTTTTCACAAATTATGATTCAAAATGTTGGAATCGTATTCCTACTCCCCATCTCATTGCTGCTTACAAAGCAAAAGCAGCGGAGAAAATCTCCCCGCTGCCTGCTTCTTGATTATTCAAAACGTCCGTAGAATGCGTTCCGATATACATCCGCCAGCTCTGTTACGAGCGGAAGCTTCGGATTTGCTGTTGTACACTGGTCTTCAAAAGCACGGTCTGCCAAATAATCAACACGGGATTCGAAGTCCTTCGCATCGAAGCCAAGTTCTTGGAACGACTCTGGAATTCCCAATTCGCGATTCAATCCACGAATGGCGTTAATCAAGCTGTTCACGCCCTCTTCGGTTGTCCGGCATGGTAGACCGAGGATGCGGGCAATTTCCGCGTAGCGCTCATCTGCCACAAAGTGATCGTATTTCGGGAACGATGCATACTTCGTTGGCTTCTTCGCATTGTAGCGAATGACATGCGGCATGAGAATCGCATTCGTACGGCCATGCGCAGTATGATATTGCGCACCCCACTTATGAGCCAAGCTGTGGTTGATGCCTAGGAATGCATTCGCGAACGCCATACCAGCAAGTGTGGATGCGTTATGCATTTTCTCGCGAGCCTTTGGACAAGCTTCATGATGAGATTTCACCAAGTTCTCGAACACCAGTTGAATGGCCTTAATTGCTAACCCATCAGTATAATCGCTTGCCATCACCGATACATAAGCTTCGATTGCGTGCGTCAGTACGTCCATACCCGTATCTGCAACTGCCGTCTTCGGCAGGCTATATACGAACTCTGGGTCGATAATCGCTACGTCTGGCGTTAGTTCATAATCGGCTAGTGGATATTTCGTGTTTCCTTTCTCCTTATCCGTAATAACCGCGAACGAAGTTACTTCCGAACCTGTACCCGAAGTCGTTGGAATTGCGACGAATTTCGCCTTCTGCCCGAGACGCGGATACTTGAATGTACGCTTGCGGATATCAAGGAACTTTTGCTTCAGGTTGTCGAATTCAGCATCTGGATGTTCGTAGAACAGCCACATGCCCTTCGCCGCATCCATCGGAGAGCCGCCGCCAAGTGCGATAATGCAGTCAGGCTCGAAGCTGAGCATCATTTCTGTACCGCGTTCCACTGTCTTTGTCGATGGATCTGGCTCTACATCAGAGAACACTTCAATAACGACTGGGTTGCGGCGTTGACGCAAGTAGTATTCCAATTTTTCTACGTAGCCAAGCTTCACCATCATCGGGTCGGTAACAATCATGACACGGCTAATATCCGGCATCTTCGCCAAGTACTGCGTTGCGCCTTTTTCAAAGTATATCTTGTTCGGCACCTTGAACCATTGCATATTCACTGTTCGCTTCGCCACCCGTTTAATATTCAGCAGATTGACAGCCGTTACGTTCGAAGAAGTCGAGTTGCGGCCATAAGATCCGCAGCCTAGCGTCAACGAAGGAATATTCGTGTTGTATAGGTCGCCGATTGCTCCATGGGTCGAAGGAGAGTTTACAAGAATACGACCTGTTTGCAGACGATCTGCGAATTTGCCGATTACCTCGTCATCATGCGAATGGATAACCGAGGAATGGCCCATTCCGCCAAACGCTACGATTTCAGCAGCGCGATCAATTCCATCTTGTGCGGTTTTCACCTTGTAGCAGGCAAGCACTGGGCTTAGCTTTTCAGCAGACAATGGGAACTTCGGCCCTACGCCATCCAGCTCAGCTACTAGAATCTTCGTCGTATCCGGCACTTGAATACCAGCCATCTCTGCAATCTTCTTCGCGGACTGACCTACGATGTTCGGATTCACTGCACAAGTGTCTGTCTTCATCGCCATTGCTTGAAGCTTGCCTGTCTCTTCCTTGCTCAAGAAGTAGCAGCCTTGGGCTGTCATCATTTTCTTCGTTTGTACGTAAATCGGCTCTTCAATAATGACTGACTGTTCAGAAGCACAGATCATACCATTATCGAACGTCTTGGAAAGAATCAAATCCGTTACGGCTTGATTCAAGTCTGCCGTCTTCTCGATGAAGCAAGGTACGTTGCCCGGGCCAACGCCAAGAGCAGGCTTGCCGCAGCTGTAAGCAGAGCGAACCATACCAGCACCGCCTGTCGCTAGGATAAGCGCCACATCAGGATGATTCATCAAGGCGTTAGTCGCTTCCATCGACGGATACTCGATCCATTGGATACAGTGCTCTGGCGCACCATATTTCACAGCTGCATCATGCAGGATGCGAGCTGCTTCCGCGCTGCATTTCTGAGCTGATGGATGAAAGCCGAAAATGATTGGATTGCGTGTCTTTATCGAAATGAGCGCCTTGAACATTGTCGTTGAGGTCGGATTCGTTACCGGTGTAATCCCCATGACAATTCCAACTGGTTCCGCAATTTTCATGTAAGAGCCGTACGGATTATCCTCAATGACGCCTACTGTTTTGTCATACTTGATATAATTGTGGATATATTCAGTTGCAAATATATTTTTCGTAATTTTATCCTCATACACACCGCGTCCCGTTTCCTCAACGGCCATCTTGGCCAGCAGCATGTGCTTATCCAAGCCAGCGAGTGCCATTTGCTGCACGACCTTGTCAATTTGCTCTTGGTTCATATCCATAAATGCTTCTTGCGCCTTCTTCGCGCGGTCAATCAATTGTTGAATGTGCTTCGTGACATCGTTTTTCTCTACAACTGGTTTCGTTTCCTGTTTTGTCGCCATTCTCTCCGCCTCCATTCATTGATTCCATGCCGATGAACCTAAGGAAAGGTCTTTTATTTGGTCTGTATACGGTTCTGTTACGGTCCTTATCTGAGGTTCGTAATGGATACAATTGCTTGTGAATCATTTCACACTCTCATTGTACCCACCTGGACGGGGTTTAGTATGTGATATTTTTCACATTATCTCACTAATCTGATCAATATTTTATTTTTCTTTGGTCCAGCGTGATATTAATCACTCAATTTAACCAAACTGTAACTAATTTTAATCGTAAATAAATTGACAACTGCTTGCGGAACATCCATGATAGTAATACGTATTCATATAGTGAAACTTGTCACATGGAATTCCTTGGGTCAAAATTACTAAAATTTGAAATATGTAAATTGGAGGGGAACAGGGTGACTAACATCATCGAACAATTTGGAGAGCCATGCAATACCTCTTGTTTCTCAGAACAGAATGTAGAACGATTAATAAGTATTGGTAAAGAACGTACCTATCCGGATAGTTCTCATTTGTTCTGGGAGGGAGACCTATCTGATAAGCTATTCCTTCTGAAAAGCGGCCGTGTAAAAATCACGAAATCCACAGATGAAGGAAAAGAGCTCATTCTGTACATGTATCAAGCTGGAGATTTGGTTGGCCAAGTTGACCCATTCCATAGCACGAAGCATACCTTCACCGCTGAAGTTATCGAAGAAGCTGAAGTATTACTAATCGAGCAAAAAGATATCGAAATACTCATCTGCCAGCACTGCGATTTCTCCATTGACTTTATGAAGTGGATGGGTATTCATCACCGCCTTACACAGACAAAGTTCCGGGACTTGATGATGTACGGCAAGCCTGGCGCGCTGTGCTCCACACTGATAAGATTATCGAACACGTATGGCGAGGAGCTAGAGGATGGCGGGATTCTTATCAACAAAAAAATCACACATACAGATTTATCGAACATGATCGGCGCGACACGCGAAAGTGTGAATCGTATGTTGAGCGATCTCCGCAAGCGCGATGTCATTGAATATGAGAATGGCATGATTGTTATTCGGGAATTGGAACATTTGCGGGAAGTATGTCATTGCGAAATGTGCCCGAATGAGATTTGCCGCATCTAAATCAAATTGCCCTCATGCACGTATATGACATGAGGGCAATCATTATGTTATGCATCTATATTTAGCACTGCAAATAATGTGCTCTCTATAGCGCTTAAAAGGCTGTCATCCGGAATACATGTGCGATCGGGGCATTGCCCCCAACTTCACTCGTTGGCAGCTTTACGTGCAAACCTGCTTCGTCTGAATGGAATGCTACGTTCTGATCTGTACCGACCAATTGGATGTTCGTCACCTTTTCTAGATAAGGAATAAATATGTGATCGGTAACTTCCGATTCCTCAGACGGATATAAGTACGTACAATATACTGTGTCTTCCTTACGAGTAAAGGCACAGCGCTGAGTAAAATAAGGAGCACAAATACGGGTTCCATAAACAGCTTCCCCATAGGTCTCCATCCATGCACCGAGTTCCTTAATCCGTACAATCGCCCCCTCTGGGATGCGGCCGTCAGGCTGCGGCCCCACATTAAGGGCTAGGTTCCCTCCCTTAGCAACCACCTCCATGAGAATGTGCACAAGCTGCCGAGTTGACTTATACTTGTCCTCATATCGGAATGAGAAGGATGTCCCCATCGTAATACAGCTTTCCCAAGGCACATTCATTGCCTCATTTGGAATTGTTTGTTCCGGAGTAATAATGTTCTCATACGGCCCGCCAACCGTGCGGTCGGCAGACAGCAGCCATGGCTGCTTCTCTCTCGCCCTCTCCACCACTTCTCCCAGACGAATATCCTGTGATACGCGGCTTTCCTTGCATACCCAGCCCGCATCCAGCCACAACACATCGATACGGCCGTAGTCCGTCAACAGCTCCATTATCTGTTCATGAGTAAATTGGACGAATTGCTCCCATAATTCAGGATAATCCTGCGGATTATAAGACGGGCCCCGCCATGTCGGATTGCTTCTCTCCATCCCTGGCGCCCAATACGTTGGCGTATGCCAATCAGCCTTGGAGAAATACGCTGCGATGGCCATGCCTTTGTCTCGGAACGCATTGAATAAATGCTTGCACACATCCGCATACTTATGGGTATGGAATGGTGTTTGGGCACCCGTAATTTTATAATCTGTCGTTTTCGTATCCCACATGCAAAATCCATCATGATGCTTGGTCGTAAAAATCAAATATTTGAAGCCGCCTTCCGCAGCTAAGTTCGCCCAACGTTCTGGCTCGAAGCGAAGTGGATTAAACGTTTTGTTCAAATCAAAATATTGCTGCTTCAGCTCCTCAGCATCATAATCCCAATCCACACTATCACGCGACCACTCTTCATCGACATCACTAAGCGCCCACGATTCCACGATACCGAGCTGGGAATAAGTGCCCCAATGCATCATTAAGCCGAGCTTCTGATCCTTGAACCATTCCAACTGCTCGAGCAAGATTGGCCGATCAGGCTTCACCCATTCTTCTTCTGCACTGAAATTGTGCACCCCTTGCTGAACAATTTGTTCATCTTGGCGTTGTTGTTCATCATGTTGAATGGTATCACTCATTTTCACTTATCCTCCCATGTCTGATCTTTGATGAAGAACCCAATTATGCTAGCAGAAATATCTAATTCCTAGTAAACCAGAAACATCTTGTGAACAGCAATAAAAAAACATAGACATAAGAAATTTACGGGGAAATCGAATAAACGAGGGGAATTTTTTATAAATGAGGTTCATTATTTAAGCCTAGTCTCTGTCATCAAAAAAAGCCCCCAACGTCCGAAACGCATGCCACGTTTCCCGTTGAGAGCTATAGCTGTCACTCGTTCATGGGGTAATAATAAACTCAATCTGGTCATCAGGCTTCAGTGCAAGCTTCCGGCCTTCGCTTACCGACATCTTTTTCCCGTTGACCTTCAGCGAAAATTCAATGGTGTTTTCCATTTTTCGCTGACCAATGTGAAGCACTTGCTCGCCGTCGTCTGACAAGGAAATTTGTGCAAATTCATCAATCAAATCGTTCACGTTCATGTTCTCTTTCCAGCTGACCACATACGTATTCGTCATTTCTGGAATTGTCTTACCGCCATCAATGCTCAATGTCAATCCCGCTATAGGAAGTGAATTCGTCTTGACATCCAATCGCTTCACATATACGACAATGGTATCGTCAGGGCCGACGATCTTATTCATAGCCTTAGGCTGCCTTAGCTCTTCATCATTCAACAAGATGCCCCACCCCATCTTCGCATCAAGGGCAACTTCTCCAACTGACTGTATCATTCCATCTTCTTCTGAAATCTTCACGATTCCGGTCTGCTTTAATGAATCTGTTACAGTCATGCCTGAGTTCCAATCAATCCCAATATGTTCTGACAAGTTCGGTATATAGGAACCGCCCTCGATAGTAACAGTCACCTTCGAAGCCGGGCTGGATTGCTCTTCCACATGCTGCTCCTGCACAGGAGTCTTGGAGCACGCAGTAATGATACCTATCAACAACATCAATACAACAAGAACTACGGAGTGTTCGGCGTATTTACGGATGTGTATCCATCGACTCTTCATTACGTCAACTCACTTTCTTGCCTTCTCTTACCTATAAGCATACAAGTTTATTAGTCTATTATGCAATAAGATGAGCAAGAAATCGTATCAATCCCGTAATAAAATTGGTTTGATTACCCGTTGTTCGACATGAACATGAGAAAGATCCCTTATTTATACAATTACTTCCTCTAATATTTTCCTCATATAGGTTTTTCGTGCAGCCAAGAAGAATAAAGCCTGCATTACCACGAACATGCTCACTACCGTCAATGCATATCCCATCATATTCGAGTACACGAGATTGCTAAGGGTCTTCAAGGCGAACAGCGTATGGGCGCTTCCAACAATGCAGGGTGCGAAAAAAATAAGACCAACTTGAAACGTGACAACACGCCGAATTTCAACAATGGATAAGCCGATGCGTGTTAGCCCCCTGAAATAGGCCTGGTCATCCTGTAATTCAGTAAACAATTTGAAATAGATGACACTGCCGCTCGCTATAAAGAACAATAAACAAATGAACAACCCTATGAACATGCCAAGCGCAGATACTTGCATCGAACTGCTCCAATCATACACTCGGCTTGAAATTCTTATGCTGTCTTGTTCATCCTCGTTAAACGACAGATGCTCCCTAATCTTCTTGTCTAACGCCAAGGAATATTCCCAATCCGCCCAATTGAATGCATGTCCATATCTTGCCTTCTCCGCCGGCGCTTTCTTGAATAGTTGTTCAAACAGCTCGTCGCTTACAACAAGTACATTGTAAACACCTGTACCTGAATTCAGGACGTTTCTTGTCATCAATTTATGAATATGGCCGGACGCCTGAATGCTGGTGTCGCGAACATTTACCGTAATGGAACCAGGATGGCCATAATATTGCTGCCTGTCATTCTCCCCAGACTCCACCAGAGGCATACGCGTAACGAGAGTCATCTCATCGCGGGCTAACGTAAGCGGTTGTCCTTCATCCATTGCAATAATGCGGTTATATTCCGACACACTCAACATCGCCGCAGAATTTTCGCTGATGTTTGCTTGTGAATAAAACACGTCCACAAACCTGAAGGCAACTTCTTGCTCTACCTTGTTATCGGTACTTTGCGCCCAAGATTTAATCACTTCGGGTTTTATCGGTTGAGGCTTATCCTTGGTCCAAGTAATAACATAGCTTTGCGGCATTTCTAAGAGCTGCTGCTTTCTCGTCGTCTGGTCGAACGCGTAAAAGCTCGCGGTAGCAGTCAATACCACAGCACACAAAATCGACACATTGAACAGCACACGAGCATTGTCCTTCAATTTGAAAGCTGCCTGTGAAATATTCAGCAAATTGGTTCTGCGGTAATACACGCGTTTATTTTTTTGCAAAATACGGATAAGCCCCACACTGAATTGCGTATAAAAGAGGTACGTCCCGAGCACCGTAAATCCCAATATCGGCAGAGCGGTAGCCTCAAACAACTGCACATTCGTCACATAGGCCAAGCTGTATCCCAGTGTTAAAGAAAAGACAGACAGGGCCACGAGTACCCATGAGAATTTAGGCGGTGATTTAGGTTCTCTATGCGCCCGTATCAGCTCAACAATTTGGCTGCGCCCTACCTTCCGCAACGAAAACACCGTAATGCAAGTAAACAAAAGCAGATACCCTGCTGACGTCAATAGGATTGCTTTCGGAACAATGTAAAAGGAAATCGGTGCATCAACGGCCAGTATATGCGATAAAGCCATCAAAAACAGCTTCGTCATAAAAGTGCCAATGCCCATTCCTACTGCAATCGCCAATATGGAAATAATCATGTTTTCATAAAAAACGAGTCTTCTCAGTTGGGGCTTGGTCATGCCGAACAGCGTAAGCAGCCCAAATTCCTGCTGTCTTGATTTCAAGAACGCGGAGCTGGAGTACAAGGTGAAGAAAAAAGAGAAAATGATGATCAAATACTCGCATATCATCATCACTTTTCGAACCTGGTGTCCTCCGGGTACATGTCCATTGATAACGTCAGGATGATAGATAAATGCCGCATACATATAGAAAATCATCACAGCAAATACACTGCTTAAAAAATAGGCGCTGTATCGATGCCAATTCCCCTTTATATTACTTATAGCGAGCTGTCGGAATGTCATCGAAGTTCCCTCCTAACAAGCTTAGCGAGTCTAAGATGTGTTGGAAGAAAATCTGTCGATTCGCACCGCGCCGCAGTTCGGAGAACAATCTGCCGTCCTTGATGAACAAAATTCGCTTACAGTAGCTCGCGGCGAATGCATCATGCGTTACCATCAATATGGTTCGATTCGTTCTTTCGTTCAAATCCTCAAGCGCAGTCATAACATCCTTCGCGGCCTTTGAATCCAGATTGCCTGTCAGTTCATCTGCAAGCAGCAGCGAAGGTTGATGAATGACTGCCCGCGCTATCGCCGTACGCTGCTTCTGACCGCCCGAAACTTCATAAGTACGCTTATCCAATATATGATCGATCCCAAGCCAGCTTGCTGTTTCCAACAGCCTGCGCTCAATCTCTCTAGCAGATATGCCGTCAAGCGCAAGCGGCAATATAATATTTTCTCGAATGCTGAGCGTATCAAGCAAATTGAAATCTTGAAATACATAACCGAGTTCTCTTCTGCGAAAATAGGCCAGCTTGCGATTGCTGAGCTTCGCAGGATCCGTTCCGTTAATAAATACATCTCCAGAAGTTTGCTTGTCTATCGTAGCTAATATATTAAGCAATGTAGTTTTTCCACTGCCTGAAGGCCCCATTATGCCGACAAATTCCCCTTCATCAATGGTCAGATTTATATCTTGAAGAGCCGTATAGGTCATGTTCCCTCTTGTTCCATAAACTTTGGATAGTTGCTTAGCTTCTAATACAGGCATATGTGTCCAGCCCCTTCCTTCTTGCGATCCGAAACCCAAATAAATATACACACAGTATACCCTTTCTCTTCATCATGCCAACATCGAATTGGCTTTCATTCCAAGAATTCACCTTACAAAGTTGTCACATTCGTGCTGGCGAATCCATAACAACAGCCCTCTTCCTAATGGAAAAGGGCTGTTAAGAGAAGAGGTTGTGAACTAGTTGTTTTTTGTTCATGAATTCAATGCAACCGTTCAAGCAACTGATGGTGCATCGCTCTTGTCCCGAACTTGATCGTTACCGTCGTGCCTTCATGAAGCTTCGATGTTATGTGGATCGAATGACCAAGCTTCGCGCATACTTGTTTAACCAAATAGAGCCCCATACCTGTTGCATCTCCTTCCTTGCGTCCATTCTGACCGGTGAAGAATGCATCAAATACACGCGGCAAATCCTCAGGAGCTATCCCGATTCCTTCATCCTGAACATGGAGGAGTATCGACTCCCCTTCCCGCTCCACCTTGAACGACAGTGATTTGGAGCCCTCTTTGTCTCTCATGTATTTAATCGAATTCGTTACGAGCTGTGTCAGTACAAAGTTCAGCCATTTCTCATCACTATCTACGATCACATCATCGGATTCAATTTTCGGGAAAATTTTATGCTTTATCAACGATTTCTTATTTTCATTCACAACCTGCCGAATAACCTGCTTCAGATTCAAGCCACTAACATGAAGATCCAGCTCGAACTTGTCCAGCCGTGCTGTGCTTAACATCATGTCCAAACCTTTCGTAAGACGATCGGCTTCTTCGCTGACACTGCGCAGCAGTGTCTCTACCTGAGACTGATCGAGCTCATACACAGGCTGCTGCGTAAGCAAATGAATGACGGACACGGGAGTCTTCATATGATGCACCCATTGGTTCGTGAAATGAACATGCTTCTCCCGCTCGTTCCGCATCGTAAGAAGCTCGTTCATAAACGAGCGATATTGACGTGATAACAACGCATGCATTCGTCTCTGCTCCAACGTGCTTGGATGTTGCAGACAAAGCGTGAAATCACTATCGCTCGTATTGGTCTCTGCATTGTACATTTCCTTATACCAGCGCCGCTGGTTCGTATAATCATATACAAGACCAACCATGAGAATGAAAGCAGCAAGCACAAAAATGTATATCAGGCTTTCCTTTGCAGCAAATCGTTGTCCAATACTCAGGTCAAGCCAAACGACGAGCAATGCAATCGCAATCGCAACGAAGCAGGTGCATAGGATAACAATTCGATCCCGTACATATTGAAGAAAGGTCATTCCCGGCTTCATTCATTCACCCAAGTGGCCGACATCCGATACCCTTGGCCACGCACCGTCTCTATCGCTTTTGCTATCCCGATTTCCTCCATCTTCTTGCGGACACGAGTAACATTAACCGTTAGTGTATTATCGTCAACAAAATCAACATCGTCCCATAAGGTTTCGAGAAGCGTCTCACGAGAAACGATATAGCCGATCCGTTCCATGAGACAGGCGACGAGGAGCGCCTCATTTTTGGTCAAATCAACTCGCTTGCCTGACCATTCGAGCGTGTTCTTCGCTCTGTGAAGAGTTAGCCCCTGTACCGTCATCTCCTCACCATTTCCTCCGCCGTTAGCCGCATATTCACCGTATGTACGGCGCAACACCCCTTTTACCTTCGCCAAGAGGACATCAAGATGAAACGGCTTCGTAATAAAGTCATCTCCGCCATTCTCGATCGCCATAACTTGATCCATTTCTCCAGTGCGCGCCGATACGAAAATGATAGGTACGTTCGTTTCACTGCGGAATTGCCGGCACCAATAAAAACCATCGAAGGCTGGCAAATGGATATCGAGCAAAATTAAATCTGGATTGATTTCCAGCATTTCTTCCTTTAATTCATTAAATCTTGTCGCTCGAGTTACATTGTAATTATATTTTTCAAGAGAAGACTGTAAAATCGAAGCTATCTTATCGTCATCTTCCACGATCATAATTGTATACATTCCATTACCCCCAGTCAGCGAACATGCTCTAATATATGTTGTTGCCTACTTTCTTTCATCATAACATAAACCTTTTTTTTCACGAAGAACGGAGCAGCTTGACATTTATGTAGTGAATTAACGTTTAAGCGAATGTCATATAAAAAACGTATACATAATGAACAAAGCTCCCTTCATATAGACGGGAGCTTGACGTGGTGTTCCTTCATTCCTAAAGGAAATGGAAATATTTAAGTCGTGCGCGGCATTTCTTGATAAGAAATTAGTACGCCGCCTTCCCCCGCATACGTGCCAATGACAGGCCCCATATTCACGAACAGCACTTGATCGAAGTGATACTTATCGAGGAGTTCCTTCATAAATGCTTTAGCTCGTTCCTCGCAATTTGAATGTGCGAAGGCGATCCACTCTTTATCAACATGGCTCCACGCATCGCCCACCTTCTCAATAAGTCGGCGAAGCGTTTTCTGCGTGCCTCGTATTTTCTCCATCACTTCGATTGAACCTTCTTCACTTGCTTCCATAAGCAGCTTAATGTTCAACATCGAAGCAACAGTGCCCTTGAATTTGCTCAAGCGTCCGCCGCGTATGACATTATCGAGGGTATCCAGCGTGAAGTATGTGGTCGTGCGCTTCACTTGATCGCTCAGTGTATGAGCAACCTCATCCAGTGTCTTACCAGCAGCAGCCAACTGAGCAGCGCGAACGGCAAGCAGCCCAAGCCCAGCAGATGCTGTTTTCGTATCTATAACTTCAATCCGATTCGGATGACCTTCTTCCTCGTACATCGTTTTTGCCATTACTGCATGATTGTAGGTACTGCTTAAGCTGGAGGTCAAGGAAAGGACCAATATATCTTTATCAGTGCCAAGCGATTGATACATGTGGTAGAAATCGGCTGGCGACGGACTGGACGTCTTCGGTAGTTCTTCCTCCTCTCGCATACGCTCATAAAATTGAGTGGTGTCCATATCAGAGGTAAACACCTCTTGACCGAAACATACGCAAAGGGGTACTACGTGGATGCCGAACTGCTTGACGATCTCTGGAGTCAAGTCTGAACTTCCGTCCGTAATGATGTGAATGGTCATGTCATTCTCCTGTCCTAAATTAAAAGTTAGTTATTATGGCTCATTCGCTTAATTATACGAGCTTGTCCCGGTGTTTACAACGACAAAAGTAGGCAATCTAGTTGAAACAGCAAAAATGCCGAGCACTAACCTGCTGTCAGTTAGGCTCGGCATGCGATGAGTTGTCCGCTGCACATTATTCTTGTTCCGAATGATGAGAGGCTGCGTCCGACTCATCGCAGCATCCGATTGATTCGTTGACCCACTGCTCTGCCCACTTCCCAATGGCCTCCATGACAGGCTGCAGAGCCAATCCTTTTTCCGTAAGTGTATATTCGATGCGTACAGGCGTTTCTGGATATACATTGCGGACTACAATCCCTGCCGCCTCCATATCTTTCATGCGTTCACTCAACATTTTGTCGCTCATGGTAGGAATGAGTGCGGAAATATCCTTAAAGCGCTTAGGCCCACTCAACAGCACTTGAATGAGCAGCCCATTCCAGCGCTTTCCCAAAATGCAGAATGCCGCTTCGAATCGGGGACACATTCCCAAATGTTCTGATTGCATCCGTTCATCCCTCCTTCTTAACTTACAAAATGTAAGCAATATTTATTTTACCATAGCTATGCAAAAAAGAAAACGCGGCTATCGACATATATTACAAAATTTAATGGGCTTGCAAAGAATCTGCAACTTTTGGGGCACGTATGATCATTATAATAGTATGGAGAAAACTTACAACTACTTATTATCCCTAACTGTTTAGGGTTGTATAGTGACGAGGAGGCTTCCTTTGAATTCATTTCACGAAAGCAGAAAAGACAGGTATGCCCGCAAAAAAAAGCAACGGCTTCGCAAAATGAAAATGATAGCCGGTATTGGGCTGCTTATTTCGGTTGGGCTTGTATGCATGCTCATTCTGACAATGACAATGCGTGCTGTAGACAATCATTCGGAATTGGTTACTACTTTGAATCCAGATGTGACGCCTATCGCTCCTCTTGACCCGAATCGAGAATATGATCGAGGCGGAGAAAAAAAGAGTAATAAGGATACGATCAAGGTGTCATCTTCTCAGGATGCCATTCGAATCATCTTTGCAGGAGATGCGTTGATGGATTGGTCCGTTAAGGAAACCATTCGCAAAAAAGGGCCTGATTATCCATTCGAATACGTTAAAGACGAGGTCAGCAGTGCAGACTATGCCGTAGTGAACTTGGAGACGGCCATCACTCATCATACCGAAAAGGATACAAATCAGCTGTATAACTTTAAATCCGATCCTGCGTCTTTGCAAGGTCTCAAAAATGCTGGTTTTAATCTCGTCACGATCGCCAACAACCATACACTTGATTTTAAACAAAAAGGGTTTCTCGACACTTTAAAGTATTTGGAGCAATATGATATCCCCTATATAGGCGGCGGGAGAAATAAAGAAGAGGCTTATCGCGCACATACTGTAAAGATGAAGGGTAAAACCATTAAGTTCCTTGCCTTCTCCCGATTCATTCCCCAAACCTACTGGTTCGCTGGAAAAGACAGGCCAGGTATCGCAGAGGCATATAATAAATCAAGTGTTCTTCCCGTTATCAAGAAAGAACGTGAAGACTGTGACTACTTGCTTGTTTATCTGCATTGGGGAGTTGAGAAAAATCATCGCCCAGAACCATGGCAGCGTAATTATGCCCGTGAAATGATTGATGCTGGGGCAGACGCCATAATCGGCAGCCATGTTCATGTTTTGCAAGGCTTCGAATTTTATAAAGGCAAACCCATTGCCTATTCCATCGGCAATTTCCTATTTCCCGACTATGTACGCGGTGATAAAGCAGATACAGGTCTCTTGAACCTGACGCTGGATCAAGGAAATATTGAAATGTCCTTTACCCCTTACTTCATCTATAAAGACCAGATTATTAAAAAGGGCGAAGCTTATGATAAAAAGCAATTAAAGTATTTGGAATCCATCTCGATTGGTGTTAAAATTGACGGCAAACAGGTGCGGGATGCAGTGAAGGCAAATGGGAGTGCAACCGCTCCGCCTACACGCTAACCATGCTAGATATGCCGATATCTCGGTCATAAGTCGCGAACCTGTTCCAGGATTCGCGTCTTTGTATGTGCACAGCGTTATGACGCAGCATGTATAGCTAGAAAGAGGAAGGAAGATATAATGTGACACAGCCAAAAATAACAATCATCGGAAGCTTGAACATGGATCTCGTTACCGTTACCTCCACGGTGCCTACACAAGGCGAAACCGTCACTGGACAATCATTTGCGACCATGTATGGAGGTAAGGGAGCCAATCAAGCGGTTGCCTGCGCTCGGCTTCAGGCGGATGTCAGCTTCATCGGATGTGTAGGCAATGACACATTTGGCACGATGATGCTGGACAACTTGACACGCGAAGGCATACATACAGAAGCTGTCGAGGTTCTTCATGACGTATCTTCAGGAACCGCTTCCATTATAGTAAAGGATGGGGACAATCGCATTATTGTCGTACCAGGAGCTAATGCGCTTGTTACACCCGAACGAGTTCGCAAATACGCCGATGTCATACGCCAATCCGACATCATCGTTTTGCAGCTTGAAATTCCTCTTCCTTCGGTACGAGCAGCAATCGAGATCGCGGCTGAAGCACACGTCCCTGTCATCCTTAACCCAGCGCCAGCGTTGGAATTGGATGAACAGTTACTAAGCCTGGTAACTGTAATTACTCCTAATGAGCATGAACTTGCCGAACTGCTCGGCATGTCATCTCAGGGAAATACTTTCGATTGGCAATCTGCGCTGCAGACGATGCCGGGAAAAATCGTTTTAACCAAAGGTGCTGAAGGAGCTTATTGGTCGGATGCCAACGGCGAGCTTCATCACTGTCCAAGCCATCATGTCGATGTTGTCGATACAACGGGAGCTGGAGATACATTCAATGGTGCTCTGGCCGTAATGCTCGCAGAAGGACGCACCATGGAACAAGCAATCCGGTTCGCTGCTGCCGCAGGGGCATTGTCTGTAACTGTACTCGGTGCGCAGGGAGGTATGCCGACTCGCGAGCAACTGATGGATTGGATGATGCAGCAACAAGCGTAATATCCCCATTCATTAAGGAGGAAGCAATAATGGCAACGATTCGCATGCTGCAGCCGCTTGATTATGATGCTGCAGCCAAATTGTCTGATGAAGTGTTTCGCAATGAAGAACAGATGTCAATGGCACATAGTTTTTCGTACTTGTTCTCCCCGATTACCGCTCATTCATTCGGTGCCTTTGAGGACGGAGTACTGCTAGCACATATGGGATTGCTTCCATCTATCGTTCGAGTTGGACGATCAAAATTGCCTGTGTTCTCACTCGGCTCGGTATGCACCTCTGAAGCTGCTCGCGGCAAAGGGTTCGGTACTGATCTGCTGCACAAGGTGCAAGAACATGTGGATTCAACAGGCGCTGTTATGATGTTCGTTTCCGGAGGACGCTCGTTATATACACGCAATCGCTGTTATTCCTTTGGAAAAACCCATGTGTATACCATTACACCAGACGGATCTGCTGTTGCAGAAGCTGATGTTCAAGCACGAGTTCTGACGGAAAATGATTGTTTCGCATGGTATGAGCTTGCCCAGCAGCGAGAAGCTGCATTTGATTTTAGTCTTTGGGATATGCATGGCCTTGAACACGGTGGATCCTTCGCCTCCTGTGTCATGATGAAGCCGAAAGTTTATGTACTGGAGCGCAATGGTCAAGTCACTGCATACATCTATTTGATGAAACCATCCTCAAAACAGCCGGATGCCCCATCTCATATTTATGAATATGGCGGCACAGCAGAAGAGGTATTGCTTTTGATGCAGCTTGTCATGAAGCAAAAACAAATTGCAGCTTCCCAGATCTATGTTCCTTGGCAGGATAAGGAGATGATCGCTCTGCTTGGAAACTATGCCTTGGAAGAAGCGCAAAATCAAGGGACGCTTTACATTCCAAGCATGGAGCGACTGTTCCGTTATATGAAGAACTGGTGGATTGATCAAGGTGCATTGGCTGCCAATATTCAAGTTACCGATCTTGAAAGTGGCAATGTTCGCCTAGAATATCCTGGCGCAGAATCGATTGAGCTTGCTGAAAGCCAGTTGCTCTCCTTATTATTCGATCCGAAGGCAACCAACCTTTTGCCGCCTGCTTGGCCTTCCGCAGAGCAGATGAAAATTACAATACCGCTTCCTTATACAATCGGTTTATATTACATATAATTTCGTAGCCATTTAAAATGTAGGATTACATGTTAATTCATACAGCAGCTACAACGCAAGTCATGGATTACGTTTCATCCATTCTTTCAGTTATGATTTCGTACTGCTTAAAAGCGCACTAAAATTAGTGCGCTTTTACTTTTAAAGATACTGAGTTCAGTACAATCCCGCTTTACTCCCATGCATTCCACTTGATGTCAACCTTATCTATCGCATACAATTAACTACAGTAGTGAGTTATCATTTGAGATAGAATCTTAGATTCAGTCATGCCTTTATTTTCATGCATCATTATTTCGATGCAGCCACCATTTAATTTGTAAAATAGGAGCATTTAATTATGGCTACCATTTATGATATTGCGAGACAAGCCAATGTCTCCGCAATGACCGTATCACGCGTCATTAACAATACAGGTCGAGTTAGCGAAAAAACTCGCGCCAAGGTAAAACAAGTGATGGAGGAAATGCAGTACATACCGAATTCGGTCGCTCGTTGTCTCGTTACGCAAGAAAGCAAAATTTTATCATTGCTTATTACAGATATAACAAACCCATTCTTCACGACAATGGCGCGTGGAGCAGAAGACGCCGCAATGCAACATGGATACCGACTCATGTTCGGCAACAGCGATGAGAGCTTGATCAAAGAAAAAGATTACGTACAAATGATATTGTCGATGCGCGTAGATGGTGTCTTATTTGCGCCCAGCGGAGACCAGTCCAAAGAGCATCTAGAGTGGCTGACCAGACAAAATGTACCGTTCGTTCTGCTTGATCGCGAGGTTCCAGGCATCGAGTGTGATGCTGTACTCGGCGACAGCCGAGGCGGTGCCAAGCATATGGTGAGTGAATTAATCCGATATGGCCACCGACGCATTGCTTTATTGAACGGCTCTGAGGAGGTATCTACCGCTAGAGAACGCAAAGCGGGCTACATTGAAGCCTTGCAGGAAGCCGGAATTGCATTTGACGAACAGCTATGTATGCAGATGGGCTATTTACATGAACGAGACGCTCTTGATTTATCTTGCTGGGCAGAAATGGAGCCGCAAACTCGTCCTACTGCGATTTTCGCAGCCAACAATATGCTCGCACTCTCTATTTATACAGCACTGAGAAGTGTCGGACTTCGTGTCCCAGATGATATCTCTATCGCTTGCTTCGATGATTTCGGCTGGGTGGAAGAAGCCAATCCGTTCTTCTCTGTTGCCTCTCAGCCTGCCTATCAGTTCGGTGAGATTGGCATGCAACTGTTGCTGGAGCGTATCAAAGATCGTGAGCAAGCTCCCCGTCGTGTCATTCTTCCTTGTCAAGTTCATCTGCGTGAATCGGTGCGGCAGCTTTAATCTATTTTTTAATTCCTCAGCCTTATGGCCTGCTCATTGAGTTCTTACCGCTTTAGAACAGGCCTATCCTTTTCTATCGAATATACCGTTCTGACATTCATACTATATTGCTGCCTTCGATTAATCTCCCTATAATCACCCCCCCTTATACTATCTCCTAACATATATGCATATTGTTACCAGTAGACCTGATAGATCCAGCGTACTAGAATAGATACATTGACGTTTTATTTACTTTTACACATAAAAGCGTGTATGTATAAAAGCAACCAGGTGAGCTTTACATACTAGAATATGTTATCTATCAAGGAGTTGAACGATAATGAATACGAATGATGAACAATTGGTCCTACGTCCGCTTCGCTTCTGGCAAAGCATCACCATCTTTGCTGTCATCATTGCTATTTTACTGTTTACGATTCTCGGATGGGGAGCACAGCCTCATATTCCGTTGCTTGCAGCAACAGTCGCTGCCGGATGCCTGCTCTTGCTGTTCGGACAATCTTGGAGCCTGGTGGAAAGAGCCTTGATTAAAGGGCTTCAAGCATCGGTCATGCCTGCTTTGCTTTTATCCCTTATTGGTATACTTATCGCAGTTTGGATGATGAGCGGAACAGTGCCAACGCTGCTCGTATACGGCACATCCTGGTTCCAGCCTCAATGGTTTACAGTTAGCGCCCTACTGCTTACGGTTATCGTCTCTATGTTCGTCGGCAGCTCGATAACGACCGTTGGAACATTCGGCGTCGCACTAATTGGCATGTCTGATTCCATGGGAGTCCATCCTGCGATTGTAGCTGGAGCTGTTGTGTCAGGCGCCTGCTTCGGGGATAAAATGTCCCCGCTTTCTGATACGACGAATTTCGCATCTGCGGTCGCTCGTGTCAGCATGCCTGATCATATCCGCAATATGACCAAAACGACAGTTCCTGCGTTCATCATAACTTGTATCGCCTTTTTATTTTTCGGTTCCTCGGCTCAATCCAACGTTGATCAGCTGTTGGCGATGCAGCAGGATATTCGCAGCGTATTTCACATTCATCCATTGACATTGCTTCCGTTAGCGGTTGTACTTATCGCTACGTTCAAGCGATTGCCAATCATTATTACGATGCTGCTTGGTATCGGATCGGGTTTATTGGTTACAGCACTCATTCAAGGAAACATAAATGTTCCACAATGGATGGAATTCATGCAGGGAGGATTTCAGGGTAAGTTCAACATGGCGGAAGTGAGCAGCATTGTGAACCGTGGGGGACTGCAGTCCATGACCTGGGCAATCTCGCTCATCGCGATCGCCTTTGCGCTTGGAGGATTGCTGCAGCATGCAGGTATTATTGAAACGATGTTCAACCGACTGATAGCTCCCGTAAAGAGTAAAGAGGGGCTTGTCGTCACAAGTGGACTTAGCTCAATCGGCGTCAATATGATTACCGGAGAGCAGTATATGTCCATTCTTATTCCAGGGCAATTGTTCGAATCCGAGTATGATAAGCGAAACATTCCCCGACTCACCTTATCCCGTACGTTAGAGGATTGCGGAACATTAGTCAATCCGCTTATTCCATGGGGAGTTAGCGGTGCGATGATGACGAGCGCGCTCGGTTTAAGTGTGCTTGATTATATGCCATATGCTTTCTTCCTGTGGGTATCTCCATTCATCACTTTTGCTTTTGCCCTCTTGCCCGGCTTAAAGCGAGCAACATTAGGCAATCAATAATTTACAGAAGAGCTCACATTCTATGGGGCGGCAATTGTATCTTTGATAACAAAATGATACATTGTCGCCCTATTGCTTCTTCTCATCCAATTATGATACTGTCATCTTATCAAGCTAGTCATGGATAAAGAAGAGGGGGATGAACAAGATGCGGTTTATACATGCTCGTATGCCAAGGTATATATTACTAATACTTTGTATACTCGCTGTGTTATGTACTGTACTGTCCCCTATTGGCTCAAATGAAATGACGATCCTGCAACCGGATGAGGCGGCCTATACGTATCCTGACCATGTCAGCTCCGTCGTAGGCATTCATCAGCATCAGATTGGCAAGCATTTTTCCATGCCATTATGGTTTATTTTATTTCTTTTATATATCGCAATTGCTATTTTGAGAAACCAGCTGCCCAGATACAGATTTGATACACCGTATATGATTCTGCTGCGCAACCAAACCTTAAGACCGCTCAAATTCACCTCGAGATTCGTTGCTCGTCTCCTCGCCTGTCCCGTAAACTAACTATTCACAGACGAGGAGAATTAGAATGACGACAACGAATACGAATAAAGAAGTAAAGCAAGCGAAATCGCCTACAGGCAAAGAACAAGCGTTAAAAACAGATATACAGGTCATCAATCGTGATTTGAAGCATATGATTTGGTTTGTCATCTTATCAGCAGTTGTTATCACTGTACTCTATTTCATTATGTAACGACATACATGCACCCCGATCGCAGCATTATTGCATCTGCGTTACGGGGTGCTTTTTTTGCTGAACTCCTAATTCGTAAGCGCATTCAAAAATAAAGACATCCGGATGATTGTGCGTTCTGCATTTCCGAACGATGCGTTGACGGAGAACAGGAGTACCATTTTTTATACAGCTTCGAAAAGTAAAGAGCATCCTCGTACCCCACTGAAGCAGCTACCTGCTCAATCGTCAGCCTTGTCGTCATCAGAAGTGTTTTGGCTCGCTCCATCCGAACCCGCAATAAAAACTGCATGGGCGATTCCCCCATTTGTTTGCGGAACATCTTTGACAAATAGGTTCGGTGATAGCCCAGTGTATGTGCCAACTCGTCGATGGAAATGAATTTGTCAAACTGCAGAGACAGCCAGCGGGCTGCTTGCTCGACCTGACGCTCAATATCGGATCGTTTATCTGCTTTTTGCGATGTATTTCCCTTGACTGTCGAACGCGCATACTCTGCGAATGCGACACGCGTATAGCCTTCTGCCTCGATATCTCCTGCTACTCCACCAAGCTGCAGTGCTTTATATACATTCCGGAACATCGCCTCGACCCGATGTGTGCGATAGTTTTGAACGATAGGAGCATGCGGTCCAATGCCAATCGACGCAAGCAATTGATCCGCACCTGTGCCTCGGTATCCGATCCAGCGATATTTCCAAGGCTCGCGTTCATCCGCCACATAATGGTGAAGTTCACCTGGGAAGATAAAGAAGCTATCTCCTTCCCCCACTTCATACGTAACCCCTCTTATCGTAAATGTTCCTTTGCCAGACTGAATATAATGCACAATGCCATAATCATGAACACTTGGCCCTACGTGATGCAAGGGTTCTGTTATCGATTGGCCGCTGAACAATACAGACAGTTCTCCCCTGGAAGGTGCTTCATTTATTGCGAGATTTGCTCGTTCTCCCATCTGTCCCCTCCTTAATTGACAACATTCCTCCATACTCACATTCGTTTTCCCCATACCAACCGGCAGTGGATTTAGATACATTGATTGTACAATAATCATTTCCAAGTTGCATCACTCCATATCTGCTATCACTAACTTTTGTGTGACTGCTTGGAACGAGAGGATGAATGATCGATGAGTAAAATTACTTTTCTCGGTGCAGGAAGCACTGTATTTGCCAAAAACGTACTGGGAGACTGCATGCTCACTCCTTCCCTCCAAGAATTCGAGCTCGCCTTGTTCGACATTGACCATGAACGTCTTCGCGATTCGGAGCGCATGCTGACCAATATGCTTATTACAACTGGAAGCACTTGCCGGGTAGTTGCCTATACCGATCGCAAGGAAGCGCTTCGAGGTGCAAAGTATGTTGTGAATGCGATTCAAGTTGGCGGTTATGATCCTTGCACGATTACGGATTTTGAAATTCCGAAAAAGTACGGCCTGCGCCAAACGATTGCAGATACACTTGGTATCGGCGGAATCTTCCGCAACTTGCGAACAATCCCTGTCATGCTTGATTTTGCAAAAGATATGCGTGAGGTGTGCCCAGACGCTTGGTTCCTCAACTATACGAATCCAATGGCTGTATTGACCAATGTGATGAATACGTATGGAGGGATTAAAACAGTTGGCCTTTGTCATAGTGTCCAAGTATGCGTACCTTGGCTGTTCAATGATCTAGGCATTGACAGCACAGGCGTGCAATCCAAGATAGCAGGCATTAATCATATGGCATGGCTACTCGAAGTAACTCGCAATGGCGAGGATTTATACCCGGAAATTAAACGCCGTGCTATGGAAAAACAGAAAACCAAGCACCACGATATGGTGCGATATGAGTTGATGTTCAAATTTGGCTACTATGTAACGGAATCATCGGAGCATAATGCAGAATATCATCCATATTTTATCAAGAAGCAGTACCCTGAGCTGATCGAGAAATACAATATTCCTCTCGATGAGTACCCTCGCCGCTGCATTCACCAAATCGAGGGATGGAAAAGCATGCGTGAGCAGCTTGTAAATAATCAGCACATTGAGCATAGCCGGACACATGAATATGCGTCTTATATTTTCGATGCGATGGAAACAGGAACACCGTTCAAGCTGGGCGGCAATGTAATGAATACCGGCCTTATTACGAACCTGCCAAGCAACGCTTGTGTTGAAGGTCCCTGCTTCGTAGACCGCAGCGGAGTTACACCTACCTACGTTGGCGATCTGCCGCCACAGCTTGCGGCGCTGAATCGTACGAATTTGAACACGCAGCTCCTTACGATTGAGGCTGCTATTACAGGGAAGAAGGAGCATATCTACCATGCGGCCATGCTCGATCCACATACGGCAGCAGAACTTAGCTTGGATGACATCGTATCCTTGTGTGATGATCTAATCGAAGCACATGGTAACTGGCTTCCGAAGTTCGTATAAAAAAAGCAAAGCGGTACAGTTTAAATCAACTGTACCGCTTTTTCTATCATTTCTCTGTGTTTACCTGAACTACACGTGTGATTACTCCCCTTGCGCACGTTTATGCACATCCGATGCTGCCTGTTTTGCTTTCTTTGCCTGCTGACTGCGCTTAATGGACAAACCAGCTGCAACGACTGCGATGACCAATACGATTTCGAACCCGTACTTGATAACTGGATTCGAGAAGTACGGCGCTAGCATATCGAACTTCATAAATTCACCAACGAACATTTTCGCCGATGTCCATGCGAGAACGGCTGAACCAATGACAATAATAGTGGGGAATCGCTCGATAAATTTTAACACAATGGTACTTCCCCACACGACAATCGGAACGGAGATGGCAAGTCCTAGTAGGACGAGCAGGCCGTGTCCATTCGCTGCACCGGCTACAGCAAGCACATTATCGAGCCCCATAGCGGCATCCGCAATAATAATCGTACGAACTGCCGCCCAGAAGCTGCCTCCAGCTTCCACATTATGCTCCTTCTCTTCGACCATGAGCTTTATCGCAATCCATATGAGGACGACTCCGCCAATCACAAGCAAAAATGGAATCTTGAGCAGCCACACGACGCCTAATGTGGCAAGTGCCCGAATGATCACTGCGCCGATCGTACCGAAAATAATAACCTTCTTCTGATCCTGCTTCGGCAGGTTACGAGCTGCTAGACCAATAACAATTGCGTTATCCCCTGCTAACACCAAGTCAATGACGACAATGGACAGCAGCGTGGTCCAGAACTCTAATGATAATAGCTCCATCGATAGTTCCCCCTTGACGTTAGTATGTATAAATACTGTAAAAAACATGAACGCCGCTACCACGAAAGTGGTAACGGCGTTTCCGATCAGAAAGAGACCTTCACCAACGCAACCATCGTGGCAAAGGTCTCGCAAACAACGTTATCTATACGTTGCCAGTAGCGCCGAGGATACGCGTTGTGGCGGATCCCGTAATGACGACGGTTACTGTGCTAGCTACTCCCCTTTGGAGTATTCGTTTTTTCAGTGAACTTATCATAACACCGGTTATCAAATTGTTCAACCATCATTTCTCTCTATTTTCTCGCTCTATTACGGATCTGGCGTTGTTCGAATGATAACAATTGGGTATGATGAAGATATACGTATTTAATCATAAGGAGGCTTCCCTATCGTGAGCGAAGAACAATCCAATCATCATCCTTCACTTGAAAAAGCGACCTTTGCAGGTGGCTGCTTCTGGTGCATGGTCACGCCGTTCGAAGAGCTTCCTGGCATCCATTCAATTGTGTCTGGCTATACAGGAGGACACACAGACTGTCCTACATATGAGCAAGTATGTTCGGAAACTACAGGGCATGCCGAAGCTGTTCAGATTACATTCGACCCTGCCCTATTCCCTTATAAAAAGCTGCTTGATATTTTCTGGCAGCAAATAGACCCAACCGATGAAGGCGGGCAGTTCCACGACCGCGGTTCGTCATATCGAACGGCCATCTTTTATCACAATGAGGAGCAGCATAAGCTCGCAGTTCAATCAAAGCAGGAGCTGGAGCAGAGCGGTAGATTCGATAAGCCGATTGCAACAGAGATTGTTCCTGCAGGTATATTCTATCCTGCCGAGGAGCATCATCAGCATTATCATCAGAAAAATCCAGCCCATTACAAGCGTTATCGTGCTGCGTCCGGCAGAGATGCCTATATCGTAAGTCACTGGGGCGTAACAGAACAGCAGCGTGCAGCTCTTTCAGAAAAGCTGACGCCGATCCAATACCGGGTAACACAGCAGAACGGTACAGAACCGCCTTTTGCCAATGAATATTGGAACCATGAAGAGGATGGCATTTATGTTGACATCGTATCAGGCGAACCTCTCTTCAGCTCCTTGGATAAATTCGATGCGGGCTGCGGCTGGCCAAGCTTCTCGAAGCCGCTTCGCTCCAGTCATGTTGAAAATAAACTGGACACCTCTCACGGTATGGTTCGTGTGGAAGTCAGAAGCAAACTTGGCGACTCTCACTTGGGTCATGTGTTCGACGATGGCCCTACGCCTACCGGACTTCGGTATTGCATAAATTCAGCAGCTCTGCGATTCATTCCGAAGAATAAACTGGAGCAAGAAGGTTATGGTGAATTCGCATCCTTGTTCAAATAAGCTTGTATGAAATAAGGCCCAAATCCGTACCGCCTAACAGGGCATCGGTTTGGGCCTTCTTTATATTTTCTCTATGGTCAACAGAATACCCGTCTTATCGTCACACATTTTAAACCGGGGCATTGTATTACAGCGTTCATCCGTACGTTCGTGTTCCTCCAGTTCCACTGCACATCGTTCCATGCCCTTCTCAATGATGGACTGGAACCAGCATTCTGTACAGCTTTGCTCCTGATCAACATGCCACGGATAGATTCCGTCCGACACGAGCAAGAGATGCGTAATTCCTTGCAGTGGAAGCGCACCGCATTCCATCCGATATTGGACAGCTTCATCCCCATTCAGGACACTATAGCCATTTTCTGCGTTGGCTTGGGCACGATTGTGCAGCAGGATACTGCGGACTACGTCAGGCTGACGATGCTTTCTCCACTCCTCCTCATGATTCATCCATTCTCTCAATGCATGATCATCAAAAGCCGCAACACGATCGTAGGTAACTGCACGAACCCGCCCCGAATCATAACGGGCATAAATCATACAATCCCCTGTCTGTGTCCAGTAAGCATAATGCTCATCAAGCCATACACCGGCATGAACTGCGCCGAATCGCCGGCTCGTCTCCTGCGAGGCAATGTTGTATTTGCGCATGAGGAGATCAAGCTCCCGATTCGCTTCCAGTAGATGAGAGCGCATAATTTCCATTGCAGAACATGCTTCAGATGCCTGTCCCACAATCGATTGCAGTCCCTCCGCAATCTTGATGGCTGCTATTTCACCAGCCGTACAGCCAAGCTCATCCACAATTGGTTCCAATCCGGATACCCCATCAATCACTGCATACAGTTGCTGTTCAGGAAGTGCGACCATCCGGTCTTCATTACGCATGCCTTGCCCTTGTCTTGTAACAGCATCACAATGAACTCGAATCACTTCGACACACCTCCCAATCTCTATTTATTTTTGCTTCTGCACCATTTTAGCTGCCTGTCCGAACAGCCCCATAAGCATGAACACGACAATAATGTAGAGCAGGAACATCGGAGCAGCCATGGCAGAGAATACCATTGGCGACGCAAGCGCAAAGCCGATCATGCTGAAGGAGCATGCGAGTGCAACCGTAAAGTATAATGATCGTCTTCGTGCCATATGCGCGATGGAGCCCCAATCACGGCTCAAGGCATATTGCCGCAATCCACTGCACATGAAGGTCACTAATGTAATATTCAAACCTGTTTCCGCAATACTCCGTATGACACCAATCCAAGCTCTTACTTCTGGGTTCACACCACCCAACACCATCGGCTGCACTAATTCATACAAGGCGAGCACGATGAGTGGAATGCAGACCCGCTTCGCAAGCAAGAATCGATCTGACACGGACACCAATCCCTTAACTCCGCTGAAGACCAAGGCCAAGCCTACAATATCGGGCAGCAGATCGATGCCTCTTGGCGCGTAATCAATAAAAAATAACAAACCCCATTGAATCCTTCTAAATGCTTTCGCTTCGATGTTCATCTTTGTTGCTACTTGTCCTTTCCTTATGTACTCCATCATGAAGCTCCCTCTGGAACCATACTTTGTTATTCTGTACTTCATGCTTTATCTTGCTTCAGTATAACGTGGGCCGCTCAGCGAACGCAATCGCACGCCTCATTTGGAATATTTTTTCAGCCTATTCAACTAATTTGGATTAGGTAAGTCTATTCTTTTTGCAGTATAATGATTAAATGTCTACTAATGAAACCATTTTCGTATAAAAGCTACATACCTTTCAGGAGGAAGCATAATGAACCACATTAAAATATTTTCGGACAGTACCTGTGATCTGCCGAAATCATTACTAGAACGTTATGACATTGGCATCATCCCCTTATATGTTACCTTCGGTGACGACGCTTTTCGTGACGGAGTGGATATGACCCCCCCAGAAATGTATAAGCGAGTTGAGGAATGCGGCAAGCTGCCGAAGACGTCCTCGCCTTCGCCTGCAGACTTCATGCAGGCATTTGAACCATTTGTAAAGGAAGGCCGTAACATCTTATATATCGGATTGTCTTCCCATCTATCCTCCACCATTCAAAACGCAACGATTGCTGGGGAGATGTTAGGTGAAGGTTCCGTCACCGTTATAGATTCCTTGAATTTATCTACAGGCATTGGGATTCCAGTTCTCAAGGCTGCTATGGCACTCGAAGCTGGTACCTCACTCGAAGATACAGTGAAGCTTGTTGAGGATGTTCGCGGCAAAATGGAGACGGAATTCATCATCGATACGCTTGATTACCTCTACAAAGGCGGACGCTGCAGCGGACTGCAGAACTTGATTGGCAGCCTCCTCCGCATTCGACCGGTCATCAAAGTCGTCGACGGTAAAATGACGCCGGCCAATAAAATTCGAGGCAAACGTGAAAAAGCCTTAGAGCAGTTGAAGCAAAATGCACTGGATCATGTGAACGAAATGGACAAGGATATCGTATTTGTCACTCATTCCTTGTCTCTGGACGATGCCCAAATGCTGCAAGAGGAATTGAAACAAAAGACGGGAGCGAAGCATGTATTCCTGTCGGATTGCGGATGTGTGATTTCCAGTCACTGTGGACCGAACACGATCGGTATTGTATATGCCCGCAAATAAATGACACAGCGGCTGAGCCTCGCTATTGAGCAAGGTTCAGCCGCTGTGTATTGTTGCGCATATTATCCTTAAGAAGGCGGGGCTGTGCGTGTGAAAAAACGTGCAATGCCACCCGCTCCTGCCGCCAGACATATCCCGAGCAGCATTTGTACAATCACCTTTACGAAATTGGCACTGTACTCTGTCCAAGTATGCTCAGCAAAGTGGGCAGCCTCTTGATTTGTAAGCATGATTAATAGTTTGATAAATTCAGGAATACTATTCACGAGCAGCATAATTCCAGAAATTCCAAGTCCGATATGAAGGCAAGTGCGCAATATCGGATTCGCTCCATGGGTATGACTACGGAGTGGCATCAAATGATCTTCACTGTTCGATCGGGTGCCCGCCGATTCAATCGGCGGTTCTAGGCGAAGCTTGGCTGGAGCTAACGCTTGAGACAAGCGATATGCCAAGCACCATAGCAAAATGCCACAAATAAGCGGGACTACAATCGGCAATAGCAAAAAAAGTAAACTGCTATATGCAACATTTCCGTTTCCAATATCCATATAAATAATGCCAGAGATCAGCCTCACCACATCTGCCGCATTCTTCGCCATCTCCAATAAGGAGGTTGCGATCAAATAGAGAGCACCGAGTCGAACAGCCACAAAGGCTAAAGATCGAGCATTCAATCCAACTTCCCTCCATTTCTGAGCATGGTTCAACATGATCTATTATACAAGAAGTTAGGCATATAATGGTATATTAATTATGTCTTTCTGCCGGTATACGTATGGAAACCGACGTTCCTATGCCAAGCCCGCTAATTATCGCAACTCCATACTCCGTTCCAAAATGCAGCTTAATCCGCTGATTCACATTTCGAATCCCGTAACCTGTGTTCACATGATCGATTCCGTCAAAAATGTCGTGGATGCGCTGCGTCGTCATGCCAACCCCATCGTCAATAATCCGGAACAGCAGCTCTTCTCCATCCTTCTGCGCTACAATGCGAATATGAATCCGATCCCCGCACCAAGCATGCTCCAACACATTTTCAATAAAGGGCTGAATGATCAGCTTCACCGTACTGAATGGCCATACAGCAGGATCAATATCGAACATCACACTAAGGCGATCTCCATATTTGATTTTCTGAATATCGACATAAGCCTGCGCCTGCTCAATTTCCTTATGTACAGGGATCATCAGCTTGCCATTATTAAGCGACAACCGGTAAAACTTTGCGAGCCCCAGAACCATTTGCTGCAGCTTCTCGTTATCTCCGAATTTCGCAAGTCGGTTAATAGAAGACAGTGTGTTATATAAAAAGTGCGGGTTGATTTGCGATTGAAGCATCTCCAGCTCTGCTTCTTTCTTCTGGAGCTGTGTCAAATATACTTCTTTAATGAGAGACTCCACGTTCTCGCCCATACTATTCAATGCCGTCGCAATCTGCGAGAACTCATCCTTCCCTCGATACGAAATGCGCTTATGCAGATCCCCTTCACGGAAAGCATTGAGCACAGACACGAACTTCGTAATCCGAATGGAGAAATATCTCGAAATAAATACGCCGGCAAATGACAAGACAACAAAGCAAATGAAGCAAATAAAAATAACGAATAACCGAACCTTCATGGAATCCTGCTGAATGATCGCAAGAGGAACATGAGCTACCAGTTGCCAGGCTTGCTTTCCAATCGTCTCTTGAATCGTCAAATAGTTGCTTTCAATATCGGCTTTATCATTCGGCAGTTTGCCAGACTGATACATGGTTTCCCCATGCTCGTCCATTAGATAGATTACGCTGCCATTCCCGATCTTTGAATAATTGATACTGTCAAATAGCTCCGAAATTGCAACATTAATACGTAAAAAGCCGACTTCTTGAAGCTTAAGAGGATTATTCGTATCTACAAGCCGGCGCAGCAGGGAAATGCGGCTATTCTCCTCATCGCGCTCAATTTGGCTCCATTTCATCGTGACACTGTACTTCTCGGGCGGGAAACTCTTATACCATTCCTTATCCGTAATTCGATTCAGATGATAAATATCATAAGGCCAGTTGTAATCAGAAGGATTCTCTTTCCCAAATGAACTGTGATAGATCTCATGAATCGATTCATTACGCAAAAATACAGATACCCACAGCTTCATCCCTGTTGACGCTGATGCTGCTTCTATCTTTGGAACCACATATTTTGTCGTCCGATCGAAATTCTCCCAGCCTTCCTCATAGCTGCGCAAGTACCGATATAACTCATAATCACCGTACAATATAGTAGATATGCGGATTAAATCCTGCATTTTATATTCAATATTATCGCGAATTTGCAACAGTGTACCTTGTATATTCGTCCGCGTATGCTTCCGAATGGACTGATCATACATCGAGTGCGATACGAGTCCAATCACAAGCACAGGGATGATGATGAAGAGCATATAGGTCAGCATGAGTTTGTAGCCAATCGGCAAGTATCGAAATTTCGCTCGCTGCTCGTTCATGAACATCTCCCCTGTCACGTTTCACGTTTGCGATATTCCATCGGTGTCATGCCATACGCTTCCTTGAATTGTCTGCTGAAGTATGGAAGGTACCGATACCCCACTTGATTGGCTATTTCATAAATTTTGATGGATGGTTCATGCAGCAGTTCACGGGCCCTTTCCATTCGGAGCTGTATGAGCACTTCACTGAACGATTTCCCTGTCTCTTCCTTGAACATATACCCCAAGTAATTCGGAGAGAAGGAGAATTGATTCGCCACGTCCTTCAACGTAATATTGTCATTCATTTTATCTTTCATCATCTGAATCATTTCCCGAATAAGCCGGTTGTTCTTCGAAGTAGCTTTGCTGCGCAAATATTCAGAAATTTCGAAGGTCTTCCTTACAAGCCAAGAGCGAATATCGCTCACCGTATCAAATTGAAGCAGAATGTCCAGACTGTGGAGCTCCATACCCAGTATCTCGAATAAACTTTCATCATTTCCCTTCAATTGTTGATCCAGCTTCCAAATGATAAACATTGCCAAATTATGTATCGTATACTTTGAACGGAGCATTGTGACGGACTGAAACAGCTTCTCGAGCTCATCATAAATGAGAACAAGCTCATAGTCACTCATCGCCTTGAAGAGAGCTTCCATACGGATATCAAGATTCCGGGCATCGATCATTTCCGGATCTCGATTCACGGATTCATACATGATGAGTTGGCCCTTGCCGATGAACATCTTGCTGTCCACCGCCTCCAATGCTTGCTTGTAGGATGCCTGAAGCTCATCGAGTCCGAATGCCGGACCTCCAACTCCTATCGTCGTCGAAACGGTTATTCTGGCGTAAATCGATTTTGCGGATTCCTTTGTAAATACGTCCATGCCGTGATCTTCCAGCAAAAATACAAAGCGATGTGCTGACACCTTGCAGCAATGAGGCAGCCCCAAAGCATGGCCAATCTCATTGACTTCATAAATAAAGTTTTTCGTTACCCCTTGATCTTGAGCTGTATCATGCTGCGGCCAGCTCCAATCATCTAATTCAATGATGGCAGCTCGAACAGGCCATGCTAGGCGATCCAATCCATAAGACACAATAAGCTTATGCATGCCCTCCTCATGGATACCGTCCCAATCTCCTTCAAATAAGCGAAGCAGGAGGTTGTTCTTGGCCATCGGAATCATATGCTGGAACGCTTCCTCTGCATCGCGCCGCTTCCGTTCAACATCCAGCTCATCTTTTACTTTTTGCAAATTTGTGATCAGTTCGTTGTCATCCATAGGCTTCAAGATGTAGCTGCACGCTTTTAACGACAATGCTTGCTTGACGTAGCCGAAGTCCTGGTAACCGCTTACAAAAATGATCCGTATATCCGGCTTTTTTTCGATAGCTGTCCGCGCCAGCTCCAATCCAGACATATTTGGCATGTTCACATCGCTAACGATAATGTCTATCGGGTATTTCTCCAATACATTGCATGCTGCAAATGCATTATTCACAGCGTCGACGACTTCCATGCCAAGATCGCTCCAAGGAATAAACTGCTTCAACCCTTCCAGATCCAACATCTCATCGTCTACTAACAGTACGTTATACATGAATGCCCCCTTAGACACACACTGGATTTCTCTCTCTCCTAAATTATAACAATACACAACCCTAAGTATAACAATTCATTTCTACATTTAACAGACAAATAATAGCGGTTACATTATGTATGTCCTTCTAACGATCCAACAGGTACACACTGCAATATTCATAAAAAAGAAGGCCTGCGATCAACGCAAGCCTTCTTTCCTTAATTCGTCGAACCGAATTATTCTAACCTTTATCTCCCCATCGCTTTCTTATTCTCGTTCCATACCTTTGCAACATGGTCTAGGAGCTCTTGAAGTCCCAGCTTCATCGAGTCATCATGTGCTTTATCCAATATAGCCAGCACTTCTTCGTCCGTCTTGCCATACATTGCCTTTGCTCTTGCTGTTGTCCAAATATCTCTTACACTTTGTCTAATTGTTCCTTCTTTGCTGTCCGGAAGCGGCTCCCAATTCAAAAATTCAGTGTAGTCCGCTTGCGTGCCCCAAGTTATTTCCATCTGCCAGCGAGTGTTAAAGTCGATTTGGTCTGGGGACAATTGAGACAGCATTTGCTTCTTTGTATTGTCCATGTATACCGTGTTGCCTACCCATACCAGGTTACCAGCTACACCATTAATATCTGCAAGCGGGCCTGGATCGTTCAAATATTTATCCTTATTGAAGATCGGAGTAACACCATCTGCTTCAAATCCATTCCAATAGCCGTCTGGTCCTGGAGGGCCCCAGTTCTCAACCATGGATGCCTCTGGACCAGTCATCCAGTCGAGCATCGCGAAGATCGCTTCGGGATTTTTTGCATTTTTCGTTATAAGCGCTACGTTCCAGCCTAACTGATTGTAAGTGCCTGGGTAAATTTTACTGCGATCCAAACCTGCCTTTGCGATAGGCTGGATGAACTCGTATCCGCCATCTGGATCTTTCTTCTTCAACTCCGCATCGGCTGCACTAATATACTTGAATGGATCTGGACCCGCAATGACTGCGAACTTTCCATTCATTGCTTTCTCTTTAATTTGATCTTCTGTTTGTGTATTCGCATCCTGCGTCATCAGCTTTTCACGCATCAGCTTCGCGACAAAGAGTGCAGATTCACGGAACGGTTCGTCTTTATAAATGGACACAATCTTATCGCCATCCGGTACTCCATAAAATCTTGTAAAGGTCAGATTGCCTTCCTTGAAGCTGGAATAGATCTGATCAACACCATGGCCTTCTTTAGCCAAGCCTGTTTCGAATGGAATGACATCCGGATACTTTGCCTTAACCGCTTTCAAATAATTATACAAATCATCCGTTGTATTCAATGGAGGCGAGCCCAGGTCCTTATAAATGCGCTTGTTGATCGCGTAGCCTGCATTTCCGTTTGGCTGCGTCGTATAGTAGTTCGGAAGCTGATAGAGCTTGCCGTCTGGAGAACGAAGCATGCCAAGATGATCTTTCGTTAAGTATTTCTTGAAGTTCGGATACTTATCGATATATTCATCCAAAGGAACCAGCATATCCGCTTCGCGCAGACGCTCTACGTCTGCACCGCGGTCAGTCCAAATGATGTCTGGCAATTCATTGCCGGCGATCATCGTCTGCAGCTTTTGAGCCGCATTACCGCCAGAACTGATAGCCTTCACCGAAATTTTCTTATTGTCTTGAATCCATTTCGAAGCCGGATCCTTGCCCCACTTCGGCATATCATACCAGCCGTAGTTTCCGAAGAACGTAACCTCAAGAGGCTCCTTGCCCAGTTCGTACACATCACTCTTAGATGCTTCACTATTGCTGTTTTCCGTTCCTTCACCTTGCTTAGCCGGCTCGTTCGCTTGTGGTGTATTGCCACCGCTGCTGCAGCCTACCATCATGGTGAACACCATAAAGACCGACAACACGCTCAGAAGAAGTTTTCTCTTGTTCTTCACTGGTTCTTTTCCCCTTTCAATTTGTAAGTTCTAATCTATGTTTAAAGCAGTGAATGCTCTAAACGCGGATGACATCAGAGCGGATCCGACTATTCCTTAAGCGAACCAACCAATACACCCTTAACAAAATACTTCTGCAGGAACGGGTACACACATACAATTGGAATCGTTGCTACCATAATCGTCGCCATCGTCAACGATTTGGATGTAATGCTCTTTGCTGCATTGAGGCGCGCTAATGAGCTAGAATCCAGATTAGAAATTTGCTCGGAAGCAATATTGGAAAATAGAATCTGTCTTAGTACCGTTTGGATCGGCATCAAATTCTCGTCCATGATATAAATGCTCGCTACGAACCATTCATTCCAGTGCGCAACTGCGGTGAACAATGCCAATGTCGCGACTACCGGTCCCGATAGCGGCAGTACAATTCGGAAATAAGTGCCCCAGTTCCCGCAGCCATCAATCTTCGCAGATTCCTCAAGACCTTGCGGAAGCCCCTGGAAGAAGGTGCGGAATATAATCATGTTCCATACACTAATCAGCGCAGGAATGATGAATACCCAGAAAGAGTTGAACAATCCAAGCCCACGAATAAGCATGTAAGTCGGGATTAACCCGCCACCGAAATACATCGTGATAATACACATGATCATGTAATATTTGCGACCCATCAGTTCACGCTTTGACATGCCGTACGCAAAAATCGAGGTACACAATATGGCAGATACTGTACCGATCACCGTGCGCAGTGCCGCAACGACGAATCCATTCATAAGTCTTGCATCTTCGAACACAATTCTATAGTTCTCCAGAGAGAACTGGCGCGGCCAAAATGTAATTCCGCCCTTAGATGTATCCATTCCGTCATTGAAGGATATAACAAGCGAGTTCCAGAACGGATAAAAAGCTGAAAAGGCCAGCAGGATAAGAAATACATAGATGAAAACCGTTAAAATTCGGTCTGCTAAGCTATCACGAATCATCGATTACGTCCTCCCCTAATAGAGTCATTCATCACCATAAGCTATTGCCTGTTCTTCTTGCGATAAAGTTGGCAAATGTCAGCAGCGTAACACTTACGAGAGCCTTGAACAGACCAATTGCCGTTGCATAGGAGTACCTGTAATTATCGATACCGACACGTACGACATAGACATCAAGTGAATCTGACACTTCCCGTAGGGCCGGGTTAGAAGCCAAAATCATAATATCCTCAAAGCCTGCATTCATCAGATTGCCAATAGCCAGGATCATAAAGATAATAACAACCGGCATAATACATGGGAGTGTAATTAAATAAATCTGTTTAAGTCGGCTCGCACCATCAATAGCGGCCGCTTCATACAGATGCGGATCAATACCCGCAATGGCTGCCAAGTACACAATCGAAGCAAAGCCGATTTCCTTCCATACATTCGTTGTGACGAGAATTGTCCAGAAATATTCCGTCATCGACAGGAAGTTGATTGGCTCATCAATGAACCTCAGCTTTTCCAGCAGCATGTTCACGCTTCCATTATCAACCGAGAGCATGGACGTAACCATCGATCCGATTACGACCCAAGACAGGAAGTGAGGCAGATAAGTAACCGTCTGAATGATGCGCTTGAACGCTATCTTGCGCACCTCATTTAACATAAGAGCAAGAATGATTGGCGCAGGGAAGCCGAAGATGAACTTCAAAAAGCTGATAATAATCGTATTGCGCATGACAGGGTAGAACTCAGGTGCGTTGAAGAAGTAAATAAAGTGCTTCAACCCAACCCAATTATTATTCAATAAGTTAGAGCCCATCTTGTAATCTTGAAACGCAATGAGCACACCATACATTGGAATGTATGAAAAGATAAAGATTAGCGCAAGTGCAGGCAGTACCATTAGTTGAATATCTATTTGCATAAAAAAGCGCTTAAAGGCACTTTTCTGATGCTTATCGAGACTCAAGCCCACTGATGGTTCCGTCGCATCGGATGTTTTCGCCATTCATGAATCCCTCCTAGTATCATGTTTGTCCCGGAATGCAAAGCGATTAAATTTGAAGCAAGCGCGATCCTGTTCTTATCTCCTGTCTGATTACCATCAATTGTATAAGAAGAGCGCTTTCACGAATATATGACAAAGCAACGATTATTGATACTTTTCCATGTTTTTTCACCTTGAAGTAAAAAAAGAGTGACCTAACGCAATTCCTTGCGAAGGACACTCCCTATGGATAAACCGTTTCGTTGCTTACAAAAGCAAGGACTTAGTTTGTCCGAACTCTATCCGTCAATGCTTCTGCAGGACATGTGCGGCAGCTGCCTTGCAGCATTTGCTCGCTCACATTCCCGAAAGCATCGATCGCCTGCACGGTAATCAAGTACTCACGATCTGGTTCCAACCCTGGAATCTCAAGACGAAGCTTTTCGGGAACAGGGTACTTATAATACTCAGAGTATGCAAAATACTCGACAGCTGCATCTGCTGCATGAGGCTTAAATGAAATTCGATAAGAATGTACAAGCTCATTATCTATCGCTTGATCGAAAATAATGACGGTCGAATTCGATGTTGTACAGTCTGCTTCTACAAGAAGAACCGCATGCGGCGGGAAGGTCGGTGCTTCTGCATCTCGAATATTGGTATAGATGAAGGAAGATCGAGAGGCCGGCTGAGGTACGACCCATGTATCTCCAAGCTCCCGTTCATACACGAAATCAAGCCTATGAATAGCAACGCGATCCTCATACACCTCAACAAGGCAGCCTTGACTGAAATACTCGCCCCTTAACGGCAAGTTTCCCTGCAGCTTGCCATGCTCCACTTCCATATAGCTTAGCGAGGCTGTTCCAACGGAAGTAAAATCCTTCTGATGGATGCTGCGCGGATCTTGAAGCGGATAGTGAGAATGTCCAGAGAATGTGATCACCTGCGGATAGGGGCGCAATGCCTCCATCAGAGGTTCAATGTTGTCCAAGATGCCCCAATCCTCACTGCCGTAAACCGTGTCCTTCAAGTGTTGGTGCAAGAATACAAAAATGGGCCGATCTGATGAATCTGCTGCAGCCATTTGCAGCTGTTCGCGAAGCCATGCAATTTGTTCCAACGAAAAGTATCCTGATGTAACTTTGTCCTCCGTCGCCAACACGATGAAATGATAGCCCTTTATCACCTCATGAAAATATAATGAAGGCATTTCCGTTTTCGCTAGAAAGCGTGCCTGCGCCTCCTCGATCGGAAGTCCATTCCAATAGTCGTGGTTGCCAATCGCAATGAGCGGCTTTGCTTCTGGAAGTTTGTGCTTGTAAAAAACCTCCATATTGCGATCATATTCTTCTTCTAGTCCGTTGTTTGTCAAGTCACCTACGATCACGAATGCATCCTGATGAGGCGCCCTCGCATTCAACTGCAACATCGCACGTTCGAACTTAACAACACTTTCTTCACCAGATGGGTCGATATGTACGTCACTAATTACGGGAAAAACGAGTGTAGGCTGTGTCTGTGCTGACATCATTCGATCATCTCCCTTGTCCTATTCATTCCATGTAATCGATTCGAACGACATAAAGAATGGATAACTCTCCCTTAGTCTATTCCCTTTTTCGCTAGATGACCAGCAAGAATTGGAGGTTCAATTATTTTGTAAAATGTTAAGCTATCTTAACTCGTCAAAAATACCATATTTCGCTATAATATAGTTCTACATAAAGAAGATGCCACCATTGTCAACCATATCGTAAGGATGTGTGAATGCCATTGTTAGCCATTGAACGCCGAAAACGCATCATGCAGCACCTGTACAAAGACGGCAGAGTCCTCGTCGCAGAGCTCAGCAAGCAGTTTCGAGTAACCGAAGAGACAGTGCGAAGAGACCTGGGTCGCATGGAGAAGGAAGGGCTCCTGCTTAGAACGCATGGGGGGGCTTTTTTAGCAGAGACTTCCGTTAGCTCCGAGGTCCCTGTATGGGTGCGCGAGGACTGTTATTTATCGGAGAAGAAGTGGATCGGAACAAAATGCGCTAAACTTATCCGTAACGGGGATACGATTATGCTCGACTCCAGTACAACTTCACTTCACATTGCCAAGATCATAAAAACACATAAACAATTGACCGTCATCACGAACTCGCTTAACGTCCTCATGGAGCTGGCGGATGCCGAGGATATCAGATTAATCAGCACAGGCGGCACGCTTCGTCGCCGCTCGCTATCCTATTCTGGCCACGCTGCTGCCAAATCTCTTTCCCGATACACTGCCGACAAAGCCTTTCTTTCCTGCTCCGGCATCGATCTGAAGCATGGAGTAACCGATGCCAATGAGGATGAAGCCGAAATGCGCAAAATTATGCTCCAGCATGCGAAACAAACGATACTAGTTGCAGATATAACGAAATGCGAGAAAATCGGTTTAATCAAAATCGCTGATTTATCCAGCTTCCAAATGCTCGTTACCAATTGTCCATTGCCTGCCCAATGGAAGGAAGAGCTGTCGACTCAATCCATCGCTATCGATGATGAGTGCGACCCTAACAAGCAATATGCTGCTGCTTGTCGCAGCAAAAAAGAGGACAAAAAACCTTTGCCACTATCATAGTATCCATACATACTTGATTTGCCCTAGCCTATTAGTCCATCATGAAACGATTGACCAGTATGTCACGTATGGTAATCGCTGCGGGGGATAAATCATCCCCCTGTTTCCATATAAGCCCATGCGTCAAATATTGCTCCCGTAACGGCAGGCATTCCAAATCCCCTTGCTCTACCTCCTCCCACACTGCGCTGTATGGAAGCAGTGCCATTCCCAAACCAAGCTTAATCGTCTGCTTCATCATCTCTATGCTGTGGAAGGTACTGTATTGAATCGGGTTGAGCCCGCGCTCCTGCAACAGTTCGAATGCCATAGTCTGATATGCGCATTGCGGCCCAAACCCAATTACCCTGACCGTCTCAAACGCTTCCCACCCTTGCTTATCCCATTGCGATCGCATATCCATTGAAACTACCCATACCATACGCTCTCGAACAAGAGGTACGAACTCCACCCCTTCCATCTGCGGTCGGCAAGGCACAATTCCAAGCTCGCACTCCCCTTTAAGCACCCGATGGCATGTATCATCCATGAAACCTGGAATCAGCTGAAGCTTAATGCCAGGGTGCTTCCGAAATATAGATTTTAGCATTGCCGGCATTCTCGTCGTGCAAAACGATTCCAATATACTTATTGCAACCTCCCCTACAAGCTGATGTCCTTCCAGCAATTCTTCTCTTAGTTCTGAATTAAGCTGCTGCCAACGCTCCATGTACTTCATGAATATAGCTCCGGCCTCTGTCAATTCCACACCGCGGGGCAAACGATGAAATAAGGCATGTCCTACTATTTTCTCTACCGACTGAACGTGTGAGGTCACAGTGGACTGCACATAACCAAGCTGCTCGGCAGCTTGACTGATGTTCCTCGCTTGTGCAACTGCCCATACCGTTGCAATCTGGCGCCCATCTAATTTATCCAGCATCATATTTACTCCTTCTTTTAGTCAATTCCAATTTGATCGTATCCATGCAATTTCGATTGTATATTAGATATTTCATTTTCCGATATATTATATCGAAATTATTCGTATTACAAATACCTGTATTCATTATACAATAGTTTTCAGACATCGATGCAGAAGTAGTTTGGAAGCGCGCGTCCTAACAAGAACCGAGGAAGGATGTTGCTGTATGGATCAATCAACTGTAAAACAAACATCGAATCGATCAGATTATAATCGTAACTATTTCATGAGCATAAAAATGTATTTTACCGCAGGAATCGGTGGAGCTTTAGCCATATTGCTGCTGGCTGTCCTTGAAAAATGGAGCAATTGGCCCTATCTGATGGCACCATTTGGAGCATCCTGTGTCATTCTCTTCGCATTGCCGGACAGTCCGCTAGCACAGCCGCGCAATGTCGTGGGCGGACATCTCATCAGTTCCCTCGTCGGATTTATCATTGGCTCAAGTTGTGGCGTGCATCCGTGGAGCTTAGCGCTTGCTGTCGGTCTTGCCATAATCCTGATGCAGTGGACGCATACCGTTCACCCGCCTGCGGGCGCAGATCCGCTGCTTATGATGATGACGGGTGCTTCGTGGTCATTTCTGCTGCTCCCCGTAGGAATCGGAGCTGTAATCTTGGTGCTGGCAGCTTGGGCTTACCATCGTGCACGCGGATTTCATTATCCGAAGCGATGGCTCTAAATCAAGCCATTATGCAATCAAAACCACCCGTCCAACGGGTGGTTTGCACTTGGGGTATAACCCCCTGTTGCCAAACTGCGCCTAAAGACGC